>JBKJZM010000294.1:0-5903 GCA_046715295.1 Gemmatimonadales bacterium | reverse complement strand
GCAAAAACCTCGATCCGCGGCCCGAGGGCGATAACGAGGTGGTGCTGGGCATCGATCAGGCAGGCCGCTACTTCCTCAATCAGCGGCCCATCGCGGCGGGAGCGTTGGAGGATCAGCTTCGGTCGGTCTTCGCCGCTCGGACCGAGGACAAGATCCTGTACTTCAAGGCGGATAATCAGCTCAAGTACGGCCAGGTTCAGGAGGCGGTGGAAACCGCACGCCGAGCTGGGGTCCGGGTGATGGCGGCGATCACCGAGCCGAAGGCCGGGGGTCTGTTCCCCGCCAAGAAGAAGGAGGACTGATATGGCCGGTGGAGGCGGAGGAGAACGCGGGGCCCTCTCGTCGGAGCCGAACGTGGTTCCGATGATCGATATCTTGCTGGTGCTGCTGATCATCTTCATGATCACCCAGCCGCTGTCGCGGATGGCGCTGGACGTCCAGGTGCCACCGCCGGACACACCCACGGTGAACAAGAACCCGCCGAGCCAGATCGTGCTCGAGCTCGCGGATGATGGTGGATATGCCATCAACGGCCAGCCGGTGCCAAGAGACCAGCTGGACACCCAGATTCACGCCATTTACGATGCCCGGCCCGCTAAGCTGCTGTTCATCAAGGCCGGGCAGAATCGGATCTATCAGGACGTGATCGAGGCGATGGACGTGGCGCGTGGGGCCGGGGTGCAGATCATCGGGTTTACCCCGAAGGAAGCCGACAAGAAACAGCAGTAGGAGCATCGCAGGCGCGCGACCATGACCCGCGGGGACCTTCACCGGTCCCCGCGTGCTTTACGGAGGATGTGCGGCGTCTCTCCGAAAGAAGCGAGGCGGTTGAGTCAACTATCTTCCCTGACCGAATACCCTTACCGAGGATTTTACGCGCACACCAGTGACTCCAGGTTTGAAGCTTCCAGGCACCCGCCGGCACTACAGCGGATTGGCGGCTTCCCTGCTGCTGCATGGTCTGGTGCTCGGGGGGCTGGTTCTGCAGGGGGAGCGCCTGTGGAGCCGCGACCGTACGCCGGGCGCCGCCGCCGTGGCGGGAAACAGTTCCGGCGGTGGTGGCGGGAGAAATCGCGTGGCGTATATTACCCTGCCTTCGATCCCTGAGCCTGCGTCACCGCCTTCTGTCCGGGTGACGGCGCCGGCCCCTCCTCCCAAGTTGGTCCAGACTCCGGTTCCGCAGCCGGTTCCCGCAGACCTGGCTCTGTTGGAGCCGGCGGATACCGCGCCGGGGGTGGCGGACTCGGGCCAGGCGTCGACGGCGGCGGACACTGGCGCCACCGGTGGCGGCGCGGGGGCCGGTCGAGCCGCAGGAGTGGGCGTGGTCGGCACCGCAGGCCAGGGCGGGGCGAGTGGGGCCGGCGAGGGCGGAACGCACCGCCCACCCGAACCGCGTGAGCTGCCGCTTCCGTACGACACACCGCCGAAAGCGCTCCGCGGCGCGTCCCTGATGGTGACGTTCTGGGTGCGGGTCGATGGCCGCGTCGAGCGTTATGAGGTCGAGCCCAAGATCAACGATCGGGAGTATGCCAAAAAGTTCGACGAGGTGATGCGCGCGTTTCGCTTCACGCCGGCTCGGGCCCCCGACGGACGCTCGGTTGCGGGGGTAGCCAAGATCTCTTTCATCCTGCCGGGCAAGAGCAGCTCCTAGCCAGTTTCCTGCTTCAATGCATCGCTCATCGCGCCGGCAGCTCCGGCCGCGCGGCCAGCGGTTCCACGCTTTCGAGGGACTATGAGCCGGTTCTTTCTCCGGAAATCCGTCCAGGATTGCGAAGACGATATCAGGGAGCGCGGTGGACTCCGTCGCTCGCTGAACAAGTGGCACCTGACGGCGCTCGGTGTGGGAGCCACCATCGGGGCAGGGATCTTCGCCACCACGGGTACGGCGATTGTGGGAGACCCGCTCCGGCCCGGCGCCGGGCCCGCAATCGTCATCTCCTTTCTGCTGACGGCCCTGACCTGTGGCTTCGCCGCGCTCTGCTATGCCGAATTCGCCGCCATGGTGCCGATCTCGGGCTCGGCCTACACCTATGCCTACGCATCGCTGGGGGAGCTGGTCGCCTGGATCATCGGCTGGGACCTCATCATCGAGTATGCGGTGGGGAATATCGGCGTGGCGATCGGCTGGTCGGGGTACTTTCGCGAGCTGCTCTCGCACCTGGATCTCTCATTGCCTGCGTGGCTGGCCACCGACTATCGATCGGCGCACATGGCGGCGGAGGCGGTTGCGGGTGGTGCCGCCGATCCCTCCAGTCTCTACCTGGCCTCGGCGCTGTCCACCGGACCTTCGCTTTTCGGCTTTCCGGTCGTCGCCAACCTGCCGGCATTCCTGATCGTCCTGCTCATCACTGTGGTGCTGGTGATCGGCATCAAGGAGTCGGCCAACTCGAATACCGCGATGGTGGTGCTCAAGATCGCCGTGATTCTCTTCTTCTGTGCCGTCGGCGCCACCCTGATCAAGCCCGAAAATTGGAATAATCCGGCTCTGGGCGGCTTTGCTCCCAACGGCTGGGCCGGAATCAGCGCCGGCGCAGCTATCATCTTCTTCAGCTACATCGGCTTCGATGCTACCTCGACGGCGGCGGAGGAGGCCAAGGACCCCGCGCGGGACATGCCGTTCGGGATCATCATGAGCCTGATCGTCTGTACCGTGCTGTACATCGTGCTGGCACTGGTGATGACCGGCATGGCGCCATGGAACAAGCTGGGCACGCCCGAGCCGATGATCACCGCGCTGTCGCTTGCGGATGGGTCGCCGAAGCTGCTGATGCTGTCCCGGCTAATCGTGTCACTCGGCGCGGTGATCGCCATGAGCAGCGTCCTGCTGGTGTTCCAGCTCGGTCAGCCCCGGATCTTCATGTCGATGGCTCGGGACGGGCTGCTCCCGCCCTTCCTGGCTCGGGTGCACCCGCGCTTCAAGACGCCCTACATCGGTACCATCATCACCGGGCTGTTCGTGGCCACATTCGCCGCTTTTGCCAACATCGCCGAGGTGGTGGACCTGACCAACATCGGGACGCTGTTTGCCTTCGTGCTGGTGTCTGCTGGTGTGCTGGTTTTGCGCCGCCTCGAGCCGGACCGGGTCCGGCCCTTCCGCGCGCCGTGGGTGCCGGTCACGCCCATGATCTCGATCGTGGCCTGTCTCTATTTGATGCTGCAGCTTCCCAGGCTGACCTGGATCCGCTTTGGCATCTGGCTGGCGGTGGGGCTGGTGATCTACCTGTTATACGGAGTCCGGCACAGCCGGCTACAGCGGGTGGCGGCAGGCGGCAAACGCTAGGCGGCGCTGGTGGCCGTGGCGAGCCGGAGGGCGCCGGCGACGGCGTCAACCGGAGTGTCCGTGGTTTTGAAGGCGGGCTCTTCGCCCAGCTTGGCGAGTAGCGTCTTGCGAAGTGGTTGCCCCGGGGCCAGCAGCCCTCCAGTCACAGCCACGCGAACCGGCGGCGTGAGCTCCATTTTCGGCAACAGGCAAATAGCCAGCTGGGAGAGCTCTCGAGCGGCATAGTCTACGATGCCCTGGGCGAGCTGGTCGCCCTCCGCAGCAACGGCCAAGACGTGGGGTGCCAGGGCCGCCACTTCAGCCGGCGAGGCGCCCGCCGCCCAGCGCACCAACGCATCGAAATCAGAGCTCCGGGTAGCCGTGAGGACCCGATCGCTGAGCGCGGTCTTCGGACTCCGGGCATCCATTGCCCGGCTCACCGCGCCAAGCGCCGCACGACCGATGGCGTAGCCGCTTCCCTCATCCCCCATCTGCCATCCGTAGCCGCCGATCCGGTGCTGGGTGCCGGTCCGGTCCCGGCCCACCGCGACGCTGCCGGTGCCCGCGCTCACCACGATACCGGGCCCGTCGCTGAACGCCGCGGCCAGCGCGATCTCGATGTCGGTTGTCACCACCACGCTCGTCGCCAGGTTTTCCCCTCGAAGCGCCTTGCGCAGCTCCTCGCGCTCGGGTTCCCGCCCCGCTCCTGCGGCGCCTACCACCAGCACATCCCCGTTGAGGCGGCCCGCTGCGGCAAGCGCACGCCTGACCACCTCGGTAATCGTCGTGGCTGCCACCAGCGCCCGGCCCGGGCGCACGGCGGCGCCTGGACCGTCGGCGCGGCCAAGAATCTTGTCGCCCTCCGCGACCGCGACAGCCGTTTTCGTGCCGCCCACGTCGGCGCCAATCAGGATCTTCGCCATTCCGGTACCTCAAGAGAAAAATCTTGCCTCGGGGCTACGGTTTTTTCGCGCCGTGGGGAAGATAGCTCAGCGCAACGCCGGTGCAGACCGCCAGGAGAGTGCCCAGCGGAACATACCACGGCCAGGCCAGGCGGCCGACCGACGCCAACCAGTCCAGGCCAGGATATTCGGAGAATCGCTTCGCAAAGACGACGATCAGCATGAAAGGCACCGTCACCGCCACCGCGCCGACCACGTCCCGGCTCTGGGCCCGCGGCCAGCGGCCGGCCAAGAAGTAGGTCCCGAGCAGCGGGCCGTACGTCACCGATGCAATGGAGAGTGCCAGGACGACGACGGGAGTGTCGTTGCCGCTCGCGGCATAATGAAAGAAGAGTGCGCCGCCGATCAACCCGGTGGCCCACACCGCCGAGAGCAGGCGGCCGACCTTGAGGAGGTGAACCGGATCCTGCCGTCCGGTCCACGAAGCGTACAGGTCATGCGTGGCGGAGGAGGCTAGCGAGTTGATCGCCGAGCTGTGAGTTCCCATCGCCGCGGCCAGGATGCCGGCGACTACGAGCCCGGCCAGGCCGGTGGGAAGATGGTTCACCACAAACGCGGGGAAGAGCTGATCTCCTGGCACGCCGGCTGGGGCCAGACCCGCAGCCCAGATGGCGGAGCCGACCACGAGAAACAAGGTGAACTGAAAGATCACCATCACGCCCGAGCCCACCAGCGCGATGCGTGCATCCCGCAGCGACCTTGTCGCCAGTAGACGCTGGACGATCAGGTGATCGGTCCCGTGTGAAGCGGCCGACAGGAGTGCGCCTCCCAACACGCCGCCCAGCAGGGTGTAGGTCTTGGTAAAGTCGATGGCGGGCTCGATCACCTTCAGCTTCCCGGCCTCCCGCGCCAGCTCCAGGGCAGCCCATGGTCCTCCGGCGAGCGACCATGCGATCAGCAAGGCACCGATCCCGCCGGCCAGGTAGACTGACAGTTGAAGTACGTCGGTCCACACCACGGCCTTGAACCCACCAAACCAGGTATAAATCATGGTGACGATACCCATGACCACGATCGACGTGGGGATGCTCCAGCCGGCCACCAGGGCCAGGGGAATGGCGCTGGCGAACACCCGCACTGCGTCACCCAGAAACCGGGTTACCAGAAAAACGGTCGACGTGAGCCTGCGAGTACCCACCCCGAAGCGCGACTCGAGCCGCGCGTAGGCGGTTTCCTGCTCCCCGCGGAAGTACCCGGGCAGGAGCCAGATCGCCACGCCGATCCGCCCGATGAGGTACCCAAAGGTGAGCTGTAAAAAGGTGAGATCACCGCGTGCGCCGATGCCGGGAACCGAGATGACCGTGAGGGCCGAGGTCTCAGTGGCGACGATGGACAGGAGAATGGCCCAGGCGGGCAGATCCCGGGCGCCGAGGAAGTAATCGGTGGCGCTCCGCTGGCTGCGAGCCACCCAGAGGCCGAGGCCGAGGGTGAAAGCGAAGTAAATGACAACAACGGCAAGGTCGGCGGTGTGCAGGGCAGTAGGAAGTGAGAAGTGAGAAGTGAAGTTACAAGTTACAAGTTAGGAGTGAGAAGCCAGTGAAATGGGCGCAAACGAAGAGGGGTGAGAAGGGTCGACGATCACCCTCTCACCCCTCACTTCTTACTTCTCACTGTGGGCAGGCGGTGAAGCTGCGGCCACACCCGCAGCCACCGGTTGCGTTCGGGTTGCCGAAGGTAAAGCC
>JBKJZM010000293.1:0-2640 GCA_046715295.1 Gemmatimonadales bacterium | reverse complement strand
TCGGGGCGGTAGGAATCGATGGCGTTGAGCGCCTTGACGAAGGTCTCCTGGGCCAAGTCCTCGGCCAGCTCGCGGTCGCGGACCATGCGGAACAGCAGGGCAAAGACCGGACGCTCGTACCGCCGGATCAGCTCGCGATAGGCCGACTCCTGGCCGGCTCGGGCCAGCAGTACCACCTCCTGATCGCTGAGACCGCCCCAGTCCGGACGGTTGCTAGCCAAGGGAGGCTCTGCTTGCGAAGGGGCTTCCAGCGGGACTACATTCAGCGCCTATGTTAGCCTCGGATCGTCAGTTACCTGTTTCAGGCGGTCCGGAAAAGCGGGCCTACGTCCGCTCCATCTTCACTGCCATAGCTCCGACTTACGACCGGCTAAACCGCGTCATCAGCTTTCGATTCGACCAGGGTTGGAGGCGAGCTGCCGTGGCGCGGCTGGGGTGGGAACGAAAGCCGGAAGGAATCTACCTCGACCTCTGCGCCGGGACCCTGGATTTCGGCGCCACGCTTGCCCGTCGGCCCGGGTTTCGGGGGCGCATCGTCGGGGCAGATTTCGTGCGGCCGATGCTGGAGCAGGGCCGCGATAAGTCTGCTCTACTCGACCCGGTAGCGGCCGATGCCCTCGAGCTGCCGTTCCCCGATCAGGCATTCGACGGTGCGATGATCGGCTGGGGAGTTCGGAACCTGGTGGATCTCGATGCCGGCCTGGCCGAAACCGCTCGCGTGCTCAAGCCGGGGGCCAGGCTCGTCATCCTGGAAATGGCAGTTCCCCAGCAACGCCTGCTCCGGGCGGGCTTTCACTTTTACTTCCGGCGGATCATGCCCTGGATAGGTCGCTGGATTTCGAAACATACGACGGCATACAGTTGGCTACCAGAGTCGGCCCGGGTATTTCCAGCCCCGGTGGAGCTCGCGCGCCGCATGAAGACGCAAGGCTTTGCGGCTGTCGAGTACCGGCTATTCATGGGCGGGGTGTGTGCGCTCCACGTAGGCACAAAAACGTGAACGGTGAACAGTGAACAGTGAACAGGAAAGAATAAAGGACAGGCGGAACTCGGCCGGTGAACTCCCGTTTCCCGTTTACCGTTTACCGTTCACGCTTTTCTAAACATGGCCCTCAACAATCTCCGGGACTTCATCAAGGCCATCGACCGCATCGGCCAGCTGGTGCGGGTCACCCACCCCGTGCGTGCCCGGCTGGAGATCGCCGAGATAGCCGATCGGGCCATGAAAAGCCCGGGCGGAGGGCCTGCGCTGCTGTTCGAACATGTGCTGCTGGATGACGGCAGGCGGAGCTCCCAGCCGGTGGCCATCAATCTCTTCGGCTCGATGCGCCGGATGTGCCTCGCCCTCGGTACCGAGGAGCTGGACGATATCGGGGGACGCATCTCGGACATGCTGAACCTCAAGGTTCCCGAGGGACTCTTCGGTAAGCTCGCCATGCTGCCGAAGCTGGCGGAAATCGGCAAGTTTCCTCCCCGGGTCAAGGGCGGACGACCCCCCTGCCAGGAGGTGGTGCAGCGCGACGACGCGGTGAACCTGGACGACATTCCCTTCCTCACCACCTGGCCTGGCGACGGCGGGCGCTACATCACCCTCCCGATGGTCATCACCACCGATCCCAGCCGGGGGATCCGAAACGTCGGCATGTACCGGGTCCAGGTGATCGGACGAAACACGCTCGCGATGCACTGGCAGCGCCACAAGGTGGGCGCGGCACACTGGCGCGAGATGGCCGCTCGAGGCGAGCGGATGCCGGTGGTGATCGCACTCGGTGGTGATCCCGCGAGCATCTATTCCGGCTCGGCTCCGCTTCCGCCAACGATCGATGAGTTCCTGTTCGCCGGCTTTCTCCGGGGAGAGCCGGTAGAGCTCGCCAAGGCCGTGACCAGCGACCTCGCCGTACCGGCCGAGGCGGAGCTGGTACTCGAGGGGTATATCGATCCCTCGGAGGAACTGGTGCTGGAGGGGCCGTTCGGGGATCACACCGGCTTCTATTCCCTGGCGGACTATTATCCCAAGGTGCACGTCACCGCGGTTACCTCCCGGCGGGATCCGATCTATCCCGCCACCCTGGTGGGCCGGCCCCCCATGGAGGATTTTTACCTCGGCCACGCCACCGAGCGGATCTTTCTGCCCCTCCTCAAGCTCACCATTCCCGAGATCGTGGACTATCACATGCCCGCGCCCGGGATCTTCCACAATTTGGTGTTCGTCTCGATCGACAAGCAGTATCCTGGCCAGGCGTACAAGGTGATGAACGCGCTCTGGGGGCAGGGGCTGATGTCGCTGGCGAAGGTACTCGTGGTGCTGGACAAGGAGGTGAACGTTCAAGATCCGGACGAGGCGTGGTGGATCGCGCTCAATAACATCGACCCCGAGCGGGACGTGCGCTTCACCATGGGACCCATGGACGTGCTGGACCACTCCAGCCGGGCATTCACCTACGGGAGCAAGATGGGTATCGATGCCACCCGGAAATGGAAGGAAGAAGGCTTCGACCGGGAATGGCCCGAGCTGATCACCATGGATGCGGAGACCAAGCGGAGCGTGGACGCCATGTGGGACAAGCTGGGAATCCGATTGGGAAAGCGTGAACAGTGAACGGTAAACGGTCAACGGGGAATCCCCACGAGCGAGGAAAG
>JBKJZM010000292.1:0-16286 GCA_046715295.1 Gemmatimonadales bacterium | reverse complement strand
GTCCGGATTCGGTGCGAACGTGGTCCTTGAACCGGCGGACAATGGCCTGCATTTCTTCCACCGGCAGATCGATGTCGCGCTCGATGGCGCAGCGCTGTTTGTGCTCCTCCAGAATCAGCTCGAATGGCTTCTTCGACAGCTCGAACACGACCGTGCCGTACATCTGGACGAAGCGGCGATAGGAGTCCCAGGCGAACCGCGGATTCCCGCCCTGCCTGGTGAGCCCTTCGACGGTGACGTCGTTCAGGCCCAGGTTCAGGATCGTCTCCATCATGCCCGGCATGGACACCGCGGCCCCCGACCGTACCGACACCAGCAGCGGATTCTCGCCGTCTCCCAGGTGCTTTCCGGTGGCGGTCTCGAGCTTCTGGAGGGCATTCTCTACCTGGGCTTGCAGCCGCTTGGGAAATTGGTGGCTCTCGAGATAGTGAAGGCAGAGATTGCTGGCGATGGTAAAGCCGGGGGGAACCGGGATGCCGATAGTGGTCATCTCGGCAAGGCCGGCGCCCTTGCCACCGAGAACATCCTTCATGGCGGCGGTGCCGTCGGCGCGGCCCTGCCCGAAGAAATAGACCAGCGGCTGGGTGTAGGGGCCGCTCATGCGGTGGTGGGGATGAGGGGTGTGTCACGCCGAACCTGCAGCTGCTCCGGAGTCGTGGTCGGGTAATTGCCCGAGAAGCAGGCGTGGCAGAAGCCGGTGTCCTTGCCCGCCGCCGCCAGCATACCCTCCAGCGAGAGATAGCCGAGCGAGTCCACCCCCAGGAACTGCCGGATCTCCTCGATCGAGTGCGTCGCCCCGATCAGCTCCGCCCGCGTCGGCGTATCGATCCCGTAATGACAAGGCCCGGTGATCGGTGGCGAGCCGAGCCGCAAGTGTACCTCGCGGGCACCTGCGCCGCGGATCATCTGCACCAGCTCCTTGCTGGTATTGCCCCGAACCAGGCTGTCATCCACTACCACGACCGACTTGCCCTCGATGACCTCGCGTACCGGGTTGAACTTGATTTTCACTTTGGCCACCCGGAGCGCCTGGGTTGGGTTGATGAACGTCCGGCCGACGTAGTGATTCCGAATGAGGCCATACTCCAGCTTGATCCCGGACGCTTCGGAAAAGCCGAGCGCCATGGCATTGGAGCTGTCGGGCACGGCGAACACCACCTCGCCGCCGGGGGCCGGCTGCTCCCGGGCGAGCTGCCTGCCGAGCTCGCGGCGAACCCCGTCCACCGACTTGCCGAACACGATGCTGTCGGGCCGGGCGAAGTACACCAGCTCGAAGACGCAGCGGCTCACCGGGCGGTGGGCAAGCCGGGGCAGGTGAGTGACCCGGCCGTCCTCGATCCGGATAAAGTCACCCGGCCGAAGCTCACAGTGGAAGGAGGCCCCGATCAGGTCCAGGGCACAGGTTTCCGAGGCCACCACGATTCCGTTGCCGAGGCGGCCGATAACCAGCGGGCGGAAGCCGCGGCTGTCCACCACGGCGTACATCGTCCGGCCCACCGTGATCACCAGGCTGTAGGCTCCGTCCACCTGTTCCAGTGCCTGCCTGATCTGGTCCTCGACGGTTTCGGCCTCGGAACGGGCGATCAGATGCACCAGCACTTCGGTGTCGCTGGAGCCGGTGAAGATGGCCCCCCGCGACACCAGCTCATGCTTGATGGCCTTCGCGTTGATGAGGTTGCCATTGTGGGCGATAGCGAGCGGCCCGCACCGGGTATTCACGTTACAGGGCTGGGCGTTGGCGAGCACCGTGCTGCCGGTGGTGGAGTACCGGGTGTGGCCCACCGCGACGTCGCCTGGGAGCGCCGCCAGAATCTCGTCATCGAAGTTCTCCGAAACCAGGCCCATGCCCCGGTACGATTGGGCGGTCCCGTCGTGGTCTAGGGCTACGATCCCGCCGCACTCCTGACCCCGGTGCTGCAGGGCATAGAGACCGAGATACGTAAGCCGGGCCGCGTCGGGGATCCCGGAAACGCCGATGATGCCGCACATACCTTACTCTCCCACCACACGATCCACGTCCGGGTGCTGCATCCGGCGGGGAACGGCTTCTGAATAAATCCTGCGAAGGGCTTCGGTGCTCCAGCTGAACAACTGAGACCCTACCTGGAGTTCCAGCGTCCCGGCACTCTCGACCCGGCCGGCGTGAAATACCGGCACCCGGTGCTCGTTGGCCAGCGCGATGAGGCGGCGCATCTGGGGCGGCGCACAGGTGATGATGGCGCGGGCACCGTCCTCGCCGTAGAGCACACCCTCAACCGGAACGTCCGCCGCATAGCCGGTAAGATCGAGGCTGGCGCCCAGACTGCCCGGCACGTAGGGACCCCCCATGGCCGCTTCGGCCAGCGTGACAGCCAGTCCGCCCTCGGAGCAATCGTGGGCCGAGCGAAGCAGGTGCTGCTCAGCCGCTGCCACCAGGAAGCGCTGGAGCTGGAGCTCGGCCACGAGGTCGACGGCCGGTGGGTCTCCCCCAACGAAGTCGCACACCTCCGCCCAGTAGGCCGAGCCGCCCAGGATCCCGCTGGTCTCACCGACAATGAACACTTCGTCCCGCGGCGAGTCGAAATAGCTCCCGACCCGATCCTCGACTCGTGCCAGGATACCGACCATGCCGATCGTGGGAGTAGGATCGATGGCGCCGGTGGGACTCTCGTTGTAAAAGGAGACGTTTCCCCCGGTGACGGGCGTGTTGAATGCCCGGCACGCATCGGAGATCCCACGGGCGGCCTCACGAAACTGAAAAAATACCTCCGGCTTCTCCGGGTTTCCAAAGTTCAAGCAATCGGTGATGCCCAGCGGCCGGGCGCCGGTGCAGGCGAGATTGCGCGCCGCCTCTGCCACGGCCGCCTTTCCTCCCTCAAAAGGATCCAGCGCGACCAGGCGGCTGTTGCAGTCCACCGTCATCGCAAGACCGAACCGGGCACCGGGCACGCGGATGACACCTGCATCGGAGCCAGGGGGCAGCACGGTGGAGGCCTGCACCGTCGAGTCGTACTGTTCGTACACCCAACGCTTGCTGGCAATGTTGGGATGATCGAGCAGCAGCTCGAGCGCACCCTCGGTGTCCACCACCGGAGGCCCCGCATCTACCGACGCCCGGCGTGCTCTGGCCTCTTCGCCTTCCTTCGCCTCCGGATGGTAAATGGGGCAGTCCTCGACCAGACGCTGACCCGGGATGGCCGCCACCGTCTGGCCCTGATGCCGCACCCGAAAGATCCCGTCGTCGGTCACGTGACCGATGGTCGTGGCGCCGAGCTCCCAGCGGGCACAGACCGCCTGGATCTCGGCAACACGGCCGGGCTCGGCAACGATGAGCATCCGCTCCTGGGACTCGGACAGGAGGATCTCGTATGGCGTCATTCCAGGCTCGCGCGTGGGCACTAGCCCGGTGTCGATCTCAACGCCGACGCCGCCCCGAGCCGCCATTTCGGCGGACGAGCTCGTGAGTCCGGCCGCGCCCATGTCCTGGATGGCGACGATGAGGCCCGAGGTGATCAGCTCGAGACTGGCCTCCAGGAGCAGCTTTTCCGTAAAGGGATCGCCCACCTGAACCTGGGGCCGTCGAGCCTCGCTCCTTTCCGATAGCTCCTCCGACGCAAAGCTGGCACCGTGGATCCCATCCCGGCCCGTCCGCGCCCCCACCGCCAGGAGCACGTTACCCACCCCGTGGGCTGCCGCGCGGATCAGGTCGCTCTCCCGCAGCAGCCCGACGCACATGGCGTTGACCAGCGGGTTCCCGCTGTATCCCGGCGCGAAGGTCACTTCGCCGCCCAGCGTAGGCACGCCGACGCAGTTGCCGTAGTCTCCGACACCACGCACCACGCCGGCGAACAGATAGCGGCTGCGCGGCTCCTCCAGCGGTCCAAAGCGAAGACTGTTGAGCAGGGCCACGGGGCGAGCGCCCATGGTGAACACGTCGCGCAGTATGCCGCCCACGCCGGTTGCGGCTCCCTGATAGGGCTCGACCGCCGAGGGGTGATTGTGGGATTCGATCTTGAACGCTACTGCCCACCCTTCAGGGAGACGGAGCACCCCGGCGTTTTCGCCGGGTCCCTGAACAACTTGAGGGCCGGTGGTGGGAAACGTCTTCAGCACCGGCTTCGAATGCTTGTAGGAGCAGTGCTCCGACCAGAGCGCCGAGAACACGCCCAGCTCGGTGAATGTCGGAGTCCGGCCGAGCATCTCGACGATGCAGCCGTACTCGACGTGGTTCAGGTTGTGCTCCCGAACCAGCTCGGGCGTCACGGTGGGCTCACCCGGCAGCGAAACCGCCTCGGTGCCCGCGCTGGCCACGCCGGAACCGGTCACCGGGGTTCGCTCAACGCGGGCCGCCCGACGTCTTGCCGCCCCCGCGGGGTGAGCCGCGAAACGTCGCGAGCGCCTCCGAGAGTACCCGGGTGATCGCACTCGGGTGGTCGTCCTTGGCTACCGCCGCGAGCTCCCCGGCATCGAGCCAGATGCCGCCGCAATGGGGACAGGTCTCGATCGTGACCCCATGGTATTCGCTGCTCGCGAGGTCGTAACCGTCCTTCGGGCACTTCATGTAGTGGGATTTCCGTTCCGCGTCTACGCTGGCCGCGGCTGCCCGTTCCCGCTGTTTGCGCAGCAGCTCGGCGTCTTCCCGGGCGAAATATTCGTCCTCGTTTCGGCTTGGCTTCTCCGGCTTCATTGCTCGATACCCCTCAGTTGGAGCTCTCCTGATGCGAGGTGATCATGGAGGTGAAAAATCCGCTTCCGCTGGTCAGTCCGAGCAGCCGGTCGGCGGCCCGTTCCGGGTGCGGCATGATGCCCACGACATTCCCGGCCGCGTTGCAGATGCCCGCGATGTGGTTGGCGGAGCCGTTCGGATTGGGCTGGAAAGGCGAGCGCTCGGTTGCCGCCACATAGCGCAGCACCACCCGGCCCTCTGCCTCCAGCAGGCGAAGGGTGTCGGATGCCGCGACAAAGCGGCCCTCACCATGCCCCACCGGAAGCCGTAACCGCTCCTCCGGCTCGTAGTCACAGGTGAACGCGGTGTCGATCTGCTCTACAATCACGTCGACCGGCTTGGATACGAAAGTCAGGCCCGCGTTCCGCATGAGGGCCCCGGGCAGGAGGTGGGCCTCGCACAGGATCTGGAAGCCGTTGCAGATGCCGAGCACCGGGCCTCCGGCCGCGGCGTGGCGCTGCACCGCCTGCATCACCGGGCTGAACCGGGCGATGGCACCGGAGCGAAGATAGTCGCCATAACTGAACCCGCCCGGCAACACCACGACGTCGGCCCCGCGCAGATCGGAATCCCGATGCCAGACGAAATAGGCATCCGCTCCGACGCTCTCGGCGGCGCGCAGCGTGTCGAATTCGCAGTTACTGCCAGGAAACCGAACCACCGCCACCCGCGGCATCAGGGGCTCTCCACGTCCAGGAGGTAATCCTCGGTGACGGGGTTGGCCAGGAGCTTTTCGCACATCTGCCGGGCCCGGGTCTCGGCCTCGTCCCGTGAGCTCGCCGTCACGTCCAGCTCGATGGCGCGCCCGATCCGGACCGCGCCCGCTTCCTCGAAGCCCAGCGCGCTGAGGGCATGTTCCACTGCCTGTCCCTGAGGATCCAGCAGCCCGCTCCGCGGCATCACCCGTACATGTACTCGGAAGGTCATTGATCCGACTCCTGCTCCTGGCGGCGGTCACCCCACCGGCCGCGGCGCTCGTGGGAGAGCGGAGGTGGCAGCGTCGGGTCGTTGCCCTCGGCCAGCCGCTCGTCCACGATCGGCACCGGCTCAGGGCGCTCCATGAGGCCGAGCACGGTGGCCCGGACGATGCCAAGCGCGACGTAGAACAAACCTAAGGGAAACAGAAAATACGCGGGGACGATCAGGCCGCCGAGGAGGATCACCACATGCACGACGAGTCCGAAGATGCCTTTCCGGCTACGGGTCCCTATCGGCGGGAACTTCGGGTATTTGACGTTGCTCACCATGAGCACGGCCAGAAGCAGCATGAGAACCACCAGGCCCTCGTGCTGCAGGTCCAGGTAGGCGACGGACCCGGCGTACCAGTTGGTCTGGCTGAACGGATAGTAGACGGCGAGGGTCATCCCGGCCGCTGGCGATGGAAGCCCGGTGAACCAGCCGCTGGCTGGCTTCCCGGCGGACAGCACGTTGAAGCGCGCCAGCCGGAGCGCCACCGCCACCACGTAGATGTAGCAGAGGATCCAGGCAAACCGGCCAGCGTTGGAAAAGTCGAGAAAATACATCAGCAGGGCGGGGGCGACACCGAACGAGATGACGTCCACCAGCGAGTCGAGCTCGGCACCGAACCGGGTGCCGGTGCCGGACAGCCGCGCCACCCTGCCGTCCAGCATGTCCAGGACGCCGGCGAACACGATGAACCATCCGGCCCAGCGGAAGTTGCCGTTGAAGGCCGACACGATTGCCCAGAACCCGAAGAAGAGGTTCCCCAGGGTGAAGGCACTGGGCATCACGACCACGACCTGGCGCATCGATGGGCGCCGAAGTCCTTCACGCCGCTGTCTCAGATCCATTCTGCCACCACGGTCAGGCCTGCCTTGGTTGTGTCGCCGGGTTTCACCAGAAATCGGACTCGATCGCAGGGCAAGAACAGATCCACCCGCGACCCAAAGCGGATCATGCCCAGACGATCGCCCTGCTGCACCTGGGTCCCGACCTTGTGATCGGTCACGATCCTCCGGGCGATGAGGCCGGCGATCTGGCGGATCAGCACCTTGCCCCGGGCGGTGGTGAGACCGACCGACGACTGCTCGTTGTCGAGGCTCGACTTTTCGGACCCGGCGTGGCCAAACTTACCGGGATTGTAGTGCCGGTAGGCGACCGTGCCCTCGATGGGATACCGGTTCACGTGGACATCGAAAACATTCATGAAGATGGACAGCCGGCAGGAGCGGCCGGCCAGGAATGCGGGCTCTTCAGTCTCGACAACGCTCACCACCTTGCCGTCGGCGGGAGCCAGGATCAACCCGTCGCCCCGCTGTCCGGAGCGTTGCGGGTCACGAAAGAAGGCGACAACCCATACCGACAGGACTACCCAGAGCACGCACGCGATCCACAGGAGGCGCGAGTCGAAACGGAGAGCGGCAAGTACGAGGCCCACGGCAATTAGCCATGCGCCGACGATGAACCAGAGTCCCTCGGGGGCGGTGCGGATCACAGGTCAAGCTCCAGATTGCGTCCAGTCAGCAGTCGATAGGCCTCCAGATACCGCCGGCTCGTCGCCGCGACCACCTCGGCCGGAAGTGCTGGAGGGGGGGCCTCGCCGTCCCAGCTGCCGGCGGCTTTGAGCGCGGCGAGATGGTCTCGCAGCGGTTGCTTGTCGAAGCTGGGCTGCGGGCCTCCGGGCGCGTATCGGTCGGCGGGCCAGAAGCGGGAGGAGTCGGGAGTGAGCACCTCGTCGATGAGGCGGAGGGTGCCCTCGGCGTCGGTGCCGAACTCGAATTTGGTGTCCGCAATGATGATTCCTCGCGACGCGGCATGATCGCGGCCCGCCTGATAGAGCGCAAAGCTGGCTTGCCGCAGCCGGGTGGCCAGGACCGGACCAAGCTCCTGGGCGACCGTGTCGACGGTAACGTTCATATCGTGCCCGGATTCCGCCTTCGTAGCCGGTGAAAAGACCGGCGGATCGAAGCGCGCGCTTTCGACCAGGCCGGGCGGCAGCCGCTCCCCTGCAAGGGTGCCCCGGTTCCGGTATTCAGCCCAGGCCGATCCGGAGAGATACCCGCGGACGACACACTCGAACGGCACCGGAACGGCCCGGCGGACCAGCATCGCCCGGCCGGCAATCTGCTCTTCCAGCCCATCCAGCTGCGGTACCCGTTCCAGGATCTCTCTTGAGCGCGCCGTGACGTAGTGGGAGGGGAACACCTCGGCCAACAGCTCAAACCAGAAGGCGCTCATCTGCGTGAGTACCGTCCCCTTGCTGGGGATGGGCTCGCGCATGACAACGTCGAAGGCGCTGACCCGGTCGCTGGCAACCACCAGAAGATGGCCGGCATCCACCTCGTACACCTCGCGCACCTTTCCCCGGCGAAGCAAGGGAAGCGGAAGCCGGCTCTCGGCTGCCGTCTTCATACCTTCACCTCGGCTGGCTCGGCTTCCGCGGCGAGCGGCCGCGCCCGCTTGAGGAGCGGCTGGAGATATTCCTCCACGAACTCGCCTACCTGCTCGGCAGCCCGTCCGGTGTAATTGCCCGGTTCGAGCTCCGCTTGGAGCGCGGCAACAGGGACACCGCGGAATGCGGGGTCCGCGCCGAGCCGGTCGAGCAGGGCATTGGGCTCCCCCCGGCTCACCGCCTCCGCCACCGCGAGACTGTGCTTGCGGACCCCCTCGAGTAGCGCCTGCCGGTCGCCGCCGGCCGCGGTGCCCAGCATCAACCACCGCTCGGTGGCCATGAACGGCATCTGCTCGTCTACGTGGCGGCGGATCGTGTCCTCCCGCACCTCGAGACCCGCCGCGATGTTGGTCGCCAGCACCAGAATGGCATCGGTGCCCAGGAATCCTTCGGGAAGGGTCAACCTCCGGTTGGCGCTGTCATCCAAGCTGCGCTCGAGCCACTGGCTCGCAGCGGTGTGAGCCGTGTTGGCCTGAAGCGAAATTACGAAGCGGGCCAGGCCGCTGATTCGTTCGGCCCGCATCGGATTGCGCTTATAAGCCATGGCGCTGGAACCGATCTGCTCCTGCTCGAATGGCTCGAGCAGCTCGCCCTCGTGTTGTAGCAGCCGGAGGTCCCCCGCCAGCTTCGCCGCCGACTGGGCAATGCCGCTCAGCGTATCCAGCACAGTACTGTCGGCCTTGCGGGTGTAGGTCTGGCCGGTGACCGGAAACGAGGCCGAGAAGCCGAGCTTGGCGGTGACCCGCCGATCGAGGTCCCTGACCTTGTCGTGGCTGTTGCCGAAGAGCTCCAGGAATGAGGCCTGCGTGCCGGTAGTGCCCTTGCAGCCCCGCAGCCGCATGGTCTCGATGCGGCGACACACTTCCTCGACGTCGATGGCGAAGTCCTGCATCCAGAGCGTGGCGCGCTTCCCCACCGTGGTAAGCTGCGCCGGCTGAAAGTGGGTGTATGCCAGACAGGGAACGCCGGCGTGCCGGGTGGCAAACCGCTCCAGGGCGCCGAGCACCGCTATGAGTCGGCCGAGCAGAAGGCGCAGGCCGTCGCGCATGACGACGAGATCTGCATTGTCGGTGACGAACGCACTGGTAGCCCCCAGGTGCAGGTACGGCCGGGCGGCTGGAGCCTGATCACCGAAGGCGTGAATGTGCGCCATGACGTCGTGGCGGAAGCGTCGCTCATAGCGAGCCGCGAGGTCCAGGTCGGCGTCGTCCAGGTGGGCCCGCATCTGCGCGATGGCCTGGTCCGGGATGTCGAGCCCCAGCTCCCGCTCGGACTCGGCCAGCGCGAGCCACAGCCGGCGCCAGAGCCCGATCCGGTGCCGCTCGCCCCAGAGGGTCTGCATGGCCGGCGAGGCGTAGCGGGATCCCAGCGGCGAGCGCCAGCGGTCGTCGGTCATCGGAAGAGCAGATCGGTAAAGGTGACCTGGCCCTCTCGCTCGACGTAGATCCGGATGACCTGTCCGGGACGAATGTGGAGCAGGCTCGACACCTCCGAGGCGTTGCGCACCGGGCTCCGGTCAATGGCAAGTATCACGTCGCCCGGCTGAAGCCCCGTGGCCCGGCTGACCTGGGGAGACAGGCGGAAGATCAGGGCGCCCTGGCTGCTCCGGATGGAACGTTCCGCCTGAATGGCTGGAGTTACGTTGATCAGCTGGAGGTCCTGCAGCACGGTGATCTTCTCGGCCGTCACCGTGGGAAGGTCACCGGTCACGATCCGCCGCGTGGTGCTCCCGCTGCCGCTCCGCACCGTCACCTGAACGGCGTCACTCACATGCAGGTCGAGCTTCACCGCCTCCCAGTCGAGATAGTTTCTGAGCCGGCGCCCGTTGGCTTCGATGAGCACGTCGCTCTTGCGCAAGCCGGCACGAGCCGCGGGCCCATCCGGTGTGACGCTGGAGACCACGACGCCACCCTGACTCTTCCATTCACGCATCGCTCTGGCGCCCTCAACCTCGAGGCCAACCCAGGCGCGCCGCATCGACCCCCGCTTGATGATCTCGTCGGCCACTCGCACCGCACGCTCGATGGGGATGGCGAAGCCCAGGCCAACCGAGCCGCCGCTGCTGCTGAAGATTGAAGAATTGACCCCGACAACCTCGCCCAGCGCGTTGGTCAGCGGCCCTCCCGAATTGCCGGGGTTGATGGCTGCGTCGGTCTGGATCATGTCGAGGTAGAGACCGGTCTGGTCACCGCCGGGCAGAATGTTGCGTCCCGTGCCGCTCACCACCCCGACTGAGACCGACGGCTCGGAGTTGCCCAGCAGGTAGGCATACGGATTTCCCAGCGCCACCACCCACTCCCCGATCATGAGGTCGGTGCTGCGCCCCAGGGCGACGGTGGGCAGGTTTTCGCGGCCGACCTTGAGGACGGCGATGTCGGTAAGGGGATCTTCTCCCATCACCGAGGCCGGCAGGTCGCTGCCGTCCGGCAGCGTCACGACAACACGATCGGCGTTGGAGACGACGTGCTGATTGGTGACGATGATGCCGCCCGGCCGGATGATGAATCCGGTTCCATGGCCCTGCACCACGCGGGCGCCTTCTGGTACGAAGAAGTAATCGAATGGAGAGCGACGCCCGGTCTGCTGTCTCGAGGTGACGTTGATCGAGACCACCGCCGGTGCGACCCGGTCTGCCGCGGCTACGATCGCCGTGCGACGTGATGAGTTGGTGGCATTCTGCGCTTCAGCGACCCCGGTCGAGGTTTGGGCCCCCGCAGTGGCCACGCGCAGACGGGGAATCTGTTCGGCCCGGCACCCTGCCAGTGCCAGGGCAAGGGCGAGCGCGCATAGACTACGCCAGGTGCAGCGCGGCATGCGGCTCTCCTGCGGGGTCGGCGAAGAGGTCGGGGGGATACACTGCGGCTGCGAAGTAGAGCCCTTGGGGCGGTGCCGGAGGGCTGGTGTCAGCGTTGTCCTCCCGGCGAAGCAGCGTCGTCATATCCTCGAGCGGCCGGCGCCCGAGCCCTATGTCCACCATGGTGCCGACCAGCATCCGAACCATGCGCTGGAGGAACCGATCCGCCTCGATGTCGAGGGTGACGCCTCGGTCCTCGATCCGCCGGCTCCAATCCGAGTGGAGTACCCGGCAGCGATAGTGCGGTTTGTCGGTCTTCGCCGCAAAGGCGCGGAAATCGTGCTGGCCCCTGATTACCCGGGCGGCTTCATTGAGCTGCTCGAGATCGAGCGGCTTGCCGAGCGCCCACTCGAAGCGGCGGCGAAAAGGTGAGGCCGAAGCCTCATCGAGACCGATGCGGTAGCGATAGCGACGCGAGAGGGCGGACTTGCGGGCGTGGAAGTTGGGCTGCATCGGGTGAACCGACTCCACCCAGCAATCAGGCGGCAGCAGGGCGTTGAGCGCGCGGCGAAGCGCGGAATCGGTCCAGCTGGCCGGCGCGCCGAAACTGACACCTTGGCCGATCGAATGGACCCCGGCGTCGGTTCGCCCGGATGCGTAGGCCACGGTCCGGCGCTCGAACAGACGTTCGAGGACGTGCTCGAACTCGAGCTGAACCGAGCGCCCGGCGGGCTGGCGTTGCCACCCGACAAAGCCGGTGCCGTCGTAGTGGAGTGTGGCGAGGAAGGTCCGGCTCATCGGCCCGGAATCTAGTGCTTTTGGAGACCTCGGGCAAGCCACGCAAATGCTTGTCACGATTGACAAAAGCGGCTCTTGCCGGGTAGAATTTTTTCCCCTGCGCCACACCCCGTTTGCCTGGTTGGTACCAGTGACCATCGACGCCCCTCTGCGCTTCGCCATTCACCAGCTCGCCTTGGGCGCATCGCTCGACCGGGAGGCCACCGCGGCAGCGTTTGGGGTGGTCATGCGGGGAGAAGCGAGTGCGGTCCAGACGGCTGCGCTGCTGATGGGGTTGCGGGCAAAGGGGGAGACAGCCGACGAGGTGGCCGGGGCAGTGTTGGCGCTCCGATGCGCCATGGTCACGGTGGAAACCAATGACCCCCACCTTCTGGTCGATACCTGCGGTACCGGGGGTGGTCAGGTTGGCACGCTCAACATCTCCACGGCCGCCGCGTTTGTGGTGGCGGGGGCAGGCGTGCCGGTAGCCAAGCACGGCAACCGGAGTTACTCCTCCCGGTCCGGCTCAGCCGATGTCCTGGAGGCGCTGGGCATCGATATCAATCTCTCGCCGCGGGCAGCGGAGGAGCTGCTGCGATCCGTCGGCCTCACGTTCTTGTTTGCACCGACCTACCACCCGGCCATGCGCCACGTGGGCCCCGTCCGCAAAGAGCTTGGCGTTCCCACAATCATGAACCTTCTCGGACCCCTGGCAAATCCCGCGGGGGTGACTCGCCAGGTTGTCGGAGTGGCGGACGGAACCCGGGCGGAGCTCGTGGCCGAGACACTGGCGGGCCTCGGCGCCCGCCACGCGCTCGTTCTCCACGCCGCCGTCGGCATGGACGAGATCAGTCCGTCGGGACCGACTCTGGTCTGGGAAGTAAAGGGAGGGACGGTAGATCGCTGGGAGCTCGACCCGGCCCGCTACGGTCTGGAGTGCCGCGATCTGGACCGTCTGGCGGGTGGCGAGCCCGGAGAGAATGCAGCCCGCATGGAGCGGCTCTTCTCCGGGGACGCGGATAAGGTGGTACGTTGTGCCGTGTTGCTGAATGCAGCCGCGGCGCTCTACGTGTCTGCCAACGGGTGGTCACTGGAGGAGGCAGTAGGACGGAGTGAGGAGTCGCTGGCGAGTGGGGCCGCTGGGCGAATTCTCGAGCGCTTGCGAGCGGCGGCGCCGGCAGAAAAGCGTGAACGGTAAACTGTTCACGCCTTCAGTACTTCCGGATGACGCCGACCACCACGCCCTGAATCAGCACATCACGTTCCTGAAATCGCATGGGCTGCATGGTGGCGTTGGCGGGTTGGAGCCGGATCCAGCCCCCAGCTTCTCGGTAGAACTTCTTGACGGTTGCCTCGTTGCCGTTCACTAGGGCGATGACCATCTCGCCGTTTTCGGCGCTCTGTTTGCCGTGGACTACGACGATGTCTCCGTCCACGATGTGCTCGTCGATCATCGACGTGCCCTGAACTTTCAGCGCGTAATTGGGGCCGCGCCGGGACAGCATCTGATCGGGAACCGCGATGGTTTCCTGATGCATGAGGGATTCGATCGGGGTGCCTGCTGCTACCTTGCCTAGCAGGGGGATCTCGCTGGCCGCGGATGTGCCGCGCGGCGGGAGGACCTCGATTGAGCGGCTCTCGTTGTAGGAGCGGCGGATGTACCCCTTGCGCTCGAGGTTCGTGAGGTGCTCGTGCACCGTCGCCAGAGATTGAAAGCCGAAGTGCTCGGCTATTTCCTCGAAGCTGGGTGCGTAGCCCTGCCCATGGATGTGGCCCTGCAGGTAACTGAGTATCTCACTCTGGCGCTTGGTCAGGGGCATCAGGATCTCCTCGCATGGCGGCGGACGTGACCGAATAGAGCCCGAATAAGAGTACCCGAATACCGGCCGAAGGACAAGATGCCCGTCAGCCTCGACCAGATCCTGAGGTCCACCCGATTTGGGCTGGACAGCTTGCACGCCCGCCGCGCGACCCTGGAGCGGGCCGTAGCCGAGGCCGGGGTGCCACCCTCGTTCAGGGCTGCCCTGCAAAAGGGCAACGTGGCGGTCATCGCCGAGGTGAAGCGCCGGTCGCCCTCCCGCGGAGCGATCCGGGAGGACCTGGACCCCGGAGAGCGTGCCGCGTTGTACGCCCACCACGGGGCGGCCGCCATCTCGGTGTTGACGGATGGGCCCTACTTCGGCGGCTCCATCGAGGATCTTCGCGCAGCCGTCCGGCAGTCGTCGGTTCCGGTGTTGCGCAAGGATTTTATTCTGGACGAGGTGCAGATCCTGGAGGCTCGAGCTGCCGGGGCTGCCGCCGTCCTCCTGATCGTCCGGGCCCTGGGCTCCCGGCTCGGGGCGCTGCTGCGCTACGCGGTCGATCAACGGTTGGACGCCCTGGTGGAGGTCCATACCGCTGAGGAGCTCGACATCGCGCTGGGGGCGGGAGCGTCCATCATTGGGGTGAACAGCCGCGACCTCGATACCTTCAAAATCGACATAGAAACCGCCTGGAAAATCCTGGCCGACGTTCCCGCCGAATCCATCGCGGTGGCCGAGAGCGGGATGGCGGGAACTGCGGATGTCCAGCGGGCCGCCGCAGCTGGGGCTGACGCGGTCCTGATCGGAACAGCGCTTTCCGCGGCAGCCTCACCCGCCGGGCTTCTTCGGGACCTGACGGGAGTGGCGAGGCGTGGTCGCTAAGATCAAGTTCTGCGGTATCATGCAACCGGGCGACGCGACGCTCGCGGCCGAGGCAGGGGCGGGGTATCTCGGCGTTGTTTTTGCTGGAGGTCCTAGGGCTGTCTCGATTGTCGGGGCAAGCGAGGTCGTAAGAGCCGCTGCCGGAGTTCCCGTCCTAGGAGTTTTTGCCGCTCAGTCGCCCGATGAGATCCTCCGAATAGGTGAGAAGGCGCGGTTGAGCGGGGCCCAGCTGCACGGTCCGTATTCCCGGAGCGATGCCGCCCGGCTCAGAGCTCACGGTCTCGAGGTCTGGCGGGTAGTACGCATCGGCGGTGTGGACGACCTCGACCTGCTGGGCGAGGCCGGTCTCGACTGTGATATTGTGCTGGTGGAGCCCAGCGTGGCGCACGCGCTGGGAGGTGCGGGTGTCTCGCTGGACCTGGAGCTCGCCTGTCAGGCGCGCCGCCGACTGGCCGGTCCAATGGCGCTCGCCGGGGGACTGACCCCCGATAATGTGGGACCGGCGCTGGCCCAGGTTCGTCCCGAAATAGTCGACGTGAGCTCAGGCGTTGAACGCCGGCCGGGTATCAAGGACCCCAATACAATCGCGCGATTCGTGGAGGCGGTGTTTGCCCACAGTCCAGTCACCTGAGCAGGGTTTGACCGGCCGGTTTGGTCCGTACGGAGGGCGGTACGTGCCCGAAACCCTGGTCGCGGCGCTCGACGACCTGACCGCGTTGTACGACGCTGCGCGGCAGGATTCTGGCTTCTGGGCTGAGCTCCAGCACCTGCTGACCGAGTTCGTGGGACGGCCCTCGCCCCTGTCCGAGGCCCCCCGCTTCGGCGATGCCGTCGGAGCGCGGGTAGTGCTCAAGCGGGAAGACCTGAACCACACCGGCTCCCACAAGATCAACAACACCATAGGTCAGGCGCTTCTGGCGCTTCGGATGGGGAAGCGCAGGATCATCGCTGAGACCGGTGCCGGCCAGCACGGCGTCGCCACGGCCACGGTCTGCGCTCGTTTCGGGCTCGAGTGTGTCGTCTACATGGGGGCGGAGGACGTCCGGCGCCAGCGGCTGAACGTGTATCGTATGGAGCTGCTCGGCGCCACCGTGGTTCCGGTGGAGTCCGGAACCCGAACCCTCAAGGACGCCACCAACGAAGCGCTGCGAGACTGGGTGACGAATGTCCCGACTACTCACTACATCATCGGCTCGGTAGTGGGTCCCGATCCCTTTCCCCGTATGGTTCGCGACTTCCAGGCGGTGATCGGACGTGAAGCGCGAGCCCAGATGCTGGAGCGCTACTCCAGCCTGCCGCACACGGTCGTGGCCTGCGTGGGTGGCGGGTCGAACGCCATGGGGATATTCAGCGGATTTCTGAACGATGCGGGGGTCCGACTGGTCGGAGTCGAGGCAGCCGGAAAGGGCATTGCTACCGGTCATCACAGCGCGACGCTCACCGCCGGAACGCCCGGCGTCCTCCACGGCAGCCTGAGCTATCTGCTCCAGGACGCCGACGGCCAGGTCTCTCCGGCCCACTCGATCTCCGCGGGACTGGACTACCCCGGAGTCGGGCCGGAGCACAGCCACCTGCGAGACACCGGCCAGGTCACCTATGACATCGCGACCGACGCCGAGGCGCTCGACGCTTTCCAGATGCTCTGCCGCGTGGAAGGCATCATTCCAGCGCTCGAGACCGCCCACGCGCTGGCATGGGTCCAGCGCGCGGCAGGTCAGTGGGATCGCAATCAGACGGTCCTCGTATGCCTCAGCGGAAGAGGTGACAAGGACGTCGCCCACGTGGCTGATCTCCTCGGGGGCCGGGTGTGACGACCAAGGAGACCTCGACCCAGCTGCTTCCGGCCTCCCAGGTCTCGGAGCTGATTCAAGCAATGGTCAAGGCGCTCCGTGCCTTCCAGATGTATCTGCCGAA
>JBKJZM010000291.1:0-12139 GCA_046715295.1 Gemmatimonadales bacterium | reverse complement strand
GAGCCGGCCCGCATCCGGGCCTTCTTCGTGGATCCTGCCGTGGCGCGGCAAGGCGTAGGGCGTCGGTTGTTCGACGAGTGCCGCGCCGCCGCCGCCACCGCCGGATTTCGCGCTCTGACGCTGGTGGCAACACTCCCCGGCGAGCCTCTCTACCAGGCGCTCGGCTTCACGGTGACGGAACGCTTTCAGTTGCACCTCCCCGACCACGTAGAAGTCCCCGTAGTGCGCATGGGTCGCGAGGTGGGGGGTGTTTATTAGGAGGGTGAACTCCTGAAAATATGGGTCGATGCGGACGCCGCGCCCCGGGACGTGAAGGAGCTGGTGTTCCGGGCCGCGAAGCGGCTTCAGCTGGCCACCGTCCTGGTGGCCAACCAGCGGCTCCAGCCTCCGCCGGGGAACCCGCTCGTCACCGCCGTCCGAGTCGATAGTGGCCCCGATGTCGCCGATCAATACATCGCCCAGCACGCGGAACCGGGCGACCTCGTCGTCACCCAGGACATTCCCCTGGCCGCGCTTCTGGTACCTAAGAAGGTCGTGGTTCTGGACCCCCGGGGCGACGAACATACCGCCGAGACGATCGGCGAGCGGCTTTCCATCCGTGACTTCATGGATGAATTGCGAATGGCAGGAGGTGTGACCGGCGGACCGCCGCCCTATGACGCCAGAGCGAAACAGGCCTTTGCCGCCGCATTGGACCGGGCCCTGACTCGCCTCATCCGAGCCGGCTGAGCAGCCTGCATCGCCTGATCCGGCAGGAAGTTGTCCCGACGCACTGCTGCAAGAGCGTCCATGAGGTTAAGTTTCATCTGCTTCTGCTTCGTGATGATGTGGCAGCCCCCTCTCTGGTAGGACCTCATGCCAAAAAAGAAACCGGCTCAGTCGGGCCCGACGCCGTCTAACGCCATACACCCATTGGCCGAGCGAGTGCAGGCGCGGGTGGCCGAAGTCGGCCTTGCCCTCGATCAGCGGGCCCGCGCCTCGCGCCCTCGGGCCAAGCGCGCCAAACCTTCGAAGCCGGAGGCCAAACCCGCAAAAACCACGCTGCTTGCGGGCTCGACGGCGCAACCACCCGCCCCCACGCGCGAGGCCAGCTCACTCCGCCGGGTGTTCAACGAACTTGCCATTACCCATCGCCAGTTTCGGTTGCGCAGTGGGCAGCATGCCTCGCCCGCGCTGCGCGACGCCGCACGGGTCTTCAAGGAAGCGCCGAGCTTTCCCTCGCTGGTCATGGTCGCGGCTTTCCTCGAGGAAGACGGCCTGCTCGAATGGTAACCGACTAGCAGGCAGCCGGTTGTCACGCGGGTCTTCCTCAGCGTCCGGGCGCCCGTCGCCCGGACTGCCCCACCGGGAGTATTCTTGCCAAAGCGCAACTACGGATTCGAAAAACGGCAGAAGGAACTGAGCAAGCAGCGCCAGAAGGAAGAGAAGAAGCAGCGCAAGCTCGAGCGAGCCAAGGAACCGGCGGAGGAGACCGCAGTTGAGGGGACTCCGGCCGATGAACTTGCGCTCGAGGAGTAGCTCAATCCGCGGTTCACTGTGTTGAGCCCACGCCCCCGCGGAGCCTGGCATGCACGAGCACGTTACGTTGTTGCCCCCCGAGACACGGCGCGAGGAAGGAGGGCTCTCGTCCTCGCTTCCGCCCGATCTTCTCGAGCAGGTTCGGGGGCGGGTACGTCTCCTCACCATGCTCATCCTCATCGCGTTCGCCTTCGATCCCGTTCTTTACTTCCTCGCCTGGTCCGTAGCGACTGTCGCCAACGTTCCCCTGACGGCCGGCTCCTTCCCGAGGACCGGGTTCATGGCACTCAGTGCCGGTGCGGCGGGCGCGTCGGCGCTGCTCTGGTGGGCCGCCGGCAACCGGAAGGTGTCCGAAACCCTCTCCTGCCTGGCGAAGGATCCGACTGAGCGGCCTCAGTCGGCAAAGGAGCTGTCGGGACGGGTCGGGGAAATCAACGGGGCAGGGGTATGGACCGAAGACCGGGCCCGGGAGTGGTGGTCCAGGCACCAGCCGGCCGGGGCCTCAATTGCACCGATAGAGAGAATTACTCACACGAGAAAGCAGGTATGTCATGCAGTCCCAGAAGGCACTCATAGAGCGTACGAACCGTCAGGCTTTGAAGCAGGTTGACGTGCGGATGACCGTGACCGACTCGACCTCGGGCCGCCAGTCGTGGCACGGGGAATTCATGTCCCGTACCGCCGACGGCTTCCTCCCGAGCGAGCGGATCTGGTTGACGCTGGACAACGGGCAACGAGGCATGGCGAACATCAGTGAGACCCACTTCAACAGCCGCACGCCGGATGCGACCTTGATTCAGTTCATGGGCAAGGGTCCGCTGGCCTAGCGTTCCGCACGGGTCCGCCGCCACCAGATAGTGACGCCCCGTCCGCTGACCCGCCTGCGCAAGCTGTGCCTCGCCGCGATGCGTACCTGCTGGCGGCACCCAAGCGGCTTGCCGTTATGATCCGTCCCCTTTGACCCCCCAGGAGTCGTGCCTTTGGCCATCCGCGTCGTCCGTCTCGGCACCCCTCGCCAGGGCGACGAGGGCGTCCGCCTCGGAACCGTGCGCCGCCCTCCGCGCGGTGTGCGAAAGGAAGACCTTGGCCGGCGCGATTACTTCGACGTTTGGGTTCCGGAGCTGGCGCCGAGTGCTCCGCTGGTCTCCTGGGCGCTCTCGCAGTCGTTCACGCCCAAGCGTTGGGCGGGGTTCGCACGCCGCTACCGGGCCGAGATGCGAAAGCCTACGTCGAAACGCCTGATCGCATTGCTGGCGGCGCTCTCTGGGCAGCAGAATTTTTCCGTGGGCTGCTACTGTGAGGATCCATCCCGGTGTCATCGATCGGAGCTGCGGGAGTTGCTCCGAAACGCTGGCGCAGTACTCGCTCCGACCCTGATGCCTGACTTCCCCCATAGAAGGCTGCCACGGTGAGGACTTTCGCTGCGGACCTCGACCTATGAAATCGACCGGTGCCAGCCGCGCGCGGTGCGGGGGCAGCCCTGGTCAGACTAGGTGAATTCTTCCGGGGACGGCGGGCGAAAGATCAGATCGAACCCGAGAAAGACAGTGCGAACACGAGCTCGGCCGCCACGATGTTGAACATGTATGCCCCAACCTGATATCCCTCCTCACCCCGCTCTAACCGCAGTTTGCACACCGGACAGCGGGGCGGAGGCGGAGCCATGATTCGGAGACCGGCTTGCCGCCGCAGTTGGGACAGTGGAGGCGGAGGGCTCGCCCGAGCAGGACGGTTGCCCGTTTCCAGAACGTGGGCATGCCTGAGTATAAAAGTTTCTGCCCAAGGAGGTACCGACGGGTGACCCAATGACCGACGAGCGCGTCCGGGGTATCGGTGTGCAGCTGGTCCGGTACGCCGCAGTCCTGCTCGGTGGCTTCATTGCAGGCGGCCGGATCGTGAGCGCTATCCATGCCTGGCGGGATTGGCACAACTGGGTCGAGCAGGATCCATCGGGAGCGGATGCCTACCGGACCTTCTTCCTTGTGGATCTTGGAATCGTGGCGCTGACGGTTGCCCTCGCGGGGCTGGTCTGGTGGCTCCTGCGTTCCTCGCCGCCTGAGGATTCGGACCGCCGTGACGGAGAATGAGCGTCACCTTATGGTTAATCCGGCCGTTCGTTGCCGCCATCGGTCAGGAATCGGATACGGCGCCGTCGCTACGGCGAGCCCAGCTGGTAAGGTATTTGTAATGCGTCGGCACAGCGGTCTTGCTGGCACGTGACCGCTTCCGTAGCCGCCCACCGCTCGAAGGCCACCGCAGCGCCGCTGTCGGCGGCGAGCCGCGCAAATGCGAGATCGGCCGCGACGAAGGGGCCGCTGCTGCCTCGGGCGGGTATGGCCTTCCTGCTCATGGGTTTCGCCGCCGAGCAATGGTTTGGGCAACCGGGGCAATCCCGCAAACACCAGTGCGGCCATCGTCCAGCGTTTCCAGTCTCGTCGCCATGCCGCGATGTAGCTGCCGATCTCGGGCGGGGCGCTGCGGCTGGCGGTGGCCACAGCCACGTCCCACGTTATCGCGAGACTCGAGTCGCGGGAGAACCTACGACCGGCGCACCAGGCCAGAGCAATATCCCTCCTGGGCCGCCACGCGATCCCCCCGGCTGAGCAACAGTCCGGTGATCCCGGCGATGACCACCCAGCGAACGCTACCGTACAGCGAACCTCGTAGAAGGCCCGGGTCTCTCGCCCACCTGTCTCAATACGCGCGGCGGTGGCCCACAGGATTCACTAGCTTCCTGACATGCATCCCAGAATTGCGGAACTCCTCGCTTACGCCCACCTCCAACGGGCAGCCCTCCTCGATGCCGTCTCGCTCATCCCTGAGCCGATGCGGGAGCGCCGAGTTGATGCAGACATCTGGTCGGCCGCCGAAGTCCTCGAGCATCTGCATCGGGTCGAGACTGGCATCGCCCGGCTGCTCAGCCGATCCCTGGAGCGGGCCAAGGCGGGCGGGTTTGAAGCGGAGAACGAAGTGGGCTCGGTGATGGCATCGCTTGACGCGCTCCGGATCACCGATCGCAGCCGCCGGATCATCGCGCCCGAACCCGTCATGCCGCGGGGCGAGCTCACCGTGGCTCAGGGAATGGTGGCGCTGACGGAATCCCGCCAGGTGCTGGTCTCCGCGCTCCGGGAGGCGGACGGCCTGGCACTGGGCCAGGTCACGTGGAATCATCCCACGCTCGGGCCACTCAACCTGTACCAATGGGTGCTCTTCCTGGGACAGCACGAGGCGCGGCACGCCGCCCAGCTGCAGGACATTGCCCGCCAGCTCGCTATCCGGCCCGGATGAAAGGAGAGGTATGCTGATCTGCCAATGGCATCTCGACACCGTCTACGGCAAGCAAGGCGAGGCCGTGAGGGTCATGCGAGCCTGGGGGGCCGAGAAATTCGCCAGCTCGGAGTTCCGCCGGGCACGGGGCGCCCGGCTGCTTGCGGGCTTCATCGGCCCGTCGGCCTCCCACATTGTGGACGAGTACACCTTCGACTCGCTGGCCGATTTCGAGGCCGCGCTCGCGAGCATGGCCGCTGCCCAGTTCCGTGGCCATTCGGACGCGCTGGCTCCGTTCATCGTGCCCGGCTCCCAGCACTGGGTCGTCTATCGAGTGCTGGAGTAGCTGCAGGCCGCTTAGTTAGATCATGGCCGTGGTGGGTGCAAACGGGGCGCAGGCGGTGAATCCGGAGATGCAGACGTTCGATGGCTAGCTGGCGAAAAACAAGCAACGCATTCCGGTAGAGTAGCGACCTAGCCTCTTGGAGGTCTCATGCTCGGCGGACGAAGCTGGGACGAATGGATCGTGCAATATGGTCGGAGCCATCAACACCCGATCAACCGGTTCTGCCATACTCTGGGTATTCCGCTCATCGCTCTGTCGATCCCGCTGTTCGTCGCCGCGCTCTGGGTCGAGGGATTGTGGGTTGTTGCCCTGGGGCTCTTCGTGCTCGGCTGGATCTTTCAGTTCGTGGGTCATGCCGTGGAGGGCAAGCCTCCCGAGCTCCTGCACGACTGGCGCTTCTTGTTCGTGGGCCTCAGGTGGTGGGTGGCGAAGATCCGGGGACGAGCCTAGACCGGGTCTCCCCCGTCGCGCTCCACGACGTACGCTTCCATGGCAAAGTACTCGGCGAGCCCCAGGCGATCGAGCTCCGCTGCCGTTCCCTTGTTCCGCGCTTCAACCCGCTGCCAGAACTCCCGCTCGTCCGGCCCCGGAAACGGGGCCGTGTCTTTCTGTGATTGATGCTTGAAGATCGCCTGAATCTTGAGACGGAGCTCTTCCTGCGAGAGGGGGACGAGCCAGGTGGCCTCGGTGACGGGCCATTCCTGCCACGCGCCCCGATAGAGCCACACCTCAGGTCGCTTCAGGCCGCCAGCGACGGCCTGCTCCAATGCGCGCTGAACTGCTTCCTTGCAGAGCCGGTGGGTCCCGTGCGGGTCGGAAAGGTCGCCCGCAACGAAAACCAGGTCGGGGCGAATCTCGTCGAGCAGCGCCCGGACAATGGCCACATCGTCCTCGTCGATGGGATCCTTTCTGACTTTGCCGGTCCGATAGAACGGAAGGTCGAGGAAGCGGGCGGCTCGCTCGTCGAGCCCCAGCGTTCGGATGCCGGCCACCGCCTCGGACTCCCGGATAATCCGCTTGGTGTCCTGTACCTCGGGAATGTCCACGTCGCCGGCCTGTTTACCCGCAAGGAACTCGTCGATCCGCGCTCCCAGATCCCGGGCGGCTTCCTTCGAGAGACGTTGTTCCAGGGCCAGGCGCCGCAGGAAATCGACGTGCCGGCGGACATCGTGGTCGAACACGGCCAGATTCCCGCTCGTCATATACGCGACGGTGAGGTTGTTGCCATTCACCGCCAGCTTGTGCAGGATGCCGCCCATTGAGATGACGTCATCGTCGGGGTGGGGCGAGAAGCAGAGGATGCGCTGTCCCCGGGGCAGCTTGGAGCGGCCCCGGATCTTGGCCCCGAGCGCGTTGAACACCTCCCCGTTGAGTGCACCGGGCGAGCCGTAACGAGCCACCAGAGCCGACAACCGATGCTCGGCGTAGTCCCGCTGAGTGAGCTTGAGGATTGCCTTGCCGCTCTGGTGCGAGAGCCACACGACCGCGCGCACCACCAGGGTGCTGCTCCACTCCACCGGGCCGAGGAGCCAGGGTGTGGCCACTCGGGTGAGCGCCGCGGCGGCTGGGCCGTCCAGATAAAAAGTCGTGTTCGGGTGTCGCTGAAGAAAGGTGGCGGCCACCTCGTGGTCGACCTCGCCCTCGACTGCCCTTCGAACGATGTCGGCCTTGTGCTCCCCGGTGGCCAGCATCACGATCTCGCGAGCGTCGAAGATGGTCGCGACACCCATCGTGATTGCTTCCCGAGGCACGTTCTCCTCGCCGAAGAAATCCGCGGCGGTGTCCTTGCGAGTCACCAGATCGAGGGTGACGGCTCGGGTGCGGCTCTCAGCCCCCGAGCCCGGCTCGTTGAATCCGATATGACCGGTTCGTCCGATGCCCAGCAGCTGGAGATCGATGCCACCGGCGGCGCGAATCGCCTCTTCGTAGCGCCCGCACTCCGCCTCGGCTTCGTCCCGCCTCACGTCGCCGCGGGGGATGTGGACGTTGGCTGGAAGAATATCGAGCTGGGAGAAAAGGTTCTCCCACATAAACCGATGATACGAGTGGATGCTACCGGGCACCATCGGGTAATACTCGTCGAGATTGAAGGTGATGACATCCGCGAAGCCGAGGGCCTCGTCCCGATGCATGCGGATCAGCTCCCGGTACACCCCGATAGGAGTCGAGCCGGTGGCCAGGCCGAGCACCGGGCGCTTGCCCTGGGCACGGCGCTCCTGGATCACCTGAGCGATCCGGCGCGCGACCATACAGCCGATCTGGTCGTGGTCGTCCACGATGACCGTGCGGATGCGTTCCTGGCCGATGCGGCTGATGCTCGGTAGTGGCTTCATCGATCAAAGTATCGGATGCCGGGCCCGGTCCCTATATGCGTCGGTGGGTAAGTACCCCCATCTTAAGGGTAGCTGCGGCCCACTATTGACGGCAGCTTTCAGGGGGCCCCCCGAGTGGCGGAAGGTTTGGCGCTTCGGCGGGGCGTTCCGGTAGCGAGAAAACGAACGTAGAATGAAGCGGGCTTCCCGCCCGCGGGGACGTCGGCTACCATGACCAGCGAGGAATAGTGGATAGAAAACCGACGTTGCACACTGCCGAAGATGCCTCGCCTCGAGAGCTGTGGGGGGCCAGCTGGAGGCTGCTGCTTACGCTTGCTGCTCTGGGGCTCTTGGTGGTGCCCCTCATCCGGGAGTTCCCGCTCGGAGGACAGAGTACCCGGACCGGACTGCTCGCCTGGCTCCTGGTTGGGCTGGCCCTGTACTGGCTCTACGCCGGCATGGGGTACCGGCCCTTGCTATTGCTGCAGCTGATGCTCTTCTCCACTGCCGCCGCTCTCCTCAGCACCAAGCTGCTCCTTGTAGCGGTTGACATCAACCGGCTCACTGTGCTCCGCTACGTCGCACGGGGCTTGATCCTGGTGGGCACCGGGTGCGCCATCGCCAATCTGGGAGCCATGCTGTTCACGCTTTGGCGCCGGTCGCGGGACGACACCGCGTTACCCGGCAGCGGACGGCTCTGAGTGATCGACCAGAAGCATCGCGCCCCATGATCACCCGCTTGCTGCTTGCCGGCTTGCACCTGCTCGGGCTCGGAATCGGGCTGGGTGCGGTCTGGGCCCGGGGACGGGCACTGGCTTCCCGCCTCGACGGGGAGGGACTTCGTTCCGTCTTCCTGGCCGATAACTTCTGGGGATTGGCCGCCGCGCTGTGGGTCGGGACCGGCCTCTGGCGTCTCCTTTCCGGGCTGGAGAAGGACACCGCTTACTACCTCCACAACCATGTGTTCCTGGGCAAGATGGCACTCTTTGCCGTTATCCTCGCCTTGGAGGCCTGGCCCATGGTTACCCTGATCAGGTGGCGCCGGCGAGTGGCGCGGGGTGAGCAGCCCGATACCAGTGCTGCCCCGCGCCTTGCCCGCATCAGCTTTGCGCAGGCCGGGATTGTCATGGTCATGGTATTCCTCGCCGCGGCCATGGCCCGCGGCTATGGTGCTTCCTAGCGGTCCCACCAGCCAGACTCAGGAGGGCAGCATGGCCCAGCTGAACTCGTCTCGTGTCGTCGCGGGAGGTCTCGCCGCCGGTCTGGTCATGAACATCATCGATGCCACCACCAACGGATTCCTGCTCGGCGCGCGGTGGAAGGCCGAGACCGAGGCACTCAACCCCGGGCTGATTGCCAAGGCTGAATCGGGCACGTTGGGATGGGTCCTCGTGGACTTCATCCTGGGAATCCTCACGGTGTGGGTTTACGCGGCCATCCGGCCCCGGCTCGGGCCCGGACCTCGCACCGCTCTCATGGCCGCATTCATCATCTGGCTCGCGGCCCATGCGGCATACGCCTCGTACGCATTCATGGGATACTACTCGTGGTCCCTGATCGGCGCGAGCACGGTCGGGGGTCTGGTGGCTGCTCTCGCGGGCGGCTATGTCGGAGCCCGGCTCTATAGAGAGGCAGCGTAAGGTTCTCACGTCGCCCAATGCTTAGGGCGCAGTCATCGCGGAGGCCCACATGCCGCATGACCGACGTTTTCTCCCCCTACTTGTAATGCTGGCTTTGCCGGCCCCGGCATCAGCCACGGTGCAGGAGCGCTCCGCCTGGTTCGGGGAAGCAAGCTTCGGCCCAGTGATGCAGGACCGGCAGGGCAACAATCTCCTCCGGCAGAGTGGCCTCGTGGTCCAGGCTCGCGCAGGTCGCCACCTCGGCTCCTCCCTCTCGGCGCTGGTGGCCCTGACCCACACGTCCGTTACCCGCAGGTATGATGTGGCCTTCCCGATGCCTGCTGCTTCTCTCCTGAGCCGGATTCCCTGTCCCGGTGGCGACCCGGTGCCCTGCGGTACGGATCCGTTCGTGGGCCCGGTGAAGGCGGTAATTGCCGGCGCAGGTGTCGAGGCATCGGTTGGATCCGGTACCGCAAGGGCTTTCGCCTCGATAGCTCCCGGGGTCTACTGGCTCTACCGGCGAGCGCCCGGCGCGCGGGCTGCCTCTGCTGGAGTGGGGCTCGGCGCTGGCGGGTCGATCCAGCTGCTGGAGCCGGTGTGGCTGGTACTCGACTTCAACTACCATCAGATTTTCAGCAACGGTTCAAGCCCGAGGTGGCTGCTGCCGATCAGCTTAGGGATTCAAGTGCGCGACTAACCATAACTGCAAGCTGCGTCGGCATGAGATGTTAGACAGTCGCATCTAAAGTGACCTCCGAAGGTTTCCTGGCCCCGCGCCCGACTCCTTTCATGCGTGCCGGGCCTTGCCCCCGTGCAGCCACAAGGATTCTTTACGCGCATATAGGACGAGACGCATCACGGCCGACGGAGGGGTGATGGCGGAGCCAAGCTTTCTCGAGCAGGTAGCCATTTTGAACGCCACCCTGAGTACTGCCGAGGAGCGCCTGGCGCGGGGCCAGACCGAGGTACAGGAGCTGGAGGATTTCAAAAGCGCCCTCGACGACGTGCGGCTCCGCCTATGGGGTCTGCTGAGCGCGGCAGGCGGGGACGATTACAAGGGGTTCCAGGAGCGATTTCGCATTCGCAGGGCGACGGAGATGAGCCGCGGGCTGGGTGGAGACCTGCGGACAGGTGCCATCAGCGGTCGGCACCGCGAGCTGGCCGGGCTCAAGGAGGCGGCGAACGAGCTGGCTCAGAGCGTTGAGCAGGCCCAGCGGCCGGCTTTCTAGCCACCGAGGACAATTTCTGGAGGTGTGATGTCCAAGCGTGAAGATCAGCGGATAGCCGCGCTGGCCAAGAAGAACGCCGAGAAAGTGGTACCGCCCAAGGCCGATCGCGCGGCAAAGTTCGACTCCACCCTGCGGCAGAAACCCACCGAAGAAGATGCCGAGACCAAGCGCCTGTTCAAGGACATGAAGCGCCGGGAGTTCTGAGCAGCGGCATGGCCGACTCACGGCCCCGGCGGCCGGTTGCGGTAGTTTTCATCTCCCTCCTACTCCTCGGCGGGGCCCTCCTTCTCATCGGTCTCGCGATCCAACGCTTCGTTCCGCTCACCCGCGGGCTGCTGCCGGGCCGGAACGAAACAACGGTGACCCATGGTGTCGTGGTGGAGCGGGTACGGGCGGTGGCTCAACTGGTCACCAGCGAAACCACGGTGCGCGACGTCGTGATCTACGAGAATCGGCGCCTCGGCTCCACCAAGCGTTCCCTCGTCGTGGTTACCGGGAAGGTGATGGCCGGCATCGACCTCGACAGCGGAACCCAGGTGGACGTCGATCAGCGGGAACGCCGGGTTCACGTCGTGCTGCCGCCGGCCAAGGTGCTCGGGGTCGAGGTGACCCAGCTGCGGACGTACGACGAACGCAACGGATTGTGGAATCCATTCCGCCCCGCTGATCGGGACACCATCTACTACCTGGCACGGGACCAGCTGGTCAACGCCGCTGGGGAGCTCGGGGTCACGGCCCATGCGGAAGAGAGCGCCCGGCGGCTGCTCGGCGCACTGATCCACGCCGATGGCTACACCGTAGATGTCACCTTTGGTGCGGGGGCCGGCCCCGCAATACGGCGCGAGAGCGACTGACGCCGGCCACCCGCACGACGATAGAGGACTGAGTGCCATTCAGCACCCTGAAGCTTCATCCCGACCTCCTCAAGGGAATCAAGGAGCTCGGCTTTACCCGCCCGACCCCGATTCAGGATGCCGCGATCCCTCCGGCGCTGGCCGGCCGGGATGTGCTCGCATGCGCGATGACCGGCAGCGGCAAGACCGCCGCGTTTCTCCTTCCCATCCTGCACAAGTTGATCGGACGCCCCCGTGGCGTCACCCGAGCCCTGGTGCTCACGCCGACGCGCGAGCTTGCGGCCCAGATCGTCGAGGACCTGAACGATTTGGCTGTGCACACCCCCATCACGGGTGCCGCCATCATCGGTGGTGTCGGGATGGGGCCGCAGGAGCATGCCTTCCGCAGTGGAGTGGATGTCCTGGTTGCCACGCCTGGACGGCTGCTCGACCACTTCCGGATGCCGTATGCCAAGCTGCCCGGTGTCGAGCACCTGGTGCTGGACGAGGCGGACCGCATGCTGGACATGGGCTTTCTCCCCGACATTCGGCGGGTGCTGCGGCACCTGCCGCAGAAGCGGCAGACGCTGTTTTTCAGCGCCACCATGCCGGCGCCGATCGTCACGCTCACCCGCGAGATGCTCAAGAACCCCGAGTCGATCCAGCTCGACCGAAAGCCCGCGCCGGCGGTGGGAATTACCCAGGCGGTCTACCCGGTGCCTCAGGAGCTCAAGTCCGCGCTGCTCGTCGCCCTGCTCCAGCGGGGTGAGATGCAGGAGGCGCTGGTCTTTACCCGCACCAAGCACCGGGCCAACCGGCTGGCCGACTACCTGGCGCGGCATGGCATCAAGACCGAGCGGATCCACGGCAACCGGTCCCAAACCCAGCGCACCGAGGCCCTGGCGGGCTTCAAGAACGGGAAGTACCGCGTCCTGGTGGCCACCGATATCGCCGCCCGGGGTATCGACGTCGAGGCGCTCGGCCACGTAGTGAACTTCGACGTACCGAAAGCGGC
>JBKJZM010000290.1:0-3390 GCA_046715295.1 Gemmatimonadales bacterium | reverse complement strand
GAGCCATTCTTCACCACCAAGCCCGTCGGCAAGGGGACGGGGCTCGGCCTGGCCGCCGCCGACGGTATCATGAAGCAGAACGGCGGGCACATCACCGTGGCGAGTACACCGGGTCTGGGCGCCACATTTACACTGTACCTGCCGGTCCTGTCCGACGCCAACGTAGTCGAGCGGCGTGGGGGGCCGCGGGGTCAGCCGCTGCCTCCCGGCCCAGACGAGGCGCAATCCGGAGCCACCATTCTCCTGGTCGAAGACGAGCCGGCAGTCCGCGCCATTGCCGCGCGGAGCCTGGAGCGCAGCGGCTTCCGCGTCCTTCAGGCCTCGGGTGGGGCCGCCGTGCTCAAGCTGATGGAGGGGCGGGGGCAGCCCGATCTGGTGCTGACCGACATGATGATGCCGGGAATGGGTGGGGCCGAGCTGGCCCGGCGTTTAAGGGAACGCTGGCCGGAGCTGCCGGTTCTCTTCATGTCCGGCTACTCAGTGGAAGACCTCCTGAAGCAAGGCTCGATCGGCTCCGAGCTAGCCATACTCCAGAAGCCGTTCACTCCCGATGGACTGGTCAGGAGCGTGTCCGCGGCACTCTTGCAGGCAGGCATAGGCCCGCCACCTAAGGGTTAGACCGCTCTCTTGTCTCTTCTTGACCTAAGCGAATCGTCGGGCTAAGCTTCCGGGCTATGCCGACTATCAACCAGCTCATCCGGCGCGGCCGGAAAGACGTCGTGGCCAAGGACAAGGCGCCGGCCCTCAAGGCCAATCCCCAGAAGCGAGGGGTGTGCACCAGGGTGTACACCACCACGCCGAAGAAGCCGAACTCGGCGCTTCGGAAGGTGGCCCGCGTGCGTCTGACCAACGGCTTCGAGGTCACCGCCTACATCCCCGGTGAAGGGCACAACCTGCAGGAGCACTCGATCGTGCTCATTCGTGGCGGCCGGGTGAAGGACCTTCCGGGCGTTCGCTATCACATCGTGCGCGGCACTCTGGACTCGGCGGGCGTGAATGACAGACGGAAGAGCCGGTCCAAGTACGGCGCCAAGCGGCCCAAGGCCGCGGGTAGCGCACCGGCAGCCAAGGGAGGCAAGAAGTGAGTCGTCGCAACAAGTCGGTCAAGCGGCCGGTACCGCCGGATCCGCGGTACGACAGCCAGACCGTATCCAAGTTCGTCAACAACCTGATGTTCGAAGGCAAGAAGAGCCTGGCCGAAGGCATCTTCTACTCGGCCATGGATCTCATCGAAGAGCGCACCAGCCAGCCGGGCGTCTCGGTCTTCAAACTGGCCGTCAACAATGCCAAGCCGACGCTCGAGGTAAAGAGCCGCCGGGTTGGTGGCGCGTCGCTCCAGGTGCCGGTCGAAGTCCGTCCTGACCGCCGGACCGCGCTGGCCATGCGGTGGATCATCTCGTTCTCTCGTGCGCGCACCGAGAAGACCATGGCCGAGCGGCTGGCGGCGGAGCTGATCCTTGCATCCAAGGGCGAGGGGAACACCATCAAGAAGAAGGAAGACACCCACCGGATGGCGGAAGCCAACCGGGCGTTTGCGCACTATAGATGGTAGGGCGGTAGGGCTGGAAGGCCGTATTATGGGCGCTTCGAATGAGGCGCCCCTTTGCTGCCTACCCTCGACCTTTAACGACCAGCTCCCGGAGGGCTGCGGGAGTTGACACGAGGTTGTAACCCACTATTTTCCTCGGGCTTGGCACTTTTGGTGACGCCCAAGCCACACATCGGATCACGTGACTCTGCGCAGCATTCAGGGCCACCTCTGATCTTCCAATGACAACGCGTGGGATCCTGCTGGGATCCTCGTCCAGGGCGAAAGCCCGGATGTGCGCGGAGCGATACCACGGGGTCTCCCGGTCGGTCGCCCCGCTTTTTCGTTACCCGTAGGGGACACATGGCCCGACAGACGACCCTCGATCGCTATCGTAACATCGGCATCATGGCCCATATCGATGCCGGGAAAACGACCACGACCGAACGGATCCTCTACTACACCGGGAAGAATTACAAGATCGGTGAGGTCCATGAGGGCGCCGCCACCATGGACTGGATGGAGCAGGAACAGGAGCGAGGGATCACCATCACCTCGGCCGCAACCACCTGCTTCTGGCTCCGCGACGGCATTTCCTACCGGATCAACATCATCGATACCCCCGGCCACGTGGATTTTACCGTGGAGGTGGAACGCTCGCTCCGGGTGCTGGACGGTGCTGTGACCCTGCTCGACTCGGTGGCCGGCGTCGAGCCCCAGACCGAGACCGTCTGGCGCCAGGCCGACCGGTACGGCGTCCCCCGGATCATCTTTGCCAACAAGATGGATCGGGTCGGAGCCGACTTCGACCGCTGCCTGACGATGATCCGTGACCGGCTCACCAAAAAGGCCTATCCGATCCAGCTGCCGGTCGGGTCCGGCGAGATGTTCACCGGGCATATCGACGTGATCAAGCGGGTCGAGATCATCTTCGACGACGAGACCCTGGGCAAGACCTTTACCGAGCTGCCGGTGCCCGAGGCCTACCGGGACCGGGTCGAGGCGGCCCGGCATGAGCTGATCGAGGCCGCGGTCGAGCACGACGAGGTGCTGTTGGAGAAGTACCTGGCAGGGGCCGAGCTGAGCTATGAAGAGATTCAGCATGCCATCCGGAAGGCGACGACCGGCGGATTCATCGTCCCGGTCCTTTGCGGCGCCTCGTTCAAGAACAAAGGCGTGCAGGCGCTGCTCGATGCGGTGATCGACTACCTGCCCAGCCCGGAGGACGTCCCTCCTATTGTGGGGCACCTGCCGCTGCACGATGAGACCCACATCGAGCGCTGCGCCTCGGACGGTGAGCCGTTCTCCGCCCTGGCATTCAAGGTTGCCACCGACCCGTACGTGGGCCGGCTGACTTTCTTCCGGGTGTACTCCGGCTCGCTCAAGTCGGGCAGCTACGTTTACAACAGCACCAAAGACAAGCGGGAGCGCATCGGCCGGCTGCTGCAGATGCACGCCAACAAGCGGGAAGAGATCGAGGAAGTGCTCGCCGGTGACATCGCGGCGGCCATCGGCCTCAAGGACACCCGAACGGGCGACACGCTCTCCGACGAGGACAAGCCGATCATCCTCGAGGCGATGAAGTTCCCCAACCCGGTCATCGACGTCGCCATCGAGCCCAAGACCAAGGCAGACCAGGACAAGCTGGGAACGGCGCTCCAGAAGCTTCAGGAAGAGGATCCCACGTTCCGGGTGCGCTCCGACGCGGAGACGGGCCAGACGATCATCGCCGGCATGGGGGAGCTGCACCTCGAGATCCTGGTCGAGCGGATGAAGCGGGAGTTCAAGGTCGAGGCCAATGTCGGCAAGCCCCAGGTGGCGTTCCGCGAGACGGTCAAGAAGGCGGTGACCAACGTCGAGGG
>JBKJZM010000289.1:0-2685 GCA_046715295.1 Gemmatimonadales bacterium | reverse complement strand
GCCTTGCCCTTCATCGGGTCCCAGGCAATGAAGTTGCCACGGTGCCCGCCGGGGCCGGGGAACATCCGCACGATCGCGCCGACGTACGGCTGACCGGCGGTGTACTTCACTTCGACGCCCTCGTAGTCCATGCAGATGTGGTTGGCGGGGACGTAGAAGAGCCCAGTCTGCGGCGAGTAGGCCGCCGGCTGCTGATCCTTGAAGCCGATCGCCGCGGGGCAGATCCCCTCGGTGTTCTTCTTCGAGGTGGTGCCGTACTTCGGATCCTTCTCCGGCACGCCGGTGGTCAGATCGACCCGCTTGGCCCAGTTGACCGGACCATAGGGCTGCGCCACCAGGACCTTGCCGTTGGTGCGGTCGAGGGTGTAGCCGAAGCCGTTACGATCGAAGTGCGCCAGGAGCTTCTTCCCACCGCTCTCGAAGAGGATGTTCTCGTTGACGCCGTCGTAGTCCCACTCATCGTGCGGCGTCATCTGGTAGGCCCACTTCACTTTGCCGTCGTCCGGGTTGCGGGCGAAAATGGTCATGGACCACTTGTTGTCGCCCGGCCGCTGGTCGGGGTTCCACGAGCCGGGGTTACCCGTGCTGTAGTAGAACAGATTCAGCTCGGGATCGTAGGAGTACCAGCCCCAGGTGGTGCCGCCGCCACGCTTCCACTCGTCGCCCTGCCAGGTCGAAACGCCCAGGTCCTTGCCCTTGTGGGACGGATAGTTGGCGTTGGCGTCGCCCGAGAGAAGGACTTCGCTGTCCGGGCCGGTGCTGTACCCGCGCCAAACCTCTTTACCGTCGTTGATGTTGTACGCCGTCACCCGGCCGCGGACGCCGAACTCACCGCCCGAGATACCGGCGATGACGATGTCCTTGATCACGATCGGGGCGTTGGTCATCGTGGAACCCTGCTTGTAATCCGCGTTCTTTACCTTCCACAGCTCTTTGCCGGTCTTGGCATCGAGCGCAAGCAGCTCACCCTGGAGCAGCTGGATGAAGATCTTGCCGCTGGGGTGATACGTGGTGCCACGGTTCACCAGGTCGCAACACGCGATTGGAATCGCGTCCGGCGACTGGTTGGGCACGTGCTTCCAGATCAACGGCGCGCCGGCCTTGGAGAGATCCAGTGCGTACACGATGTTCGGGAAGGACGTGTGCACGTACATCACGTTACCGATCACGAGCGGATTGCCCTCGTGTCCCCGAAGCGTCCCGGTCGAGAACGACCAGACGGGCCGAAGCTCGGCCACGTTCGACGTCGTGATCTGCTTCAGCGGACTAAACCGCTGGAGGCTGTGATCACGACCAGGCATGTGCCATTCGCCCTCGGGCGCATTCTGGGTCCAAGTCCCAGAGCGCGCCTGCTGGGCATCGGCTGACAACGCCACGGCTACTGAAAGACCCGCGGCGAGCCCGCCGGACACCACTTTCTGCGCAAAACGGTTCATAACTAACCTCAGGGAAAAGGGTGATTCTCCTGCTCTAATGCCTATTGACGCGGTGCTGCGGGACTGAAAATCCGAAAAACACACTGGAGGGCTGCGCTCGACCGTTCCGAGCATCCAACGGTGAAGCGGGTTCGCAGCACTCGAATTCTTGATATGACTGAGTCGGGACGGAGCGGATAGAGGGAGAGACAGCGACGTGCAGTGGGACACGGACAAGTCATGGCCACGCCAAAGTACTTCTGGCCACCGACTGCGCGCCGCACCTGCTGGCGCCGGGTTCAGCCGCGATGAAATAGTGCGAGCGAACGGGAACAAGCCCATTTCATTCCTCAGCAACGTCGCTGAACCACGTTGTGCATCAGTGATAATATACGCTCGGGGAGACGGTAGAGGATTTCCTGATCATACCGCCGCGGAGGTATCCCAGTGCTTCACACGGCCAGCTACTCCAACAGGACGGGGCGGAGCCCTCTAAGGATCAACAAATCGCCGGTTGAGAGGGGCTAGAGGGGTGAGTATACACCCTGAAAAATGAACTGTCAATTAGGACGTCACCAAATTTACCCCTCCCAGACCCGCGCCCCCTGGGGAGCAAAACCGCCTTCGAAAACGACTCCGCCGGTCGCCATGGTCTGCCGGACTCGCTGGGCCAGTTCCCGGGCAGCCAGGTCGCTCTCCACCAGCCCGTACGCCGCCGGGCCCCAGGAACTCTGCCCCACCCCCACGGCACCCCAGGCAGTCATATCTGCCACCAGGCGCTCGGTAGGTCCCGGGGCGAAGACCCCTCCCTGCGGGGCTGCAAACCAGGCGCCCGTGATGCGCTGCACCGCCGACAGCGCGTCCCCGAAACTGGGCAGATCCGCTTCAACCAGCGCGGGGAGGAGCTGCATGAGGACGAGGTGAGAGACCCGCTCGACCTCCTGGTCGGCCGGCGAGGGCAGCTGCTCGAAGGCACTCGCCTCCGCCTCCCCGCTGAGTCCCCGGGAACCGGGCGGGACCGCGACGACGCACCTCCAGCTTTCCGGGACTGCAAAACGGGCCAGCAAAGGGGCTATCTCCTCGCTGCCGAGCCGCCGTCCCCCCTCGACGATGAATCCGCCCAGCGCGAAGGTCCAGGTACCGATAGCCGAGCGCTTGCCCCGGGCGACCGCGCGCGCCAACTCACTAGTGTCAGTCGGCAATCCGTGCAGCTCGGCCAGAGCCCGCGCCACCGCCAATCCCAATTGCGTTCCCGAGCCCAGACCCGCAT
>JBKJZM010000288.1:0-4992 GCA_046715295.1 Gemmatimonadales bacterium | reverse complement strand
CCCCTGGGCCGCAATCAACTTCGAGGTGGGTCAGGTAGCCGGGGGAGCGTAGTCGACCAGCAGCTGCGGGTCGGCGGTGGCCTGGACGACGGGGGCGGAGCACTATTGCGGGGGTATCGGCCTAGTCCACGACCTCGATCTCGTTCCCGCCGCCCATGTGAGTCTCCAGCGCACCAGTCAGGTCGACACCTTCGGCCCCGAGCAGTCGGAAGAGCTCCCATTCGGCCGCACGGGCAGCGTGAATCCGGCGGCCGTTGTACATCAGGGAGATCACCAGCACGCCGTCGCGCCGGCCGAGGTAGCCTGCCAGGGTGGCAACCCGGTCCAGCGTGCCGGTCTTGGCGTGCACGACACCGCGTCCCATTCCATAGCGCAGCGTCCGCAGCGTGCCGACCCCATTGGCTGGAAGGAGCAGCGGAAAGCGCTCCGCCCCACGAAGCTGGGGATAGCGGGCCAGGTAGAGCATCGTGGTCAGCGGGCTGACCCGATCGAGCTCGCTCAGCCCGCTACCATCTACCAGGTGCACCCGGGCCTGGGGCCCGACCACATCGCGGACGTGCTGAGTCAGCAAGGCGGGACCCAACGTCTGGCTGGCTGAGGCCCACTGGAGCATCAGCTCAGCGCCAATGTTCAAGCTGCGGCGATTGATCTCCACCGCCACGCTATCGAACGGGGCAGACTCGACTTTGGCCAGCACGGACGGAAGCGCCGGCCAGATTGCCGGGGGCGCCGTCCGGTTGATCCAGCGGATGCCGGCATGCTCGAGGGCCGCTGACCAGGCGTAGCCCAGCACGCTCACCGGGTCGTGCGCCACCGCGGAGATTCCAGCCACTCTCGAGTCGATGCCGATGGTGCCTGCCAGAGTCCAGCCACCCTCATTGTTGGCAATCAGGGCGAGCCTGCGACGGCTGCCGCCTACGGTTGTCGCGCTCATGCGCACCAACCGGTCGACACCAGCCGGGTAGGCCCAGATGAAGCTGGGTGGCGAGCCGACGTCTCGACCAGGCCGGAGGTTCAGCGAGATCGTGTTCTCATGTAGAGTGACCGGCCCCACCGGAGGGGCATAAAGCTGGCCGGCGAAATCGGTCGACCAGACTGTCGGATAGCTCGACGATGCGGGCCCGGTGCGGCTGGTCAGCAGGAGCGGACCCTCGAGGATGTTGATTCCGCGCGCACGAAGCTGCCGCGCGAGCGCCCGCAGATTGGGCCCGGCCCTGCCCGAGCGTTCCAATGTCGGGTCCCCACCCAACTCCAGTTGCCAGCCGCCCTGCCAGCGTCCGGTAGCCGAATCGAGTTGGCCGCGACCGATCACACGGGTGGCAATGCGTGCCCCACCTCCCGCGCGTGCCCGGGAGAACCCCACGGTGAACACCTTGGCGGTGGAGGCCGGAATCAGCTCCTGGTGAGGGTTCAGACTCCAGAGGACTCTGCCATCCATCGCGCCGATGGCGATGCCCCACTGCCCGTCCCCAGTCCGTTCCGAGGTGCGGCGGAACCAGTCCTCTACCCGGGCCAGCTCGGCGGTGGTGAGTTTCTGGGCGGCAACGGCCCCGGCGGGTTTGAGACCGCTCAGGGCAATAGCGATGACCAGCGTCATGATCAGACGTTGGTGCATTGGGTAGCTCGATTCGGGTGACGGTATGACCGCTCTATGTAAGCAAGAACACCGTAAATAAGAGCAATCGCTGAGCCACCGACCAAGCTAGGTAAAACCAATGAGTTAGTGAGTTTCAACGGGCCGGATGACGGGCATTTCGCGGGGGTCGGGGAAGTCACGCAAGACTAAAGCCGGACTAGCGTTACATGCTTGATCCGTGGATCTTGCTGCCCTATGCGCATCGCAGTCGTTTTTGACACCCCGTACTCCGGCTGGGATCATCCCGAGCACGAAATCCAGATGGAGAAGGACATCGCCACCTGGAAGACGGACGAGCCGGACATGGAATATCAGATCGCGCATGCGCTCCGTGAGCGGGGCCACGAGATCCGGCTCATTGGCGTACGCGACGATTTACAGTACCTGGTGCGGTGCCTGTCTGAGTGGAAGCCGGATCTGGTGTTCAATGGCGCCGAGGCCTTCAAGGGCAACGAGGCGCTGGAGTACCTGCTCCCGGGGCTGCTCGAGGCAGAGGGGTACCGCTACACCGGCGCCCCGCCGCTGGCGCTTCAGGTCACCCGGAACAAGGCCATCAGCAAGAAGGTTCTGGCCTATTTTGGAATCCGGGTGCCGGGATTCGCCTCCTACCGTCTGCAGGAGAAAGTCGAGGCCACTCCCGACCTGAGGTTCCCCCTTTTCGTGAAGCCGCTGCAGGCAGATGGCTCAGCCGGGATAGCTCAGGCCTCCGTGGTGCAGGACGTTGCGTCCCTGGCCGACCGGGTCAGCTTCATTCAGGAGCGGTTCGGCCAGGGAGCCATCGCCGAGGAGTTCGTGGAAGGAAGGGAGCTATACGTCGGTGTCATCGGCAACGACGACTCGCTCGAAATCCTGCCGATTATCGAGATGGTGTTCGACAAGCGAAAGACCCGCCCTGAGGAGCGGATAGCCACCCAGTTTGCCAAGTGGGACGAGGCCTACCGCGAGCGCAAGGGAATCCGGAACGTGGTGGCGCGCCCGATTTCCAAGGCGGTGCGCGCCTTGATCGATGAGACCTGCCGAACCGCCTACCGAGCCCTGTGGCTCCGGGACTACGCCCGGCTCGACCTGCGTCTCGCGCCCGATGGGCAGGTCTGGGTCCTCGAAGCCAACGCCAATCCCTTCATCAGCTACGGTCACGATATGGCCAATGCGGCCGCCAAGGCGGGGATGGAATACTACGATTTCATCGAACGCATCGTCGATGCGGCGATCGCGCGATATGAGCGCTCGTAAGCGCCGCCCTTCGACCTGGCCCCGCGACCAGCGGTGTGTCTGCGGTAACATCGTGCAGCGTTACCGGGACTTCTGCTCTGCCTGTGGCCGGGCGCAGCGGTGGAATGACCTCGGCGGAGTCACCGGCGCCGACTGTTACAAGTGCGGGTGGGCTGTGTCGGAAAAGTTTGCCCACTGCCCCTGGTGTGGTGCCAACATCCACGAGCAGGGGTACTCCAGCGCGGAGCCGCTCAAGGCTCCCCGCGGATTTCGCATGGATGCCCGCTGCGATTGGGGCTGTGGTGGTGGCGTGCAGTACCCGATGCGGTACTGTCCCTGGTGCAGCCGGCCGCAGAGCTGGAATGAAGACAGATACTTCGAGGGCGGCTGCCCCCACTGCAGTCGGGGCGTGGACGACCGGATGAATGCCTGTCCCTGGTGCGGCGGCGACCCGACCGGTCGTGACCTCATTCCGCGCGCCCTGACCCGGGTGCGCCGACTCCTCCTGGTTTCCAGGATCAAGGATTGGGGTTACCGGGTGCTCCTCCGGCCTGGAGTCTCCGGCGTCGACCCACTGTATCCCAGCATCGTCGAGATCGAGCAGCGCTACGTGGTGGGCCGGCGGCGGCGGGACGAGATCTCCTGGACCATGTTGGTGGGCCTCCTTACCCACGAGCTGGGACACAGCTTTCTCTATCATCACTGGGCCTGGACCCGCACCCGGCAGTTCCGCAGGGCATTCGGGGAGGTGGACAAGGCCTACCGGGGGATGGACAACACGTGGGTGTATTTCCAACGCCGCCGGATAGCCATCGCGCCCACCAACTTCGTCAGTGCCTACGCAGCCAAGCACCCACAGGAAGATTTCGCTGAGACCTTCCGGTTCTACGTTACCCGGCGCGGACGCCTGCGCGACCTTTTCGGCGAGTTTGGACGGAAGCGCAAGGGCGTCATCCTCTATGAGAAATTTCTGGTGCTTCACGACTTCGTCCGTGCCCTGCGTGGCTGGGGAAGCAGTTCCGCTTAGTACCTCGGAGTGGAACGCGTAGCCGGCATCACAGACGGTCTCTATCCGACCTCGCAGATTGGAAGCAGATTAGAGCATCGGCGCCGCACTCATCGCGGCGCACCCGTTCCGGCGAGGTACTTGTGCGGCGCACCCTGACTTTGGCGGGATTGGCCACTCTGGCTCTCAACCTGGCCAGCTTTGGTACCGGTACCACGCCCCTGAGGACCGACACCAGCAGTGCCGCCCTGATGAGCCTGGGCCAGGAATACGGTGACCTTCGGCAGTGGGCCACCGCGATAGCCGACGCCACCGACACGCTGGAGAGCGCCGAGCGTGCCCGAACCCTTGCCCACCAGTTGGCGAGGCTGATGGGTCCGCTGGAAGATGATTTCGAGAAGACAACGGCATCCCTGTCCACTGCCCAGTTGGAGCAGATCCTCCCGCTCTGGGAGAGCATGGTGTTCGCCCACGCCGGGGTTGTCCTCCTGCAGGAGCGGGCCGCCGCCCTCGGGCTCGACCCGTCCATCGACCCGTCCGAGCTTCACGACCTCGCGTATCAGCTGTCGGTAGTGCTGGATATTGCAGCCGAGATCCAGCGACGGGCCCTGAATGAACTCATCACCCCACCAGAGACCCCAGTTCGGGTGAGCTGAGCCTATCTCGAAGGAGACTGGAACCGGGACAGGTACCGACCGTACCCCTCGTCCTCCAATCGATCGACCGGAATAAACCGCAGCGCGGCGGAATTCATGCAATAGCGCAGGCCGCTCGGTGCCGGACCGTCCGCGAAAACATGACCCAGGTGAGAGTCACCGTCCTTGGACCGAGCCCGAGACCACGTCCACGTAGGTTCCGGGACGCTTGTTGTCCCAGAATTCGTTCTGGAATGGCGGCTCGGTGCCCTCCTTCTGGGTGACCCTGTACTGCAAGGGCGTCAGCTTCTGGGCGAGCTCCTCGGCATTCTTCTTCTGGTTCCCCACTGTGCTACCCCCTTCCCTGTCGGTTGTCGCCATATCGTAGATTAGAGCCAGCTAACCCCATTTCCAGGCACCGGGTTCCCGATGACCCACCGACTCTATTATACCGACTCCTACCTCCGCGATTTCGAGGCGGCGGTCATAGAGCGGGCGGACGA
>JBKJZM010000287.1:0-3357 GCA_046715295.1 Gemmatimonadales bacterium | reverse complement strand
CTCGGAGCGGCGAAAGATGTTGACGATATCGATGGGGCCGGTCGTGGCCGCCGATCGGAGATCGGGATGGACCGGCTCGCCCAGCGTCACGCCGCCGACCGGATGCACCGGTATGATGGTGTACCCTTCGCGCTGGAGATAGGCGGCCACGCCATGGCTGGGACGCTCCGGTTTCCGGCTCAAGCCCACCACTGCAATCCGCCGCGCGCTACGGACCAGCTCCGCCAGCCTGGCGCGGTCAGGCGCCACTCGGTCCTGCCGCGCCGTGATGCTGTGGATGACCACTGACAGCGCGTCCAACAAGCACCATCCCACTACGCCGAGCAATTTCGACCGCCAGGGTGGATGGGACCGAGGGGGTGGCTACGTACGCCAACCCAGCCCTCGCCGCCTTGAATGCGAGCTCGGCCGAGATCCGGCCGGTGACCAGGAGGCCAAGCCCCTGCGCTCGGCGTCCAGCGAGCATCGCCGCTCCCAGCACCTTATCCACCGCATTGTGCCGGCCGATGTCTTCGGCATGGGCGATGAGCCCCGCGGGCGCGGCCTCAGCAACGAGCGCCGCGGCGTGGATGCCGCCGGTATCCTTGTAGCGTTCGCCTTTGGCGAACAGGGCCTTGAACAGACCGCGGAGCTCTTCCAGTCCCGGCGGCATGCCTCGCGCCGGCTGGGCGATCACCGTAGCAGGGTCTGCCAGGAAAGTGGAGACGGCGCCGCACCCCGAGGCCAACACAGGCCGGCGGCCTTCGGCCTTGACGGCCGCAACTCTGTCCTCCGGCACTTCGGCCCAGAAACCGAGGTCGGTCGCACAGGGTCGCAAATGCACCTGGTCGATGGAATCGATGTAGCCCTCGCCGTGAAGCCAGCCGATCGCCAGCTCCTCCAGCAGGTCCGGCGTGCACATCCAGGTAACGGCTGGCGTGCCGTTGACCTCGAGCCAAACCGCAACCTCTTCGACCGCGGCGAGCTCGGACATGCGCCCGCCTCGCTTCGAGGGTTGGACCAGGTCAGGTGACTCCGGTACAGTCGGCATATAGTGTCGGGTCCTCCATGATGCGTACCCGCTCGAGTACCAGCCCAGCCGGGAGCCGTGCGGCGATGTGGGGAAAGGTGTACGCAGGCAGGTCGAGGTTGAGGTGCTTGCCGGCAAACGGGCTCAGGACCTCGTCCTGAAGAATCCGGTCCAGCAAACGGAGATCGATAATCATGCCGCGCGCCAGAGACATAGCCCCGGTCAGGGCGAGAACGAATACCCCAGGCCCACCTGAAGCCACGGACTGGCGGTCCACTCCGACAGGTTGTTCCCCACGATCACTGCGTTGGGGCTCTCCGGGGTGCCTGGCTCCTCCGTCGGCTCAGCCTGGAATGTGGCCGGATAGTTCAGCTTCCAGAAGGCTGCCCGCGCCTCTCCCCGCAAGTGGAGCCGATCGGTGATGAAGAACCGAAATCCCACGCTCGGAACCAGGTAGATCTTCCGGCCGAATTCGTATTGGCTGGTATCGGCCGGCGTCGCGCTCGAAAATGCCAGCCCCACTCCGGCACCAATAAAGGGCGCGATTCGGTGCCAGGTCTTGCCCCCGGTCAGGTTGAACTGGAGGGCGAGCTCGGCGAACGTCACTGACTGCCGTACCGGGCCGCTTCTGCGGTTTGCCAGCCGGACGAACGGATCCACGATGAACCGGTCCAGGTTACCCCGAGCTACGGCGAGCCCGATCTGTATGGTACTGCCCGTCCGGATATCGTAGCGGCCACCAAATACGTTGCCCCGATGCGGCCCGATGTTGAAGTCCCCGCCGCTGCCCCCGAAGTAGCCGCCCATCGCCGTGAGTGTGTGCCCCTTCCGAATGTCCCGAAAGGGCGAGCCGGTGGGGGGGTGGCCTACCTGGGCGATGGCGGGCTGGCTGGAGAGGGTGCCTAAGACAAGTATCCTCATCCCGAGCAACGCGGGGGACCCACACCGAAGACCAGCCATTAATCGCACTCCCGCAGGTCGCGTCCGGTCATCTCTGCCGGCGGTTCGATTCCCATGAGGCGCAGCACCGTGGGAGCGACATCCCGTAGTGAGCCGCCCGCCCGGAGGGATGGGGCGGGCGGGCCGACGGCAACGAGCGGAACCGGGTTCATCGTATGCGCGGTGTGAACTCCCCCCGTTACCGGGTCGATCATCATCTCGCAGTTGCCATGATCCGCCGTGACGAGGACGCTGGATCCGGTCTTCTCTGCACTCCTGAGCACCCGGCCGAGGCACACGTCCACCGTTTCGACCGCCCGTATAACGGCGGGCAGAACACCGGTGTGGCCGACCATGTCAGCATTGGCGTAGTTGCAGAGCAGGAAGTCATGCGATTTCGCTTCGATGGCCCGGCACAGGACGTCGGTGACCGCGCTGGCGCTCATCTCGGGCGCTAGATCGTAGGTGGCTACCCGCTGCGATGGGATCAGCGAGCGTTCCTCCCCAGGATACGGCGGCTCATACCCTCCGTTGAAGAAGTAGGTGACGTGAGGGTACTTCTCGGTCTCCGCGGTGCGGAGCTGGGTGCGTCCCTTATCGGCCAGCACCTCGGCCAGGATGCGCGCGAGGCTGCACGGGGGAAACGCCTGCGGTATGGCGAAGGTCTGGTCATACTGTGTCATGGTAACGCATGACACGGTTGGACGATCCCGCACGTCGAAGCCCTCGAACCCCGGCACCGCGAGCGCGGCCACGATCTGCCGCATCCGGTCGCTCCGGTAATTGAAAAAGAACACGCCATCGCCGTCCCGCATGGTCCCTACCGGTGCGCCATGGCGGACGTGGACCAGCGGATGGATGAACTCGTCGGTCTCGCCCCGTTGGTAGGCGGCCTGCACCGCGGACACCGGATGCTCGACCGGAGTGCCCCGGCCGTGAACCGTGGCGTCGTAAGCCAGCTGGGTCCGCTCCCAGCGGCGGTCCCGATCCATGCCGAAATACCGGCCGGTGAGCGTCGCGATGTCCACTCTGGCTCCCGCAATCCGGCGCATGTCCATGAGGAGAGTGCGCACCACCTCCGCGCCGAGCGTGGGTGAGGAGTCCCGGCCATCGAGAAACCCGTGGATGGCGATGGATTGAATTTTATGCCGGATGCCGAGCTCGACGCAGGCCAGGAGATGGCGATCGAGAGCGTGGACCCCGCCGGGACCGAGGAGGCCTACAAGGTGAAGGGTGCCGCCGGTCTGCCTGAGGCCGGCGCAGAGCTGCACCAGTGGCTCAAGGGAATAGAAATCCCCGCTTTGAACGCTCTGGGAGATTCGGACCAGGTCCTGCGGTACCACCCGTCCGGCCCCCAGGTTCAAGTGACCCACTTCGCTGTTCCCCATCTGGCCCTCGGGAAGACCCAC
>JBKJZM010000286.1:0-7093 GCA_046715295.1 Gemmatimonadales bacterium | reverse complement strand
GCGGAAGTCCTGAAAGTCGGCGACACGGCGATCGGTGATCGCATGGGGCTGGACATCGGCCCCGACACCGCGCGGCTCTACGCGGGCCTGCTGGCCGACGCCAAGACCGTGGTCTGGAACGGCCCGATGGGAGTGTTCGAGACACCGCCGTTCGATCACGGTACCCTCGCCATCGCGAAGGCAATGGCCAACGCCACCGGGCATGGCGCGGTCACCGTGATTGGTGGTGGCGACTCGGCGGCCGCCGTGGCCCAGGCCGGCCTGGCCGACAAGTTCACCCACGTGTCCACCGGCGGCGGCGCGTCGCTGGAGTTTCTCGAGGGCAAAGAGCTGCCCGGCGTAGCCGCGCTGGACGAGGTGTGATGCATGGCTGAAAGATCCCTGATTTTCGCGGCCAACTGGAAAATGAATCACGGGCCCTCCGAAGCCTCTGCATTCGCCCAGAAGTTCCTGCCACTCACTTCTCCTGTCGAGGGACGGCGCCTCTGGTTCTTTCCACCAGCGGTCTCCATTGGCGCACTTTCCGAATCCATGCGGTCCCGTCCCGACGTGACCATCGGGGCTCAGAATATTCATTGGGAGCCGAAGGGCCCCTTTACCGGCGGGATCTCGATTCCCATGGTGAAGGAAGTCGGGGCCCGCCTGACGCTGGTAGGCCACTCGGAGCGGCGGCATCTGTTCGGCGAGACCGACGACCAGGTGGCCAAGAAGGCCAGAGCGGCACTCCACTCGGGGATCACCCCGCTGGTCTGTGTGGGAGAAACACTCGCCGAGCGGGATGGCGCGCGTACCGAGCAGGTGATCGTGCGCCAGCTGGGCACCGTGCTCCAGGCCGTCAAGCCGGACGACTGGTCCCGTATGGTGCTCGCCTACGAGCCGGTGTGGGCAATCGGCACCGGCAAGAACGCCTCGCCTGACGACGCCGCCCAGATTCATGAGCTGATCCGCATGGAGTTGGGACGCAACAGCGTAGGCATCCGGGTGCCTATTCTGTACGGAGGGAGCGTAAGCAAGGACAACGTCGCCGCGCTGCTGTCTCGGCCACAGATCGACGGCGTACTGGTCGGCGGAGGGAGTCTCCAGGCCGAGGGATGGGCCGACCTGGTGGAGAAAGGGTCCAAGGCCAAGGTTCGGCCGTCCGGCTGGCATGATGCGGTCGAGGGCTAATAGCCCACGCCTCTCATGCCCGAGCTCCCCGACGTAACGCTGTACCTCGAGCACCTCACCACACGAGTTCTCCACCAGCCACTGGTCAAGCTCACGATCCGAAGCCCATTTGTGCTCCGCTCGGTGAATCCCCCCATCTCCGATGCGGAAGGGAAGCGGGTGGTCGGCCTCCGCCGCATGGGCAAGCGAATCGTCTTTGCGCTCGAGGGAGAACTGTTCCTCGTCATTCACCTCATGATTGCCGGTCGGCTCCGGTGGTATGGCCTGGGGAAGAAAGCGGGCGGCAAGCTCGTGCTCGCGGTGCTCGAATTTCCCGATGGCCTGCTCTTTCTCACCGAAGCCGGCACCAAGCGCCGGGCTTCGATCCATCTCGTGGCCGGCGAGGAGCGACTGCGCGAGTTTGAGCGCGGTGGGCTCGAGGTGCTGGAATCCGATCCGGCGAGCTTCGCGGCCCGCCTGACCTCCGAGAACCACACCCTCAAGCGCGCGCTCACCGATCCTCGACTGTTCAGCGGCATTGGCAACGCCTACTCCGATGAGATCCTGCACCGCGCCCGGCTCTCGCCGCTTGCGCTCACCCGTAAACTGGGCCAAGCCGAGATTGAGCGCCTGTATCAGGCCACGCGCGCCACGCTGGAGCTGTGGATCGTTCGTCTGCGGGAGGAGTCAGGCGAAAAGTTTCCTGAGAAGGTGACCGCCTTCCGCCCGGGAATGGCGGTGCACGGCCGGTACCAGGAGCCGTGCCCCGACTGCGGCACGCCGGTGCAGCGGATCCGCTACGCCGACAACGAGACCAACTATTGCGCCCCTTGTCAGACCGGTGGCCGCCTGCTGGCGGACCGCGCAATGTCTCGATTGCTGCGTGAGGATTGGCCGCGGGCGCTCGACGAGGACAAGTAGGTCGCGCGCAAGGGAGCACCGAGCGGAAGCGCGCGCTGGTGGCCCCATCGGCCGAAGGCCCATACCTTACAGCATCCCCGACAGGAGCTCCCGATCGACCTCGAGTCGCGCCTGCAGGCCGTGGTCGGCGACACCTACCGCATCCTGAAGGAGCTGGGGGGTGGCGGGATGAGCCGCGTGTTCCTGGCCCAGGAGGCGCGGCTCTCCCGTCAGGTGGTCATCAAAGTCCTTCCGCCGGAGATGGGCGCCGGAGTGAATGCCGACCGCTTCGAGCGGGAGATCCAGCTCGCGGCGCGCCTGCAGCATCCTCACATCGTTCCGCTTCTCACCGCCGGCGTCTCGGGCGACCTCCTCTACTACATCATGCCATTCATCGCGGGCGAGTCGCTCCGGCTAAAACTCGCGCGCGAGGGGGAACTGCCCATCCACGAGGCGGTGCGCATCCTCCGCGAAGTGGTGGACGCACTCGCATATGCGCACCGGAGCGGCGTAGTGCACCGCGACATCAAGCCCGACAACATCCTGCTGTCCGAAGGCCACGCTGTCATCACTGACTTCGGCGTGGCCAAGGCCGTGAGCGCGTCGAGCGGCGACACATCGCTCACGTCGCTCGGCGTGGCGCTCGGCACACCGGCCTACATGGCGCCGGAGCAGGCGGCCGCGGATCCGCACGTGGACCATCGCGCCGACATCTACGCCGTGGGCGCGCTCGCGTACGAGATGCTCGCTGGCCGGCCGCCCTTCACCGCGCCGACCGCGCAGGCGCTGCTGGCCGCGCAGATCACCCAGGCGCCGGCGCCGGTAATGCAGTACCGCCGCACGGTGCCGGCCGGCTTGAACAGCGTCGTCATGCGCTGTTTAGAGAAGCGCCCGGCGGACCGCTGGCAGAGCGCGGCCGAGATGGTGCCGCAGCTCGATGCGATGAGCACGCCGAGCGGCGGCACGATGCCGGCCGCCTCGACCGGATACATCTCGACCGGCACGGAAGAGGCGATCCGCCGGGGACATCCGCTTCGCGTTGCGGGCCTCTTCGTTCTGGCGTCAATCCTGGTGATCGGCCTGGTCTGGCTGCTCGTGCAGCGGCTCGGACTTCCCGACTGGGTGCTCTACGGCGCGATCGGACTCCTCCTGGTCGGCCTTCCGGTGATGCTGCTGACCGGGCTGCATGAGCGGAAGCGGGCAGTCGCGCGGACCACGGGGCTTCAGGTCCCAGCGGCTGTGCAGGGCGTCGCACGCCTGCTGACGTGGCGAAAGGCGCTGCTCGGTGGGGCTCTCGCATTCACGGTGCTGGGAACGATCGCGGGGGGATACACCGCCATGCGGCTGCTTGGCATCGGGCCGGTGGGCACGCTCGTCGCGTCCGGCGTACTCAAGTTTCGCGAGCCGCTGGTGCTGGCCGATTTCGAGAACCGGAGCGCGGACTCGACGCTCGGCCCGTCGCTCACGGAGGCGTTCCGGGTCGATCTGAGCCAGTCGCCGACGGTGAGGCTACTGGACGCCTCCACGATCGGCGACGCGTTGCAGCGGATGCAGCGGGCCGGCGGCTCGCCGCTGCCGGTGAGGCTCGCGCGTGAGCTGGCCGAGCGGGAGGGGATCAAGGCCGTCGTGAGAGGCCAGATCGATCCGGTGGGCAAGGGATACGTGCTGTCGGTGAGCCTGCTCAACGCGGCGGACGGGCACGTGCTCACGGCGGTGCGTGAGACGGCGCCGAGCGACGGCGAGCTGCTCGGGGCCATCGATCGGCTCTCGAAGAAGCTTCGCGAGCGCGTCGGGGAGTCGCTGGTCTCGATCCGGGACAATTCGCCGCTGGAGCAGGTGACCACCGGCTCCCTCGCCGCCCTCCGTAAGTACTCGGAGGCTCTCCGCCTCGAGGAAAACGACCAGTCCGAGGCGGCCATTCCGATGCTGCAGGAGGCGGTGGCGATCGATACCGGCTTCGCCATGGCCTACCGGAAGCTGGCGGTCATTCTTGGCAATCTCGGCGGGAACGAGGCGGGCCAGATTGCCGCGGCGACGCGTGCCTTCTCCCACCGCGACCGGCTGCCGGAGCTGGAGGGGAACCTGACGGCCGGCTACTACTACCAGTTCGTCGAGTACGACCCCGCCAGGACGGAGGCCGCCTACCGGGCGGCGCTGGCGGTTAACCCCGACAATCTGGTGGCGCTGAACAATCTTTCGGTGACCCTGCAGCAGAGCCGTAAGTGGGCCGAGGCGGAGAGCCTGGCCGTTCGGGCCGCGCGCATAGGCCGGGGGGCGTCGTTCTTCGAGAACGCGCTGGTTGCCCAGGTGGCGCAGGGACACTACGCCGCCGCCGCACTGACGCTGGCGAGATTCGCCGCGAAGGCGCCGGCGAGCCCCGCGCTCCTGGACATGCGGGCTCGGCTGGCCTTGTCCCAGGGAGACTACGCGGCCGGCGGCCGCCTCCTCGGGCAGTTGCGCGCCGCACAGCGCACCAGTCCGGGCTGGCAGGCGCGCACCGGTTTCTTGCTCGCGCGTCTCAGCCGCCTCACCGGCAAGGTGGCCGAGTCAGAGCGCTACTTGCGCGAGAACATGACGGGGAGCGAGGCGAGTGGGGCGCTCGGGAATTACGTCGGCGGGGCGGCCGAGCTGGCACTGCTGCGGCTCGACCTGCGGGGCGGCCCGGATTCCGGTGGTGCCATCCTGGCCGCCGCGCTGGCTAGGCATCCATTGGCCGCCATTCCAGCGCCGGATCGTCCGTATGATGTGCTGATCGCGACCTACGCCAAACTCGGCAAGCTCGAAGCGGCGCGGCGGCTGACACGCGAGTACGAGGCGTCCGTGCCCGAGGGTCAGCGGCGGGGAAACGAAATGCGGCTGTTCGCCGCGGGCACGCTGGCCGAGGCCGAAGGGCGCACCGCCGCCGCGGCGGCGGCGTACCGGGAGTGGCACGAGGAGGGCGGCGCGTGCACCGCGTGCGGGCTGTACGATCTCGCCCGGCTCGCCGACCGCGCGGGCCAGACGGACTCGGCGCTGGCGCTGTACGACCGCGCCATCAACGCTCCCGCGCTCCGGGGCCTCCTATTCGACCCGTTCCAGCTCCCGCCCGCGCTCAAGCGCTCGGGCGAGCTCTACGAGGCCAAGGGCGACCGAGCCAGGGCCGCCGAGCGGTATCGCCGCTTCGTGGACCTGTGGAAGGACGCCGATCTCGAGCTCCAGCCCGGGGTACGCGAGGTGCGCATGCGGCTCGCCCGCCTCTCGACGGAGAGCGCAAGCTGATCCCAGCGGGAGGATTGGCCGCGGTCGATAGATGAGGAGGCCGCCAAACCTAGACCCTCGACTCCAGACCGGCTAGAATTACCCGACCTTTTGGAGGCCATGCATGTTCGCATTTCTGCTCACGCTGCTCATAATCGACGCGCTGCTGCTCTCCGTGGTCGTGCTGCTCCAGGCCGGCCAGGGCGGGGGACTCGCGTCTATGGGCGGGGGCGGCGGCACCGACACCGTGCTCGGCGGCCGCCAGGCGGTCACCATTCTGACCAAGCTCACCTGGTGGTGTGGTGGGATCTTCCTCCTGCTTTCGCTGGTGCTGTCCTTGGTCCCGCGTGGGGGGGACTCCAGCGCGCTGCAGGAGAGGCTCCGGGCCGCGTCGCCCGCCGAGCCGCAGCAGGCTCCGCTGCCGCTGGGCGCACCGACCCAGCCGACCGCGCCGGCACCGGGAGCAGCCGCGCCCGCAGCTCAAACCCCGGCGCCTGCTCCCGCCCCTCAGCCGAAAAAGTGAATCGGGCGTTTGTGCTGCTCGAGGACGGCAACTGGTTTGCCGGAACCACCGCACGACCCATCGATCCGGCATTCGGCGAAGTGGTCTTCACCACCAATCTCACCGGCTATCAAGAGACGTTTACCGATCCGAGCTACCTGGGTCAGATCGTCGTCATGACCGCGCCGATGATCGGCAACTACGGGGTGAATCTGGAGGATTCCGAGTCCGATCATCCGCAGGTGACCGGCGTAGTGATTCGGGAGCTCTCACGTCACGCGTCCAACTGGCGCTCCACCCAGAGTCTGGATGAATGGCTCGGCGCGGCGGGGGTGCCCGTGCTGGAGGGGATCGACACCAGACGGCTGACCCGGCACCTGCGGGAGAGGGGCGCTATGCGGGGGGTGGTCGCCCAGGGACGGGAGCCCACCAAAGAGCTCACCGCTCAGTTGCTGGCCTCGCCTTCCATGGAGGGGCTGGACCTGGCCTCGCGGGCCACGGTCGGCCAGCGTCACAGCGAAGGCGCGGGGCCCCACGTCGTGGCGTACGACTTCGGCATGAAGCGCAACATCGTTCGGATGCTGGTGCAGGCCGGCTGCCGGGTAACCGTCGTGCCCTCCACCACATCCGTGGCGGCGGTTCGCGAGCTGGAGCCAGACGGTCTCTTTCTTTCCAATGGGCCCGGCGACCCAGCCGCAGTCGGCTACGCGCTCGACACGATTCGCCAACTCTCCGGGGCCGGCCTCCCCACCTTCGGTATCTGCCTCGGCCACCAGCTGGTTGGACTCGCCTACGGTGGCGCAACGGCCAAACTTTCCTACGGTCATCGAGGCGGGAATCACCCGGTACGCGACGTTCGGACCGACCGGGTCCTCATCACCACTCAAAACCATGGTTTCTCTGTGGTTGGCGATGCAGGCGGAGTTCCGGGTGCACCCGCCTTAGAGGTGACGCACCTCAATCTGAACGATGGGACCATCGAGGGGGTCCGCCATCGTGAGCTCCCTCTCTTCGCAGTGCAGTACCATCCCGAGGCTGCGCCGGGGCCCCACGACGCGCTCCCCCACTTCGCCGAATTCATGGCCTCGCTTGGAGTGCCTAGCGACTCAAAGCCCCAAGCCCTTGACAGACAAGGGTTAAGCTCATAGTATCGGCCATAGGAGGCCCCTGCGGCGCTCCACTGTCTGTAACCCTTCTGGGGGATGCATGACCAAGGCCGATCTCGTAGAACAGGTAACAGCCTCCATCGCCCGCACGGCGGGCCCCATGATCTCCAAGAAGGACTGCGCCCGAGTGGTGGACGCGTTC
>JBKJZM010000285.1:0-4220 GCA_046715295.1 Gemmatimonadales bacterium | reverse complement strand
GCCGACCACCGCAGCGTGGTCGTTCCCAGGATCCGCCAGACGTCTTCGTCGTTCTTGAGAAAGTTGAAGGTCTGCAGCGGATTGCTCGCTACAAATCCATTAGTTGGGAAGTCTGCAGCGATCAGGCCGTCGCGTATGCCGCCGGCCGGGAGCAGGTCCAGGAAGCTCGGGGTACCGGTCAGCACCACGAAAGGGCTAGTGCCCGAATTGTCGTTGTTGGACAGACCTCGCTTGGACAGACTGTGGGTCCCGTCCAGGTTGACCTGGATCTGGACGCCACTGCCGAGCTCCTGGTCGAGGTTGGAGCGGAGGGACTGCTTCTTGTATCCAGTCTTGAGCGCGATCCCCTCGTCGTTCTTCACCAGGCCCGAGATGTAGTACTTGGTGTTCTCGGTGCCGCCGCTTACGCTGGCGTTGGTCTCGTAGGACAATCCCTTTTCGCCGTAGAGCTGATCCTCGAAGTTGAACGACCTGCCCGGCTGGAATGCGGCCCTGACTTTCGCGCTATCACTGAACACCGAGAACGCCTCGGTGGTGTCGGCGAAAATCCGCGAACCGAGCTCGTTGGCCCGAGAGGAGAATCCGAACCTCTGGGACAGGCTGAACTGCGGTCTCCCGAACTGGCCCCGCTTGGTCGTGATGATGACGACCCCGTTTGTGGCCTTCGAGCCGTAGATCGCCGCCGCAGACCCGCCCTTGAGGACCTCGATCCGCTCGATGTCCCCGGGGTTGAGGTCGGCAATACGATTGACCGGATTGTCCTGGTTGCGGGGATTGCCGCCGCACTGGGCGCAGCTCACCGCGTTCTGCCCATTGGGAATGGCCGCGTTGCTGACCACGATGCCATCCACCACGTAGAGCGGATCGACACTGGCGTTGATCGTAGACACGCCCCGCAAGTTCAGCTGGTAGCCGCCGCCCGGGGCTCCGGAGTTGGCCTGGATGTAGGCACCCGGGATCTTGCCCTGAAGCGCGCTCTCGAGCGTCTGGGCGGGGGCACGGCTCAGCTCGCCGGCGGAAACCGTCGCCACTGCATTCGGCAGGTTCTGCCGTTCGACGCCGGTCGCCTGCCCGGTGATGACGATCTCTTCAAGTTTGAAGACGTCGGGGTCGAGCGCCACGTCGGCCGAGGCTTGCGATCCTGGAACGGCGACCTGCTGGTGCTTGAATCCGATCGCGCGGAACACCAGGGTTTGGTCGCCGTCCGGGGCGCCGACGACATAGTTTCCATCATTGCTGGTCTCGGCCACAATTGCCGTGCCACTGACCGCGACGGTTGCCCCCGAGAGCCCCTGCTCGGTCTTGCTGTTGGTCACTCGCCCGCTGATCTGACGCACCTGGGCCGCAGCCAACTGGATGCTGAGAAGAAAGAGCGAGAGGAACGTGCCAAACACGCGCAGTGCCATGGCGCCTCCAAATTTCTTGGGAAACTCGTTTTTGGGAATCGTCACAACAGTGCACCGGGGCAGAACGCCGCGCAAGGAGCCTCAGCTGTCCCGCTCGGCCCGTCCCCGCAACAACCACCATACCGTGAGTGCCGCCAGCCGAGCCGTCTGACCATCCCGGTCGACCGCCGGATTCAACTCCACAACGTCAGCCGAGGTAACGGCGGGACAACGCCCCGCACCATCAGCGGCCGCGAGCCAGAGCTCACTGGTCAAGCCAGCCGAAGTGGGAGCGCTCACGCCGGGTGCCTCGGCATCACAGATGGCGTCGAGGTCGAACGAGACCAGAGTGGGACCCGCTACTCCCCGGTACAGTTCGTCGATCGCCCCGAGGGTCACCTCCTCCCGCCAGACCGCTCGCCCGTGTTCCCTGACGAATTCCAGGTGGCTCCGGGCAACCGAGTGAGGCTGGAGCCCGGCGACCGTATAGCGCCGGCACATTCCGGATGGATCCTCGATCGCCTGGCGGAAGGGCGAGCCGGAATGGGCCTGCCCGTCCTTGAGCTCTCGGACGTCGGCATGCGCGTCCCAGTTGAGGATCTCGACCCGCTGACCACCGCGGACGTACCCCTGGAAATGACCGTAGGACGTCTCGTGTCCGCCGCCGAACACAATGACGAAGGCGCCCTGGTCCAGGTAAGGAGCGACTGCCTCGCCCAGATGTCGCTGGTCGAATTCCAGGTTCCGCGAGATCTCCAGGTCGCCCAGATCCCGGGTTCGGCCCAGCAAATCTTCGAACTGTTCGGAGCGGGCATCGGCGGCGAGGCGATACAGTGCAGGTCGAACCGCCTTGGGGCCACCGGCGGCGCCGACCCTGCCACCGTTGCGCCGAACCCCTTCATCCGAGGGGAAGCCAAGCAGCACTGCCTGCGGGCGGTCGTTTGGCCCGAGCCGGGCCCCCAGCAGCCGGCCAAGACGGGGGTCGTCCGGTGCAGTGTCGGGGATCGGAGTGGTCGCCGGGATGATACGGGTCATGGCGCCTTCCAGCGCTCGAGCCCGCTGATCACCGTCATGACACACGCGTTGGGACGGAAATGGTAAATCCAGTGATTGACATCGCTGGCATCGATCAGCGCAAAATCGGCCGCCTTGCCTTTCTCCAGCGAGCCGACCTCGTCTTCCAGCCCAACCGCGCGCGAGGCATAGATCGTGGCTCCCTTCAACGCCTCGGCCGGGGTCATGTGCTGCAGGGTGCAGGCGAGCGTAAGCGCGAGCGGAAGATGGAAGCTGGGCGCCGACCCCGGGTTAAAGTCAGTCGCGACCGCTACCGGCACCCCGCTTTCGATCAGCCGCCTCGCGGGCATGGGCGGCTGGCCCAGGTATAGAGAGGCGAGCGGCAGGCTTACTGCTACGACTCCCTTCGCGGCCATCGCGCGGATGCCGTTCTCCGAGATGTGCTCCAGGTGATCGGCTGAGAGTGCGCCCAGCTCGGCGGCCAGCTCGGCGCCCCCACCGCTCGTCAGCTGATCGGCGTGGAGTCTGGCAGAGAGACCCGAATCCTGGCCGGCTCGGAGGATTCGTCGGGCCTCGGCGACACTGAAGGCGGAGTCCTCCACAAACGCGTCGCAAGAGACCGCCAGCTTTTCCTGTACCAACGCCGGGATCATCCGATCGACCAGCAGGTCAACGTATCCAGCCCGATGGTCCCGGAACTCCGGAGGGATGATGTGCGCGCCGAGAAACGTCGGCACCACTCGTACCGGCTGCTCACCCGCCAGCCGGCGGTATACCCGGAGCAGCTTCAGCTCAGTGTCGAGATCGAGGCCGTAGCCGCTCTTGCACTCCACCGTGGTAACGCCGAGCGCCAGCATTTGCTGGAGGAAGTTTGCCGCCCTGAGCACCAGATCTGGCTCGGCGGCCGCTCTGGTCTGCCGCACGGTAGACATTATTCCGCCGCCGCTCCGCGCGATGTCGAGATAGCTCCGGCCTTGAATGCGCTGCTCGAACTCGTCAGCTCGCCACCCGGCAAAGGCGAGATGGGTGTGGCAGTCCACCAGCCCCGGTATCACCAGCCGCCCGCCGGCATCGATTCGCTCGGCCCTACGGTGCGCCGGGGGTAGATCCTTCTCAACTCCGACCCACTCGATGACCCCATCATTCCACACCATCGCGGCGTTGGGTATGGTATGGGTATCGCCCTGCCCACCCTCGGCCCGACAGGTGGCGAGTTGGGCGATGTTGACCAATACCTTCAACGGGAGCTCATCAGTCGACCATGGGAAGATCGACACCCCGCTCTTTCGCGGTCTGTATCGCGAGGTCGTACCCCGCATCCGCATGCCGCATGACGCCGGTGCCCGGATCGGCCGTGAGGACCCGCTGTAACCTTTCCTCGGCCTGGTCGGTGCCGTCGGCCACCACGACCATGCCGGCATGAATCGAGTAGCCGATGCCGACACCGCCGCCATGGTGAATGGAGACCCAGCTCGCGCCGCAGGCAGTGTTCAGCAGGGCATTGAGCAGCGGCCAGTCTGCGATGGCGTCCGAGCCATCGCGCATGCCCTCGGTCTCGCGATTGGGCGACGCCACCGAACCGGTATCGAGATGGTCTCTGCCAATCACGATCGGGGCCGCCACTCTCCCTTTCCTTACCAGCCAGTTGAACCGAGCTCCCATCTCCGCTCGCTCGCCGTACTCGAGCCAGCAGATGCGTGCCGGCAGGCCCTGAAAGGCCACACGCTCCTGCGCTTGCCGGATCCAGCGAGCCAGGCCTGCATTGCTCGGAAAAGTTTCCAGGGCCGCCCGGTCGGTCTCGGCGATATCGGCCGGGTCGCC
>JBKJZM010000284.1:0-6763 GCA_046715295.1 Gemmatimonadales bacterium | reverse complement strand
TGGCACGGGAGGACTACGGAGCGACCGACCTCGACGGCGGCCCCTGGTGCAAGCTGCCGGGCGGCCTCGTGATCAAGGACGTGATCGCCGACGCATTCCTGCAGCAAATCCTGACGCGGCCCCGGGAGTACGGCGTCATCGCCACCATGAACCTCAACGGCGACTACATCTCCGATGCGCTGGCGGCTCAGGTCGGTGGCATCGGCATCGCGCCCGGCGCGAATATCAACTACCTCACCGGCCACGCCATCTTCGAGGCTACCCACGGCACTGCTCCCAAATACGCCGGGCAGGACAAGGTCAACCCGGGGTCCGTGATTCTCTCGGGCGAAATGATGTTCCGCTATCTCGGCTGGGACGAAGCCGCGGACCTGATCATCTCGTCCCTCGAGAAGACTATCGCCCAGAAGCGGGTAACCTATGACCTCGAGCGGCTGATGACCGGCGCGACACTGCTCAAGACCAGTGAGTTCGGCAGAGCGATGGTGGAGAACATGCCGGAGAGGTCGGAGAAGACGGAGAGGCCTGCTTGACGGGGCTGATCGTTCCTCTCTGTCCTCTCCGTCATTTCCGTCCTTTCAGCTTGTCTATCTCCCGCCTGTCCTTTTTCGTCGGCCTCCCGCGCTCCGGTACGAACGCGGCGTGAAGGCTTTTTAGCTGCAAGGCCATCGCGTCGCGGGCCGCCCGGCTGGCCGGACTTTCCTCATAGAGCCGGGCCGCATCCGCGGCTGGGCCGCGCCGGTCGGAGAGCTCCCGGACCACGATCTGATGTTCGTAGGGCCCCAGCCGGATCCGGACCTCGTCCCCCAGCCGCATGGGCTTGGCCCGCTTGACCCGCTCGCCGTTGACCTGAACCTTGCCGCCCTCGACTGCCTCGGCAGCCAGCGATCGGGTCTTGTAGAATCGGGCGGCCCAGAGCCACTTATCCAGCCGGATCGTACTGTCATCGGATTCGGTCATCCTGGAAAACTAGTGTGTGCCTGAGGCTGCCGCCCGCTCTCTTTTGCGAGGTCCGGGGCAGAATCAGAGACCCCACCGCGCCTCCGGTCCTCCCAGAGCTAAGTCTGCGGCGGCGCGGCATTTGCATGGTTCAAATCGATAGACTTCTCTCATTGATCGGAATACCGTGATTCACCTGGTCCATGTGTGGCTCTGGTTTGCCAGCATTGCCGTCTTTCCTCCGGTGTCCACCCGAGCGGCCGCGCCGCGGCCGGCCGCGTTCGCGGACTCCGGAGAGGTCACCCATACCCTCGATTCCGCGCTGGCTCGCGCGGATGAGGCGATGGCTCGCGGCCGGCCATGGCAAGCCACACGGATCCTGGCCCCTTGGCTCGGGGACTCATCTCGCCGGACACCGGCCGCCGTGTACCTGGCAGCCCGGGCGGCAAGCGAGTGGAAAGGCTGGAGCGAGGTGCTGCAGCTGTTGGCCGGCGAGCCATGGATCGATAGCCTGTACAGCGGGAGTGGCCGGGTGCTGCTGGCTCGGGCGGCGCTGGAGCGTCGCCAGGATGCTCAGGCGCTCGGTCACGCTACTCGTGCCGTCCAGCGCCATCCCTCAGGCGAGCGGCTCCTCCTCTTCGCGACCGCACTGGATCGGCTCGGTGCCCGCGATAGCGCCGCGGCGGTGTACGTGCACGCCGCCGAGAGGCTGCCGGTGATCGCCGATTGGCTGCTGCTGCGCGCGGCTGCGGTGACCGACGACAGCGTTGCCCGGGCGGGACTATACAGCCGGCTGACCAACCCGATTGCCCGTGGACGAATCCCCTGGGCTGAGGCCAGCGCGCACGAGCGGACCGGAGACCTGCAAGGAGCCGCCCGGCGCTACGCCGCCGCCGGCGATCGCCTGACGAGCCTGCGGCTGCGCCTGGCTTCCACACCGGACAGTACTCCCCGCGCGGCACTCCGGCGCGAGCTTCTCGCCCTCGCCGCCGCCCGCCCGGGGAGCGCGGCGCGGGAGGCCATCGCTATGCTGGACAGCATCTTTACGCCACTGGCTCCGGCGGAAGAGCTGGTCGTGGGCCGCGCAGCGGCGGAGTCCGGGCTCCTGGCTCGCGCCCTGACCGGCTTCGCCCGTGCCGGCGTGGCGGGTCTCGGCTCCAGCGAAGACCACTTTGCGCATGGGACCGCACTGACGCGCCTCGGGCGGAATGCCGAAGCCGCGGTGCAGTTCAAGCTGGTTCATGAGCCGAAATCTCTGGCCGCGCTCGCGGCCTACCAGTCGGCTCGCTCGCTGGTGCGCGATGGTCAGCTCGAAAAAGGCCGCGCTGCGCTGGTAGATGTTGCCCGCAAGTATCCCCGCGATACGGCGGCCGCGGCGTCGGCGTTCTTTCTGCGGGCTGACCTGGCCTCCGACGACCGGGGCGACCTCGAAGCGCGTCGACTGCATCGGGTCGTGGCAGCCCGCTACCCGACCAGCCGATTCGCTCCGACCTCCCGCTTCCGCGCCGCCATGATCGCACTGCTGAGCGGGGAGCCGAAGCTCGCCGCCCAGGAGTTCGACGCCTTGGCCGAGCGCTACCCTGCCAGCGACGTGGCGGTAGGTGCTACTTATTGGGCGGGGAGGGCGTGGGCCGATGCCGGTGACAGCGCGGTCGCTCGGGGCCGCTGGCAGACCGTCACCGCCCGCGATCCGCTCTCCTACTATGCGGCGCTGAGCGCCCGGCGCCTCGGAATTGGCGCGTGGGTGCCACTGGCTGCGACCGACTCGTTCACCGCCGATCCAGACCTCGATCGCCAGGTCTCACGCGCCGCGCTTTTGGCCCGGTTAGGTCTTGCATCCGAGGCTCGCTGGGAGCTGGATCGCCTGGCGCGGTCCACCGATTCGTCGCCTGAACGCCTCCTCATCATTGCGAACGCGTTCCGCAGCCAGGGGCTGGCCTCACAGGCCATTCAGCTTGCCCGCCGTGCCCTGGCCCGTGGTGCAGCAGCCGACGCCCGAACCTATCGGTTGATCTATCCCGTCGTTCACGAAGACGCGCTGCTCGCCGAGGCGGCGGAACATCGGCTGGACGTGAGTCTGATGGCAGCTCTGATCCGCCAGGAGTCGAACTTCAATCCTGCTGCCACCTCTCCGGCAGGCGCCCGCGGCCTGGCGCAGGTCATGCCCGAGCTGGGAGAGCGCCTGGCGCGTGACCTGGCGTATCCAGTGTGGGATCCGATTCTGCTGTACCAGCCTGATGTCAGCATTCAGCTCGGCGCGGTGCATCTGGGCGAGTTGTTCACCCGCTATGACCAGCGAGCCCACATCCTCGCGGCCTACAACGCGGGGACCTCTCGGGTGGAGCGGTGGTCCAAACGCATCGGGGTCGAGGACCCTGAGGTCTTTGCCGAACGCATCTCCTTCGTCGAGACTCGCGACTACGTTCGCATCATCCAGCGCAACTAAGATATCTATCGCGCCCTCTATGGGCCCCAGGCGACCCATCTGCCGGAGATCGCCCGGCCGGCCGAGATCCCAGCCGGCGCGAGCCCACAGATGTAAGTCTGGCAGTGGAGGGGTCATCGTCTTAGCTTGAGACGGCCTCCTCACTGCCAAGGTTCATCCGGTTGCTCAACGCCGCCCAGCCACTGGATCTGCTCGACCGCGTCGGCGAGGGCATTTTCGCCCTCGATTCCGATTGGCGGTTCTCCTATCTCAACCGCCATGCCGAGCGGCTGCTCGCCCGCTTGTCCGGAAGCCCTTCCGCCGATCTTGTTGGCACCGTCATCTGGGATCGACCTAGCCTCGCAGACTCCTCACTCGGCCGCGCGCTGCACCGGGCGCATGCCGAGCAGGTGGCGGTGGTGCACGAAGTGCTCGACAGCGGTGACAGGGGATCGGTCGAGGTCCGTGCCTACCCCTGTCCTGATGGCCTCACCGTGCTGCTCCGTGAGAGTGCGCTGCAGGGCCACACCGCCCAGATCCTCGACGGGATGGGCGAGGCGTTCCTGGGCTGCGATCACGAGTGGCACATCACCCACGTGAACGAGCGGGCGGACCGATTTCTCGCACCGCTCGGGTTCGGCCGGGCCCGGCTTCTCGGGTTGAATGTATGGCGCGCCTTCCCCGCGCTCGCCGGCACCCGCATTCAGGCGGAAGCATTCCGGGCTCACGCCCAGGGGACCGAGGTAGACCTGGAGGAGCATTTCGAGCCCCTGGGCCGGAGCTTCTCCCTCAGGATCGCCCCCACATCCAGCGGGCTGGTCTGCTACGCGCGGGAGCTCACGGAGAAGAGTCCGGCAGCAGAGAACGCGCTTCAGGCCAGCGAGGAGCGCTTCCGGAATCTGGTCGAGTCCATCGATGACGTCGTCTTCCGCCTGGATCGGGATCAACGCTGTGTTGACGCCTTTGGTCGCTGGCTGGAGCGGGAAGGCTTCTCACCGGGTGACCTGGTCGGTAAGAGAATCGACGAGATCGTCGGCCCGGACGCCGCGCGCATTCACCAGGACGCGAACCGGAGGGCGTTGGCGGGTGGAACCATCACCTATGACTGGATCCTTCGATCCCGCCGTGGCGTCCACCACATGCAGACCACGCTCTCTCCGCTCCGCAGCTCCACTGGGGAAGTGACCGGCATCGTCGGGGTGGGGCGTGACATCACTATGCGGGTAGAGGCGGGACGCGAGCTGCAGCGATGGGCCCGGATCTTCGAGCATGCCGGCTGGGGCGTGGCAATCGTGAGCGCCGATGGAGAGACCATCGAGAGCGTGAATCCAGCATTCGCCTTGATGCACGGGTGGGCGGTGGATGAGCTGCGGGGCAAGCCGATGGCCGATCTCTCCGCGCCGGGCCGGCGCAACGAATTCCTCGGAAAGGATGCGGCGCTCGGCGAACGGGGTCATCGGATCTGGGAGACCGAGCGCGTGGGCCGCAACGGCATGACCTTCCCCGCCCTGATCGATGCCACCGCGGTGAAGGATGGGGAAGGCAACGTGATCTGCTATGCAGTAAACGTGCAGGACCTCACCGAGCGCCGTCGTGCGGAGGAGCAGGTTCGCCAGGCCCAGAAGATGGAGGCGGTAGGCCGCCTGGCCGGCGGGGTGGCCCACGACTTCAACAACATGATGATGATCATCATGGGGTTCAGCGATTTTCTCCTCAGCACGCTCGAGCGGGATGATCCCCGATGGGCCGATGCCGACGAGATCCGAAAGGCGGCCGACCGGGCAATGCACCTGACCCGGCAGCTCCTCGGATTCGGCCGGCAACAACTTGTGGCCCGGCAGGTGCTCAGCCTCAACGAGGTGGTCTCCGGCCTGGAGCGGATGCTGCGCCCACTGGTCGGGGAGGACATTCGACTCGTCACACGGCTATCAGTGGGGCTCGGCGGTGTCGAGGCGGACTACGGCCAGCTGGAGCAGGTGGTGATGAATCTGGCGCTCAACGCAAGGGATGCCATGCGGGGTGGGGGCCGACTCACTATCGAGACCCTGGATGTCGATCTGCCGGACGGTTACGCGTACCGGCACGTCGGAATCGACATTCCAGCGGGACCCTACGTCATGCTGGTGGTCAGCGATACCGGCCACGGCATGACACCAGAGATAAAGGGGCGGCTGTTCGAGCCGTTCTTTACCACCAAGCCGATTACGCAGGACACCGGGCTGGGACTGGCGACGGTATACGGGATCGTGGTTCAGAGTGGCGGCTACATCTGGGTCGACAGCGAGCCCGAGAAGGGAACGGCCTTCAAGATCTGCTTTCCCCGGGTGGAAGGGGAGGGCGAGATCGCCCCTCCCAGCGTCCGTTCGCCTCAGCCTGCCCGCGGCTCGGAGACGATCCTGCTGGTGGAGGACGAGCCGGCGGTTCGGAACGTTGCGATCAGGGTTTTGATGAATCAGGGGTACTTCGTGCTGGCGGCGTGCAATGGTGAAGAGGCGCTGGCGCTGGCTGAGAAGGTGGGCGGCGTCATTGACCTTGTTCTGACCGACGTCGTGATGCCGGATGTCGGCGGTCCGGAGCTGGTTGCGCGTCTGCTGGACAGATGGCCCGGGATGAGAGCGGTCTACATGTCGGGATACGCCGTGGGGGACAAGGTTCGCATGGGAATACAGGACTCGAAGACCGCTCTTCTCCAGAAGCCGTTCTCCGCTGACAGCCTCATACTCACCGTACGCGAGGTTCTGGACCAAGGTATCATCTGCTCGTAGCACCCGGGTTCGCATGGCGGCGGCCGGTAACCAACTCTTCTTTTTGGGCGCGAGTGAGCCGCTTGATTGCGCATTCTCGCCTGAGCGCGGCGGATCGGTCCTCGACCGGCTCCCAGTACACCATGACGAGGGGTATCCTGGAGCGGGTATAGGAACCGCCACCCCCGGAGTTGTGCTCCGCCAACCGGCGCTCAGGGTCTGTCGTGACGCCGGTATACAGGCTGCCGTCACGGCAGCGGGCGAGGTAGACGATCCAGGTCATAGGCGGAAGATAGGTAAGGGCGCGCCTGATGCGCCCCTACCGCAGCTGCCGTCGCCCTCCCTATCTTCGGCTGGTCCCCACACCCACCGCGACTCGAGGTACGATGGATTCCAACGCTCGGTCGGGGCGGATTTCGGTTCCGACAGTGAAGGACCGGCGACGGCCGGGAAAGAACACCCTTCCCGACCAGCGAACGCTGCTCACCTGGCTCTTCGTAGGCCGGCTGGTGCTGGCCACGGGCGTTTTGCTCGGGGCCGGCCTGGTCTGGACCGAGCGTCCCCAGGAATCCTTCATCGTCAGCGTGGCGGTGGTGTTCGCCCTGGTGTTCACCGGATATGGGGCGGGCACGGTATTCTTACTGAACCGGAAGCC
>JBKJZM010000283.1:0-7105 GCA_046715295.1 Gemmatimonadales bacterium | reverse complement strand
TCGCTGCGCTCAGGGCAAGCTCTGAACCGGCGCCCCTCATGCGGCCGGCCTCACCTCCTCCCTGCCGGCGTGCCCCCTTCCGCGACCGCCGCGTCATTCGCCGCATTGCCTGGTGTTGCGAGCCGTCGCATACTTCCTGTCCCCACTGACTACCAGCGAAGGACACGGACGTGCACGTCACGAGAGACGACAAGAGCCCGATCAGGCTTGCGAGGCGCTGGCTTGCCCAACGACTCAGGGGAACGCGTGCGGCTCTTGGACCGGGCATCTCCCGGCTCGGCTTCGCGGAGTTTCAGGTACTCATGGCCGGGTTACGGCTCGGTCTCTTCGAGCTGCTGGCGACGAAGCCCGGGCGGACCATCGAAGAAATCAGAGACCATCTGCGGATACCCGACCATTCCGCGCGCGCCTTGCTGCTGTCCACTACAGCGCTCGGGTACACCAACCGAAACTCGCGTGGGACCTATCGAAACAGCCGTCGGGTGCATCGGGCGCTGATCGGACCAGATCGAGCGCAGGAGATCCCGCGTCTGGAGGCGTTCCACTTTTTGATGTATCAGCCGTTCTATCATCTGGTCGAGGCGCTGCAGCAGGGAACCAACGTCGGGCTCCAGTGCATACCCGGCACTGGAAGTACCCTGTACGACCGCCTGGAGAGCAGCTCGGAGCACAGGAGGATTTTCTATGACTGGATGCGATCGCTCAAGCAGAAGAGCGTTGCGTCCGAGGTCGTGAGCGCACTGCGGCATAGTCGGCACATGCTCGACCTTGGCGGCGGCGATGGGGTGAATTCCATCGACCTGGCGCAGCGGCTTCCAGGCTTGAAGGCTACGCTCGTCGATTCCGCCGACACCTGCAGCCTCGCCGCCAAGAATGTCGCGGAGGCGGGGTTATCCGACCGTATCGCGGTGCACCCCGGCAATTTTCTGGAAGATCCCTTCCCCCCAGGTGCTGACGCCATCCTGCTGGCGCACATCAGTAACATCTACTCGGACGAGATCAATCAGGCCCTGATCAAAAAGAGCGCGGATGCCCTGCCCCAAGGTGGCAAGCTCGTCATATTCAGCCTCATCAGTAACGACGACCAGACCGGCCCGTGGTACGCCGGCTTCATGTCCCTGTACTTCCAGGTCCTGGCCACGGGTATCGGAAATGTGTACCCGCCGAGCCGCTATGAAACCTGGTTCGCGAACGCCAACTTCTCATCGCTAACCATGCATACCAAGCGGCAGGGCATCTTCATCGGCACGAAGTAGGTTCAATTCCCTCCCTGGCCATTCGCACCTCCGTGGGTCGCGCCTTCACTCTACGATCTTCCAGAAGGAATCCTTGCGCGTGATCTTGCCTTCGACGAACTCGAGCAGGTCCACGCCCCGCACTTCGAGACTCTTCCCCGAAACTGACGTGCCTGTAAGCGTCCATTCTGAGACTCCGAAAGAACCACAGGCCCAGTGCTTGTCATCTCCATAGTGCACATTCGGAATTCCCTCGAATCGCTTGGCCAAGCCTGCTCGGACATCCTTCTTCCCGATGTACCGATCTCCTCGTGGTCTAGCGCCACGCGGCATGTAGAACACGCAATCGTCTGCAAAATAGCCCATGATGGAGTCCAGATCATGACGATTGAAGGCGTCCAGAAATCCCTTCAGCAGCTCTACGGTCGCATGCTCTGACATTGGAGGGCCTCGATGGGCGCCGCGTGAGTAAAGGTGGAATAACCGCCTAACGGACCGCGCATCGGCTGCGGCGACTCGCGTGCGGCACGCCAGCCAGGCGCGTCGGTGCGACTCACCGGTTCTCACCACGCCGCGGTAGCAGGGTCCCGGCTTGAGCCGCGTCCGTCGGGTAGCCGGCCATCGTCAACGCCATGGCTAGCACCGGGTCCGTCCCCGCAGCCAGATCGGCTGCGGTGGGAAGCACGAGCGAATCCGGCTGCACCCCGCGTCCTTCCAGCCGGGTTCCGTCCGGCATGATCACGTTGGCATCCGTAATGGACAGAGCATACGGGTTCAGGAGATGTGTCCCCCTGGTCAGTTGGTGAATCCTGCTGCGCATGACCGCCCCGGCGCTGCGGTCTCCCACCACGACTCCCCGGCCCTCCGGCTGGACGAGGTAGGCGAAGGCTTCCGATGACGACCCCGAGCCGCTGTCGATGAGAACAAAGAGAGGGCCGGTAAAGGGGTGACCGACCGGCTTGCTCTCAACCGCGCGGGTGTCGCGCCGCCGGTGGACCCTGGCGATGATCACGCGACGATCGAAGATGTGCCCCACCAGCCGAATCAGGCCGTCCTCGAGGCCACCACCGTTACCCCGCAGGTCGAGAATCAACGTTCTCACCTTGCGGGCGCGGGCCATAGCCCGGTCCATGTCGGATCGTTCGCCGAACGTTTCCAAATGAAGGACCAGCACCTAGCTCCCAGCTCCCAGCTAGCTCCCAGCTCCTAGCTCCCAGCTAGCTCCTAGCTCCCAGCGCCCAGCTAGCTCCTACCTCCCAGCTCCCAGCTAGCTCCCAGCTCCCAGCTCTTGATCGCCAGCACCGCCCGCTCCTTGGCCTTGGCCTCGACATCGACCGTGATAGTTCGGTCTTGCCAGAACGCCGGGAAGTCAGCCGGATCGATGTAGTCCGCATGGGCGCGCGGGTTGGGCGACTGCCACCCATCCCTGGGCGAGGATATGTGGGTGTACGGCTCCCGCTCTCCCCAGGTGCCGAACGCCAGCTCGCTGGCCTCGGCCACCGAGAGCCCATCCGGAAGGCAGCGATGATGGTGAGCGTCGTAGACCAGCGGAACGCCGGCCCGCTCGCACAGCGGCCCCAGGCTCCGGGGCGTGAAACACCGGTCATCGTTCTCGAGCGCCAGCCGCTCGCGAGCTCGCGGGCTGAGGAGGGAGAGCCCCCGCTCCAGGCGCTCAACCGCGGCCTGGACACCCCCGCTGGCACCTCCCGCGTGCACCACGATCACATCCGCTCCCACCAGCTCGGCCACCTGCGCCTGTAGCTCCAGCTCCTGGACCGCGGATTTCACCACCGCTTCCCGCTCGGAGTTGAGCACCACGAACTGATCGGGGTGGAGGCTGAGGCGCACGTCGTAGGCGCGAGCCAGCGCGCCGGCCCATTCATACATCCCCGCGATGTGACCGTCCGGATCGAGCTGCTCCAGGCTGTAGCCGCTGACGGGATGGGTGGCGAGGGGAAGGATCTGGCTATTGATACGGAAGGCGCCAATGCCCAGCTCATGGCAACGCTCGACCGCCGCTGCCAGGGCGCCGGCGTTGTGCCCGGCAATCTCCGCCAGGTAGGCGCGCCGGGCCGCCACGTCCAGGCCACCTGCGTAGCGGTGGGTGGCGGTCCGGAACGTGATGGGCGAGTCCAGAAACTGGCAGCAGAGTCCCCAACGTAGGCGTGAGCTAGGAGCTGGGAGCTGGGAGCTAGCTGGGAGCTGGGAGCTGTGAGCTGGGAGTCGGGACGTCGAGGAATGTGTCATTTCACATGTAGAGATCGTTAGCTGGGGCTAGGCTAGCAGCGACTGGCGCTTTTGCTCCCAGCTCCCAGCTCCGGGCTCTCAGCTCCTAGCTCCCAGCTCCGGGCTCTCAGCTCCTGCTCCCAGCTCCCAGCTCACACCTCCAAGCTCCCAGCTCATAGCAGCTTCACGATCCGCTCTCCGACGAAATAGCCGATCACTGCCACGCCGAGCCCGACCAGGAACATGTCCATGCCGCTTCGGAACACGCTGCGCCCGGTGAAGAAGCTGCGGGCGGCACCGACGCCAAAGTGGGAAATCATTGCCAGGGTGAAGGAGGCCCAAATGGCCCACGGTCCGGTATCGAACAGGAAGGGCCCAACCGGGATGAATGCGCCCACGGCCGTGGCGGTTCCGGTGATCCAGGCTTCCCGCATGGGCGTACTGGTGGCCTGGCCGATCTTCAGCTCGTCCCGCACCTGCTCTTCCAGCGCCTTCGCTGGATCCTGCATGACCTGGGAAGCGATGACATCGGCCTGGGGCTCCGGAATGCCCTTCGCCTGATAGATGAGGCTCAGCTCCTCGCGCTCGAGATCCGGCATCAGCCTGATCTCCTCTTTTTCCATCGCAATCTCGTGCTCGAAGACCTCCCGCTCGCTCTTCGCGGCCAGGTATCCCGAGGAGCCCATCGAGAGCGCGTCGGCAACCATCCCGGCCAGGCCGGCCACCACGACCGCGTGTTCCGCCGTCTGCAGATTTCCCTGCGCCCCGATCATGCCGGCGACCAGGCCAAAGTTGGCGGTCAGGCCATCGTTGAAGCCGTAGACCAGGTTGCGGAGGAAGCCACCCGCCCCCGTCTTGTGCCACGGCTCGCCCGATGTCCCACTCATCAGGGCCAGCGTCCCCGCGTGCTCCTTCGATTCCTTGGCCAGCCGGAGCGCCGTTGGGCCCACGGCGCCATCCGGCTCGCTCTGGTACAGGCTCAGATAGCCCTTGACCTCACGCCCCTCCTCCTGGAGCAGCATCGGAAGCAGGACGCCGCTGCCCAGCCGGCGGGCCAGCCATGCCCTGAACCGCGCTCCGCGGGATGCCGTGGGTACCGCCACGGTATGGCCGTTCTCAGCCAGCAGCTTGCGCCACATCTCGACGTGGCGGTCTTCCACCGAGGCCAGCTTCCCGTAGATGTCGGCCTTGCGGGGGTCCTGCTCGGCCAGGGCCAACTCCCGGTAGAGGAAGGCCGCGTCGGCCTCATCCTCGAGGTGGTGGAGCCAGGCGTGGGGGGGTGATGGGGGGGCTGAGGTCATGGGACGGATCATAACGGCGTCAACGGTAAACAGTAAACAGTGAACGGGCCCTTCCCCAGCAGCCACCCGTTTACCGTTTACCGTTCACCCCTCTAGGGCTGCAACCATTGAGACCACCCCTGCATCTTTAAGTACGCCATGACTGGGACGCTGCTGATGGATTCCTCGCTGCTCGCTAATGCCGAAACGGTCGTCGCTCGGGCCAGAGCCGGCGATACCGAGGCGTTGGGCGAGCTGTATCGGGCCTTCGAGGTCCCGGTGTATAACCTGGCCCGCCGGATCTGCCGGACGACCGAGGACGCCGAGGATGTGCTTCAGGAAACCTTCTTCGAGGTGTGCCGGAGCATCGGCCGATATCGGGAGGAAGGTAGCCTGTGGGGATGGATCCGAACCATCGCCGCCAGCAAGGCGCTCATGCGGCTCCGGCGCAACAAGTATCGCGAGACCGACGAGCTGCACGACGAAGCGGTAGGACACCGCCGGGAAGACACCCACCTCCGCATGGACCTCGAAGCCGCCCTGGAGCGGCTGCCCGAGACCTCCCGGGCGGTCGTCTGGCTCCACGACGTCGAAGGCTACACCCACGAAGAGATCGCCAACATGATGGGAAAGACCCCGAGCTTCTCCAAGTCGCAGCTGTCGCGAGCCCATGCACGCCTGCGCGTCTGGCTCGGCGAGGAGATGATTCCATGACCCATCTTTCAATGGATGCGTTGGTGAGTCTGCGGGAGCCGGGGAGCGAGCCGGGCCACGCGACGGCGCGCGAGCATCTGAATCAGTGCGACCATTGCCAGGCCGAGTTGCAGCGGCTGCATCAGCGGGTTGCCCGGCTGAAGGCGCTTCCCACCCTCCGTCCCGGCCGGGACCGCTGGCCCGAGACCAAGGCCAGGTTCAGGGCCGACCGCCGCCGCCGCCGTAGCCGGCTCGTGGGTCTCACCGGCCTGGCCATGGCGGCGTCCGTGGCGATCGCCGTTACGGTGAGCGATCTCCCCCGGCCCGACGATCCGACCGTAGAGCAGCTCAATCAGGCGATGGAACGCTCGCAGGTACTCGAAGGCGCCCTCAGCGAGTACAACCCAGGGGGGCGAGTGCTCGACGGCCGGACCGCCCGGATCGCGGGAGAGTTGGAGGATCGTATCGCGCGGGTAGATCGCCAGCTCGAAGCCACCGAGCTGCTCAGGCAACAGGCCACCGACCGCGACCTGCTGAAGCTCTGGCGGGAGCGCGTTGGCCTGCTCGACGCACTGGTCGACGTTCACGTGACCCGTGCCAGCAACGCAGGGCTCTAGTCCGAGGAGTATCGGTATGTACCGCCAATCTTTCATCACAGTCGCTCTGCCGCTGGTCGGCCTCGCTCTCCTGCCAGGTGCTCTCAACGCGCAGGAGCGCCCAGGAGACCCCCGAGTCGAGGTGCGCGGCCGTGGCCCCGAAAGGGTGATGCAGTTCCTGATGAGCCGGCGCGCGCGGCTCGGTCTGAAGGTCAACCTCAGGGCTCGGGAAACCGATTCCATCGGAGCCTATGTCGATGCGGTGACCCCGAATGGCCCCGCGGCAAATGCCGGAATCCGCTCGGGCGATCTCATCACCCGGGTTGGCGGCAAGTCAGTCCTCACCGGAGAGTCCTCCTCGCGTGACAACCGCGAATCGCTGCCTGGGCTCCGGTTGATCGAGCTGGCCGCTACCCTCCAGCCCAACGACACCGTTCCGGTCGAGTTTCGGCGGGGCAGGGAACGCAGGACAGTCACCGTGGTCACCGGTGATGAGCCCACCATCGTGTTCCGCGGCCGGCCGGGAACGGCGGCCTTCGACTTCCGCTACCCCTCCGAAAGCCGAACCGCCCTGACCGACGACGAGGACATCTTCGTGGAGGGGCCCTTGCTGTATGGCTCCCCCCTCGCTCACCTCGAGCTTGCCCCGCTCAATCCGGACCTGGGCCAATACTTCGGCGCCACCACCGGGGTCCTGGTCATCAGCGTACCCAGGGACTTCGGGCTGGGGCTCATAGGGGGCGATGTGGTGTTGGCGGTAGACGGGCGCAAGCCGGAGAGCCCGTCCCATCTCCTTCGGATTCTGCGCAGCTACCGGGATAGCGAAAGCTTCAAGGTCGATGTCCTCCGCAACCGGAAGCGCATGGCCGTGAAAGGCCGCCTAGGGCCGGCAGCCGCCGACTGAGGAGCACACGATTTGTGCGCCCGCTCACAGATGTCCGAAGCCGGGGTTGGTATATCTTCGGTCCACCTTGGGGAGGCAACTATGGGATTCCTGTGGACCTTGATTATCGGATTGGTCGTTGGGGCAATCGCCAAGCTTTTGATGCCTGGGCGTGATCCAGGCGGGATCATC
>JBKJZM010000282.1:0-7052 GCA_046715295.1 Gemmatimonadales bacterium | reverse complement strand
AACGCCGGCTGCTCCATGTGAGACGAAGAGGAGGATAACATAGACACGGCCCCGCTGCCCATTACACTTGAGAGTCCGTAACCCGGCCGTAACACCGTAGACCCGGAATCACTCCATGACCGCCGCCACGCTTCAGAGCCGCACCTATCCATTTCTGCTCGGCGGGGAGCTGCGGACTGGTGCAGACTCGGTGGCGATCCGAAGCCCCTATTCCGGGGACCTCGTAGGGCGAGCCGGGCTGGCCGGCCCGGACGACGTCGCAGCCGCCCTGGACGCCGCCGTCGCCGCCGGGCCCACGGCGGCGGCGCTGCCGTCGCACGCCCGGGCCGCCGTGCTCGACCGGATCGCCGGGGGCGTGGCGGACCGACGGGAAGCGCTGGCCCGCGTCCTCGCCGCCGAGGCGGGAAAGCCGCTCGCGCTCGCGCGGAGCGAGATCGATCGCGCGGTCTTCGTGTTCCGCCAGGGCGCCGAGGAGGCGGGGCGGATGGGCGGCGAGGTGATCCCCATGGACCTCCAGCCGCACGGCGAGCGGCGCTGGGGCCTCACCCGCCGGTTCCCGCTCTCCCCCATCTCGGCGATCATCCCGTTCAACTTTCCCGTGCTGCTGGCCGCGCATAAGCTGGCGCCCGCGATCGCCTGTGGCGCCACCATGGTGCTGAAGGTGCCGCCGCAGGACCCGCTCGCCACACTCCTGCTGGGCGAGATCGTCCGGGAGAGCGGCTATCCCGCCGGCGCGATCTCCATACTCCTCTGCAACAACGACGTCGCGGCGCCGCTGATCGACGACCCCCGGGTCCGGATGATCACCTTCACCGGGTCGGCGCGTGCCGGGTGGGCCATCCGCCGCCGCGCCTTCACCAAGCGGGTGACGCTGGAGCTGGGCGGCAACGCGGCCGTGATGATCGAGCCGGACGCCGACCTGGAGCACGCGGTGAAGCGCTGCGTGGCAGGTGGGTATCTCTACGCCGGCCAGTCGTGCATCTCCACCCAGCGGATCCTGGTGCACGAGACGTTGTACCCTCGGTTTGTCGAGCGCTTCGTGGCCGCGGTGAAGGCACTCCGTACCGGCGACCCGATGGCGGAGACCACCGACGTCGGCCCGATGATCGACCAGGCGAACGCCGAGCGTGCGGCGGAGTGGATCACGGAGGCGGTAGCGGCGGGGGCACGGATCGCCGTTGGGGGCGGTCGGGACGGCGCGATGCTGGAGCCCGCGGTGCTGCTCGACACCACCGGCGGCATGCGGGTCAACTGCGAGGAAATCTTCGCGCCGGTCACCACGGTCCGCCCCTACGCCGACTTCGACGAGGCTGTCGCCGCGGTCAACGACTCGCCCTACGGGATCCAGGCGGGACTCTTCACCAACGACATGCGAACCATCCTCCGCGCTTTCGAGCGAATCGAGGTGGGCGGGCTGGTGGTGAACGATGTGCCCGGCTTCCGGGTGGATCACGCGCCGTACGGCGGGGTCAAGCAATCCGGCCAGGGCCGCGAGGGCGTCCGCTACGCCATCGAGGAGATGACCGAGCTCAAGCTGCTGGTGCTCGGCGAGACCTGAGACTCACACCTTCTTGGAGACCTGATGCGACCGATCGTCGTAGCCGCACTCCTGTGCCTGGCCTCTGTGCTGCAGGCCCAGACGCCGCCGCCCTCGTCCGCGCCGTTCCGCGACAAGCAGATCCCCCACGAGCCGGGGTTCCGGGTGTTCATGGTGCCGGACATGGAAGGGATGGGGAGCGCGGTGGACACGCGCGAAGTGATCGCCGGCAACGAGGGCGAGCGTTTCAAGGATCTCACCAGCCCGGACTACTGGGACCGCTTCCGCCTGCTGCTCACTCGGGAGGTGAACGCCACGATCGCGGGCGCGCGCCTGGCCGGCGCCCGGAGCTTCGTGGTGAACGAGGGCCACGGCGGGAACCTGTTCGCCAACGTGCTCCCCTGGGATCTGGACAGCTCGGCGATCCTGGTGCGCGGGTTCCCCAAGCCGTTGATCATGGTTACCGGGATCGACAGCAGCTTCGGGACCCTGATGTTCACCGGGGCGCATGCCAACGCCGGAAGCCCCGGGGTGCTGGCCCACAACTTCGCCTTCGACTCCTTCACCGTGAACGGCACGGTGCTCAACGAGGTGGGCATCAACGCGCTCATCGCCGGCGAGCTGGGAGTCTCGGTCTCGCTGGTGAGCGGGGACGACGTGCTGATCGCGGAGACTCAGAAAATGGTTCCCAACGGCTTCGTCGCCATCGTCACCAAGCGCGCGGTGGGGCGGAGCGCCGCAATTACCTACAGTCCCGCGAGAGTGCGCCGGATGCTGCAGACCGGGGCGGCGGAGGCGGTGCGCCGGGAGCGCCGGGGTGACTTCAAGCCGTTCACCCTGGAGCGGCCCTACCGGGTCGAGTTCAAGCTCCGCATGAGCTATCCCGACAGCATGGTACAGGCGGTGGCCGCACTCTCGGAGTTCAAGCTGGAGAAGACCGGTGGCCGAGCCTTCCGGTACGTGACCGACAGCGCGCGCCAGTTGGGCTGGCTGCTCGACGCCATCGAAGAGGTGGTGATCCGATGAGCCGCTTCGCCCTGGTCGCCGCCCTCCTTCCCTTCCCGGCCTGGGCGCAGGGCCAGACTGCCCGCGACACGATGCCGCGCGACACCACACCGCCCGCCGCCTACTTCGGCGTGACCGAGTACCGGCTCGCCCGCGAGAAGCTGGAGCAGGACATGCAGCGTGATGGATTCAGCGTCTACATCATCGCCGACATGGAGGGCCTGGCCGGCGCGGTACGCAACGCGACCGAGATGCGGCCGGTGAGTCGGGGCGGGTCGCCCCAGCACGAGCGGTTCCGCCAGGAGCTCACCGACGAGGTGAATGCGCTCATCGCGGGCGCGCGGGCGGCGGGCGCCACGCAGTTCATCGTGAACGAAGGGCATGGCGGCACCCTGTTCCGGAACGTCCTGGTGGAGCGGCTCGACCCGGAGGCGATCCTGATCCGGGGCTACCCCAAGCCGATCGTGATGTCCACCGGCCTCAATCCGATGGTCGACGCGATGATGATCGTCGGTGCGCACGCGAACGCGGGCAGCCCCGGGATCATCTCGCACAACTTTGCCTTCGACTCGTTCACGGTGAACGGGAAGGTGCTCAACGAGCCGGGCATCGCCGGGTTCATCGGCGGTGAGATGGGCGTGCCGATGGCGCTGGCAAGCGGCGACGATGTGCTGGTCGCCGAGACCCGCGAGATGCTTGGGCCGCTGGAGACGGTCACCGTGAAGACGGTCTTCTCCCGCTCGGCGGCTGCCGTGCTCCCGCCGGCCACGGTCCACCGCATGCTGCGCCAGGCCGCCGCGCAAGCGGTCCGGCGGGTCAAGGCCGGCGAGCTCCGTCCGCTCACGGTGGAGAAGCCGTACCGAGTGCACTTCTGTCTCCGGCAGTCTTTTACCGAGGACGACTGGGTGCGGGAGACCATCGGCCGGCTCAAGGGCGTGAGAGCCGATGGCGGACGCGGCTGCTTCGCCTACACCAGCGACTCGGCGGAGGCGGTCGGCAATCTCCTGAACGAGGTCGAGTGGACGGTGCTCAAGCCGTGAGAAGGCGGTACGGCGGTAAGGCCGTAGCGATGGCAGCCCTTACGACGAGATATGTGCTGAGATTCATCCCGGTATGGTTCGAACGATGCTCACGGCTGTGGTATCTATCGGTCCTACCGCCCTACCGCCTTACCGCCTTGGTGCTCATGTCGTCGGCATGCAGCACGGCCACCCCAGGGCCAGTTGTTCCCGCCGCCGATCACCACCAGCACGTCTTCAGCCCCGGCATGGTAGCCCTGCTCGACACTACGAAGACACTTCAGTCAATCACGGCCCGCGATGTCATAGCCCACCTCGATTCGGCCAGCATTCGCCGAGCACTGTTGCTGTCGGTCGCCTACATCTGGGGCAGCCCCGTACGGACGATCGATGACGAGTACTCCAAGGTCCGGGCCGAGAACGACTGGACCGCCGCCCAGGCGGCGGAGTATCCGGAGCGGCTGCGCGCGTTCTGCGGCTTCAACCCGCTCGAGGAGTATGCCCTGGGCGAGCTCGAGCGGTGCGCGAAGGACTCCCGGCTCAAAGGCGGCATCAAGCTCCACTTCGGCAACTCGGACGTGCGGCTGGAGAATCCGGCGCACGTCGAGCAGCTCCGTCGAGTTTTTCGGGCGGCGAACGAGCACCGGATGGCGATCGTGGTGCACCTCCGGGCCAACATCTCGAAGAAGCGACCGTACGGCGCAGTGCAGGCGCGGGCATTTCTGGAGCAGTTGCTGCCGGCCGCTCCCGACATCGAGGTACAGGTGGCGCACATGGCGGGCACCGGCCCGGGCTACGACGACCCGCCCAGCGACAGTGCCATGGCCGAGCTGGCCGAGGCGGTCGAGAAGCGGGATCCGCGAACTCGCCGGCTCTGGTTCGACGTGACCAGCGTCGTGGACCGCGAGATCTCGGCGGCCAACGCGGCCCTGGTGACCAAGCGGATTCGACAGGTTGGCGTCGACCGGGTACTGTATGGCTCGGATGCGGCTGCCGGCGGTAATCTCGCGCCTCGCGAGAACTGGGCGGCGTTCCGCAAGCTGCCGCTGACGGACGGCGAGTTCGAAAAGATTGCCCGGAACGAGGCGCCGTATCTTCGGTGAGGGCGGGTAGGCGAACGGGAGGAACAGGACGGGCGAACAGCTAGAGAGGTCGCGTGGCGCTGGTGGTCAAATCACCCAGCCGATGGCCGCTCCGAGCACGAAGCCCGCTCCGCCGAACAGGAGGACAATCCGCCCTCGGCCGAGTCGTTGATCAGGGTAGAGAACGCGGTACAAACGACCACCCCGGCCGACGCCCCAATGACGCCTCCGAGGAGCGCCTGGCCGGTACGATTCCGCGAGCTCAGAGCCAGGCGGCCGGCGGTTAGTTGCCTGCCGGCCTCAACCGGTGGCGCCGCCGACCAGGCCTCGAATTGCAACAGTCTGGTGGCTGGTAACGGCTCTGGATACTGAGCCTGAGCCGGGCTCGCCACAGTGCCAACAAGTGCAGCAATCAGGGGGACGACGCGGCCGAATCGCATGCAGACTCCCGGTGAGTGTCTACCCACACCCTAACAGGATGACGTCCTCCAACCGTGACCCAGCACGGGGGCCTGAAGAATGAAGCTCGGATGCGCGCTCCTCATAATTTTTTGCGGGTTCTCGCCCGTAGGTCCTGTCTGGGGGCAGGCCGAGGGGTCGAAGGTGCTCGGGAGCTGGCAGCTGCGTCTGTGTGTCACCGGGCCGGCAGCCGCATCGGCTGGGCCGCGTGAAGCGAGTGGCCAGATCGAGCTGCGCCGGATGGGTACGGGCCCCGTGCCGCGCGGTCTTCAGTGGGTGTTCAGCGTCACCTATGACACCACGTTGCACGTCATGCTCGGCCCCCCGAAGTCCGGTCGGGCGCGTGCGGTGCTCAGAGCCCGAGACTCGGTCGAACTCGCGTTCAATCCCTTGGTCGATCACGGGGCATTTCGGTTGACCGGCGTGATCCGCGGTGACAGCATCATCGGTAGCTGGCATCGCACCAACTTTGCGGACGACGGCTACCGGGGATCGTTCACGATGGTACGACGGGTAGCCGGCCAAGGCCGCGACGCGACGCTTCCGGTGCCCCCGGAGTTTCGCCGCCTGGAGGAGTTGGGCGAGCTCCGGCTCAAGGCGCACGCGATCCATGGATACGCACCCCTGGTGATGCTTCTCACTGAGGCACCGGCGTCGGCATCGGAGGTGGAGCGGCGCTACCGTCGGCGAGTGACGACTATGCTCATGTGGAACATCGAGCGGCTGGGTGTGTCACTCTTCTCGCTGGATCCGACGCGCCATTCTCCCGGCAGCTCCGTGAACCAGACGAAGCACGCCGCCTCGGCGGCTGGCGACGTTTTCCGACGCATGAAGCCGCATCACCGGCCCCAGATCGTCATCGGCTTCGCCGATGGCGCCGTGGCTGCCGCCCGGCTGATCTTGCGTGACTCTTTGTCGGCAGCACTGGTGGCGCTGGTGCCCGCTACTCCAGGTAACGCAGTCACATCAGGGCAGGACGTGGTGTGGCAGGAGCTGCTCCGCCCGGTCGATCATCCCCGTGCTGCCCTAGTGCTCGAAAGCATGTGCAACAGCCCAAACAGCTGGCTGGCGCAGGCCGGCTTTCGCGAGCATCAGACTATTCTGATGCTTCCCCAGTACGATGGCTGGCTGTCGCGGCGGATGTCCTCGGCGTGTCCGGCAACTCCGGCGCAGGCGGTCGGGATGGACTATGCGTTGACCTCCATCGTGCTCGATTGGTTGAAGCGAACGGTAAGGTTTGCCGAGTAGCGTGCGGTGAACCGGCCCCCCGCGTATTGCCGGCAGTGCGGGTCCAGGTTGTAGCAACACTACGCGACGGTGCGGGCGGACGGACAGACGGTGCTTAGATTCAAGGGACAGCCATAACCATGCCAGCCCTCACCGACATCGACACCCGCGATTCTATGCCCCTCGACTCCCGGCAGCATGCCACGCTCACGCGCGCCGCCGAGCTGGCGCTCTCGTATCTCGGGTCGCTCGATGCCGCACCCGTGTGTGCCACCACGCCGCTCGCCGAGCTGCGACGGCGCTTCTCGCGTCCTTTGCTTGACGAGGGCGTCGATCCGGTCGCCGTGATCGACGAGCTCGCCCGCGCTACGGACGGCGGTCTCCTGGGCAATGCCGGGGGCCGCTTCTACGGCTGGGTGATCGGGGCCGGCCTTCCCTCGGCGCTCGCCGCCGACTGGCTCACGGCGACATGGGACCAGAACGCGGGCCTCTATGCCTGTGGCCCTGCCGCCGCCGTGGTCGAGGAAGTCTGCGGCACCTGGCTCAAGGACGTGCTCGGTCTGCCGGCATCTGCATCGTATTCCCTCGTGACCGGCTGCCAGATGGCCCATGTCACGTGTCTTGCCGCGGCACGCCACGCAGTGCTCGCGCGGGCACGGTGGGACGTCAATCGCGATGGGCTGAGCGGCGCACCGAAGGTTCGCGTCCTGACGTCCACCGAAG
>JBKJZM010000281.1:0-12060 GCA_046715295.1 Gemmatimonadales bacterium | reverse complement strand
GGTCAGCGGGACGGCAGAGAGCCAAGTAGGAGGATGAATCGGCCTGAAGGTAGTTCGAGCTTTGGCCCCCTCGCTGCGCTCAGGGTGACGCCCTGCGCTGTCCCGCTGTCCCGCTGTCCCGCTTACCTCCCCACCAGCGGATACCGCCCCTCCCGATGGGCTCGAGCCTCCTTGACGTAGTGGCTCCAGGTAGCGGCCATCCGTTTGGCCAGGGCGGCGTCCACCGGCCGTACGATGCGTCCGGGGACTCCCATGACCAGCGAGCCGGGCGGCACCTGCATCCCCTCCGGCACGACCGCACCGGCCGCAACGACGCTGCCGGCACCGATCCTGACGCCGTTAAGCAGTACGCTCCCCATGGCGATCAGGCAGTCGTCTTCGACGATGCAGCCGTGCAGGACTACCCGGTGCCCCACACCGACCCGCCGGCCCACGGAGCAGGGCACCCCGGCATCGACGTGCACGATGGTACCGTCCTGAATGTTCGACTGAGCGCCGATGACGATGGGGGCCATGTCGCCGCGGAGCACCGCGCCGTACCAGACGCTGGCGTCCTCGCCCAGGGTCACGTCCCCCATGACGGCGGCGGTGGCGGCGATGAAGGCTGTGGGGTGGATCGAGGAAGGGCGCATGCGATGCGCCCCTACTGGTCCTGCGCGGGCGGGAAGAGCATCTGGGTCCAGGCTTCGACCGGAGCCCCATCCTTCAGAGCCGGATGACAGGTGACGGTCCACACGAAGTTCCGGACCTCGCGCTCGTACGCGGGATCGTCGGAGGGCCGGAGCCGCCTGATGTCGACCGTGCGTCCCTCGGCCGAGACCTTGACCCAGAGCAGGGATGGCCGGGGCGCCGCCTGGGCGTCGGTGGGAACGGTTACGAACGGCGGATTGACCGGCTTGGGACGCTCGTCGAAGCAGGAGCCGTCGGCGTTGTACTCCAGACCCGGAGCACATCTGGCATCGGTGCCCACCTGGCGCCGGGTGGATGGCGCCGGCGCCCCGAGCTGAGTGAGTTGAGGGGTGAGCTCCTGTACCTGGCCCGGCCGGATGACGATCGTGTCGGAGAAGAAGTTGTACCGCGGGGCCGAAATGGCCAGGGCATGCGGGCCTGGTGTCAGGCGGGTCATCGCCTGAGTGATGGGCTTCTCGTCGATCAGGACGGTCGAGCCGCGGGGCAGTCCGCTGAGCCGAATGCCCCCGCTGTCCACCGGGCCGGTTACGTCGGTGGACCCCGCGACTTCAGCCGGCGGCGTCAGCGCCGGAGGAGACGAGTCCCGCGCCACCGGCGGAGGTGTGACCGTCGGGGCCGCCGCCGTATCGCCGGAAGCAAGTGGCGTCTGGGCTGGCGGAGAAGTAGAGGCAGGTAGCGAATCGAGGGCAGCTGCCGAATCCGGAATACCTATGCCCCCCGGCGCGAACCCTCGGGCCTTGTAGTAGTAGAACGCGCCTCCAGCTCCACCCAGCACCGCCAGCAGCACCCAGAGCCAGGCCCAGGATGATGCGCTCGGTCGCATGGCCACCGAACGGTCCGCCACCCGGCGAGGGGCGTCGCGTCGCTCCAGCGGAGTGAGCCGACGGTTCACCAGAGGCGAGTCCAGCGGGGCGGTCGGTTGGCTCACGATCGGAGGGAGCCCCCCCCCACCGCTCACGGCGGCACCGGTGCCCGCCACCGCCGCGGCGCTACCAACGAAGGTGGCCACTGAGGAGCGCACCGCCCCCGGGGCCGCGATCGGATGTCCCCGGAACGACGCCACCAGCTCCTCACAGCTCTGGAACCGGTCGAACGGATCCTTCATCAGCATTCGCTTGATGATCTCGAAGATCCGGCGCTCGTCAGCCGTTACCAGGCTGGGCATGGGAATCGGCTCGGTAATGTGCTTGTAGCCGATGGAGAAGCTGTCCTCACCGTCATAAGGCACGGTGCCGGTCAGGCACTGGTACGCCACGACACCCAGGCTGTAGATGTCGCTCCTGCCGTCAATGGCCTGGGCCCGCGCCTGTTCCGGGCTCATGTAGTGAGGTGTCCCGATGGACATTCCCGTCCCGGTGAGCTTCTGTCCCGAAGCCGCCTTGGCGATCCCGAAGTCCGTCAGTACGCTCTGCCCGAACTCGTCAAACATGATGTTGTCGGGCTTGATGTCCCGGTGAACGATGCCGCGCTGGGCGGCGTAGCCCAGTGCGCCTCCCGCCTCGGACAGCAGCCGCCGAATTTCCGGCGGGGTAAGCTTCTTGCGAGCGCCGAGCACGCTGGAGAGCGATCCGCCCCGCAGAAACTTCATGACGAAATAGATCACCCGCCCGGAACGACCCACCCGATAGATCGAGATGATGTTGGGATGCTCGAGCTGAGCAGCGGTACGAGCCTCGCGCTGAAAGCGCTCTACAAACTCGGTGTCGAAGGCGAGGGAAAACGGCAGGACCTTGACGGCGACCTCGCGCTCCAGCTGCCGGTCCTTGGCGCGATAGACCATCGCCATGCCGCCCCGGCCCAGCTCCTCGATGATCTCATATTCCGCCGCGAGCGATTCGCGCACGAGGTCGAGCTCCTGCAGCACCCCGGTCGCGATGGCGTGAACCGGTGTGGTCGCCATCAGGTCGAGACCACAGGAGGGGCAGAACTTCGATTTTCCGGTGATTTCGCTTCCACATCGGGAGCAGAACATGCGCGCAACCTACGTCAGCGCTCGGGGGAGTTCAAGCCGATTGCGTGGCGTATCGCCAGATGTCGTTGCGGACGGCAATGCAGGCGGGACAACGGGGCAGCGGGACAGCAAGACGGTGTATTCGAGAAGCACAGAACTACGCGATGCGGGTGGATGCCTCTGAAACTGGCTATTTACGGTCTGCCCCGCTGTCCGCTGCCCGGGCGCCCAGGAGCTTTGGCACGTCACGTGCAGCGGCCACGGGGGACATCCCGCGCCATCCACTTGGAGAGCCCGTGGTCCCGTATCATACGATCGCGTTCAGCCAGCAGAAACTCAGGGCTGCCCTCCGACGCGCGGCCGGGCAAGACCCCGGCTTCACGTACGGGTTTGTGGTCCACTCTCGGCGCCACCACGAGCGCCCGACCCTGGGCCTGATAACCTTGCACGGCGAGAGCCTGGCGTTCAACGAGCGGCTGCTGAAGGCCCTCGAGGGTATACCTCTCTGGTTGTTCGGGCACGCCCGCGTCACGCTAGTGCCGGGCACCTCGATCGCCTCGGCCGAAGGGGGCCGCAGCAAGCAGACCGACCGGCCACTCGCTTCGATGCTCATGCACATCGCCACCTTCGATACCAGCACCGGCGTCACCCAACATCTGGTGCAGGTGGAGGCGGTGGTCAAGGCGGAGAGTCTGGTTCAGCCCCTGTTGATTCTGACCCCGTCCCGTCCGGCTGCGTGGCCAATGTAGAAACGCTATTGGCTATTGGCTGATCCGATTGACAACCGACCCTCCTTGCTCAGTGCGAGGAGGGTCGTTGAGCGAGGACCAACAGCCAATGGCCAATAGCCAATAGCCTACCCCTCCACCACCTGAAACTCCCGGCTCCGAATATCCTTCCGGCCATCAGCATCCACCACCAACAGCTCCAGCACGTAATGGCCGGGCTTGAGGCGGTCGAGCTTGAGGCTGCGATGAGTGGTGACCGCCGCTGCCGTGGCCTGTTGCTCGAATTTGAGTTTGATGGCGGCCGACCCTCCGCCGAAGATCTTCTTCAGCAGGCCTCCCCCCGAGCCCCGCTTCTTGACCGCCAGCTCTACGGTATAGGGAGCCGGCCGAAGTCCTTCGATCTCGTAATACAGTTCCATCTCCTCGCCCCGTTTGTAGGTGCGAAGCGGGTTGAAGAGCACGGTGTCGTCCGGCGTGCGCCTCCAGCCCAGGTTGGCGGTCCGGGAGCCGAGCACAAGATCGCTCAGGCTCAGTGCGGTCGAAGTGGTTGGCCCCACCCGCACGCTGTCGCGGGGCAGTGTCGTCCCTGCATCTTCGCCCTGCTGGATGGCCAGCCGGTACTGCAGGGGACCGGCCGGCACGGGGGCCGCCACCCGACCCACCAGGTGCTCGTGGGGCGGGACCCGCTCCGGGGCTACGAAGTGCCGCGTGGTATCGAGGGAGCTGACAACCTTACCATGGTCGTCCATGGCCACGAAGCGCAGGCGAATGCTGTAGAGAAACCCCCGAGTAACGGTGACCGGCTCGAGGCTGGACCCCGCGATCGCATAAGCAATCTGCACCTGATGCCCCGCGGAATCCCGCCCGACCGCGAGGACTTCCGAGGTGGCCTTGAGCTCGTTGGGGAAGCGCAGCTCGTAGCTGTCGCTGGTGGTCCCCACCGCAATGCTCTCCTGCCCGGCTCGCCGCTCCTGATTCTGGTAGCGGCCGGTGCTTCCCCGGCCGGCGGCCTGTAGCCGGCGGTAAATCGGGGAGAGCTGCTCTCGCGACAGCATCAACTGTTCGGCCACGGCGTTATCGCCGGCATTATCGGTTCGATCCTGAAGCTTTACGGCGCTGCTGAAGCCGAGCACGTCGAAGAGACTCTCGACCAGCTTGAAGTCCTGCACGTCTTCCCGCGCGATGAAATGGAAAATCAGGTCGCCGTCGGTGCGGCTGTAGCGCCAGGATTCGTTCGGTTCCAGCCCAGGAGCGGCGTACGTGGCCCGACTCGACGGCTCGCCATGACGGATATAAATGACGCCGCGGTCGTCGAAATCGCGGCTGCCGGAACGATAGCGCTCGACGATATCGTAGTGCCGGTTGTTGGCGGTGAGCTGGAAATTCTTGCGGGCATAGAACAAGCGCCGGTAATGCTCCCGCAGCCGCTCACCGTCGGTCCGGAGCTCGGTGAGGTCGCGCTGGCCCCAGAAGCGCCGGAGATATTCCGCCCGGCGGGGGCCCTGCCGGCTATCGAACTCACCCAGAATGCTGTCGGACGCGATGGTCGCCAGGTCGCCGCGATACCCTGCGACAGTGCTCGAGTCATCCACCATGGCACCTTCGAAGTACGGAGTCACGCCTTCGAAGCGGCCCAGCAGGAGGAGCGTGCGCGCTACCTCGAGCAGACCGAGTCCAGGGTTGGGGCCGTTGCGCAGGTAACTATTGAAGGCCACCACCGCCGAATCACCGTCGCCCACTTCGCGCTCAACCCGGCCGCGGGCGAGCAGCACCTGGGGATCGTTGCCGGCGGGAGTGGGGGCCGACCGCCGGAGGGCTTCCAGCGCCACGCCGAGCTTGATGTTGACACGCTGTCTCAGCGCAGTATTCGCCAGATCCACCAGGCCGCGGACGAAGGATGGGTCGATCTCCGCTGACTTGGCGAACGCCACCGCGGAGCGGGTGAGGGCATCCTTGCCCAGCATGGTCTTGAGGCCGGTAACAAAGGAAATCTGAGAATCACCCACGCCGTACTCGGCCAGTCCCATCCCATACCAGGCGTAGGGCCAGGCCGGTTGCAGATCGATCGCCCACTGGAACTCCGACGCGGCGTCGTCATAGTGGGCCTGGCCACCGAGATCACCGAGCCTGAGTGAGAGGAACCCCAGTTTCAAGTGGACCATGCTGTTGCCGCGATCCACCTTGGCGGAATCGATCAACCGCTTCTCCAGGGAGAGAAGGCCCATGGAATCCACGGTGGCGGTCACGGAGTCGCGGAATCGCTCCAGTTCCGCTCGCTCCTCGGCACCCTGGCCCGGGAGGTGTGCGGGTCTCGCGGCGTGGAGGGCCAGGATGGCGGCGCTGGCAAGAATGCGCGGAATCATCTGGGAAGACATCGGCCAAACCTCGTCACTTCGCCTCAGGGAGCAACACCGCCCTCGGTGGCGCCAACTTCGGGCGCGCGGCGCGATGGGGGAGGATTCGCCCTAGGAGACGCCCCTGATCTCGACCGGCCCACACCGGCCGGAGACTGGTTTCCAGCCCTGCCCTGAAGGAAGTCTCGGATTCCCTCATAGACGCCGCGAGCATACCGTCGCGTTCCAGCGGGAGACCGCAACGCTGTCTCTTGCTCCGGCATAATGATGAACATCCCCTCAACCAGCACCGACGGCATCCATGTGGCTCGGACGATGGCGAAATCGGCCCGGCTGATTCCCAGGTCCGGCAACCGGAGCCGGCGGACCAGCGCCCGCTGAATGGCCGATGCAAGCGGCACGCTCCGGGGCTGATTATAGAATACGCTGGTCCCGTTGTTGGTGAAGGGGTTGATCCCGTCGGGCAACGCGTTGTTATGAATCGAAATCAGCAGCTCCGCGCCGGTGCTTTCCGCCAGCGCCACTCGAGGCCAGAGGTCCACGGCGGAATCGGTGGTCCGGGTCATCGGTACCCGAGCGCCCGCCGCCTGGAGCATGTCTCGCAGCCGAAGTGCCACCGCCAGATTGGCATCTGCCTCGCGTAGGCCGGTCGGGCCGGTGGAGCCAAGCGGCGGATGTCCCGGATCGATCGCGATCACTCGCCCGCGCAACGGATCGTCGATCCTGATTCTTGGCGGGCGGCGGACCTCGACCAGGAGGTCGTTCCGGCTCCAGCGAGTTCGATAGCCCCAGATCGGCGCCCACAACTCAACCGCCAGCGTCACCTCCTGGCGCTGGGTCTGAGCCCAGCTCATCTGCCGCACCATCGAGTCGGTGCCGTACCGCATCCAGTCCAGGTCCCCCACCGCGCTGTAAAAGGTGATAGCGAGACTCCGCTCGGTTTCCACCACCTGAAACGGCACCCGCTGCGTCAGCGGGATTCGCAGGGTGGCCCGATCCACGGAGGGCGTGAGAGTGACCGAGCCCACGACTGCACGCGGCTCCGGCAGTCCGGCGGGAAGCGGCTGCGCATCGGCGATGGGGACCCACGCCTCCGAGGCGGGCGAGAGTCGGACCCGCAGATCGTCATTGACCCGGCCGGTCACCGAGGCGCGAGTGCCGGTTGGAAAGAACCAGGCATAGGTGCCCCCCGGCGTGGCACGGCCGGGTGTCAGGCTGTCGGTGTTCCCCTGCCCCGCGGTGTCGTCGTCGAATTGGGTAACTACGGGAAGCGTGTCGAGCAACGCGACCTGCAAGGGCCAGCGAAGCCGCACGGTATCGCGTTCGAGCGCCGCCTCAACCACGGCCCAGGAGCTGTCGGGCGAGACCAGCTCGGCATAGGGGGCCGGACAGCGGGCCCCGGTCACGCAGCGCACTGCCGCCCGCGCGAGGACTCGAACCAGTGCGGCCGTGGGGCCGCGCAGGACGGGACCGGCGTCAGGACCGATCGCGCTTCCCCTGATGGCGCCTACGTATCTCACCTCTTCGGGGGTGCGAAGCTTGGTCGTGTCCCGATCGAAGGCCCTCAGCGCCGGCAGCACCTCCTCCGACTGTCTCTGGGGAAGCAGCCGGACAACCCTGCCGCCGGGAAGGCGCACCCGAACGTCCGCGCCTTCTACCGCACGGGTTGAGAAAGTCAGGTACTCATTCCGGGGAAGCCACACCTGACCCTGAGGCCAAAGCGACACCGAGTCGATCCACGCGCTTCCATCGCGGACTTCGCGAGGGAGAGAGCCTCTGTCCCGTCGCACGGGATATACCAGGACTGATGAATCCTGTCCCGCGTGCGCCGCGATCGTGAATTGGATCACGGTGTCGGGCGGGAACGGAATCCAGGCCAGCCAGGCGCCATTGGGCCAGACCCGCACCGGATGGCCATTGATGGTGACCCTGGTCTTACCGTTGGCGACGGATCCGAACAGAAAACTGGAATCTCGGACCCGCACCACGTCGGTGAGCGCCGGGTAGATTACCCGAAGTCCGATCGGGTCCTGTACCGCCGGCATGGCATGCAGCTCCGAGCGGTTTAGACGCGATTCGGGAGCCCCTGAATCGGGACTTTCAACGGTGCGAGGGGCGGGCGAAGGATCGGATTTTGAAGAGCAGGCCGGCGCCGCCAGAACGACCCAAAGCGCCCACCCGGATGCGCGAGAGACAAGCATAGCTGCAAAGTACATAGCGACCGTAACTTACGACAAGCCGGCGTTGACGCTCCCCTCGCCGCTTCCTAGATTCGTCAGAGCGTGAAGCCGCCAGGTGACTTTACTATGGCAGCCATCCGTCTCCGCTCAGCCCATTTCCGGAGGTGCTACATCTTTCCGAGGAGCGCGTGAACGGCGGCGCCGTGCGAGTCAGCGTCTTCGGCAAGACCGACCTCGGCCGCACTCGCGATCACAACGAGGACACCTTCCTCGTCGCGGACCTGAGCACCGGGAACGCCAGCCTCCAGCCCGAAGTCCGCCGCCACGAGATCGGCGCGCGGGGGTCACTTTTCATGGTGGCGGACGGCATGGGCGGCGCCGCCGCCGGTGAGCTGGCCAGCGCCATGGCTGCCGACCTGATCTACCGCCACCTGGCCACGGCCTGGGCAACCGATAGCGACGCCTCTCCCGACCAGTTCGCCTACCGCCTGCGCGAGGCAGTGGAGCTCGCCAACAGACAGATCTACTCCTACGCCCGCGAGCACCCTGATGTCAGGGGAATGGGCACCACGGTGACCGCCGCCGGCATGTTCGGAAATGACCTCTACCTCACCCAGATCGGTGACAGCCGCGCATACCTCGTGCGGGGGACGGAGGCGGTCCAGCTCACCAAGGATCAGAGCCTCATGCAGCGTCTGGTCGATGCGGGTGAGCTTACGGCGGATGAGGCAGAGCACAGCGAGCGGCGGAATATCATCCTTCAGGCGCTCGGGCCCGACCCACGGATCAAGGTGGATCTGACCCACCAGCCGATCCGGCGGGGCGATACCCTGATTCTCTGTTCCGATGGTCTCTCCGGCCTGGTGCGAAAGGAAGAGTTCGCCCGGATGGCGCGAGAGCACACCGATCTCCCCGTGCTCTGCTCGGCTCTCATCGATCTGGCCAATGCGCGCGGCGGGCCCGACAACATTACTGTCGTTGCTGCACGCTTCGAGGGTGAGGGATTGCCCGAGGCCAACGGGAGCGAAGGCGTCGGACACCAGACCTATCAGCCTGTCCAATCCACCACGGTGCCCGACCTGACGCCGATCCGGGCCGACCAGGCCAGTCCGGGCGGCGAGGTGCTCACCAGGGGCCCGGAGGAGTCGGCGTCGGACTACGCGCCGCCGATGGACCGCATCCGCTCCCTGGCCCTCATTCTGGTCATCCTGGGTGTGCTCCTGCTTCTGCTTACCGTGTGGCAGTAGGGCCCTCTCCCGGAGAGGCTGATGGGGCAGAGCCGGCCGGGGTGGCCGCTCCCCTGCGGGCGCGGCTGGCCTGGTTGGCCGCTTTATCGTTTGCGTCGGGGTTTCCCTTCGGGCTGGTGAACGAGACGCTTCCGGTCTACCTGCGCACCCATGGCGCGGGCCTGGTCGAGATCGGCCTGATCAGCGCCGTCAGCTTTCCCTGGACATTCAAGTTCCTCTGGGCCCCGCTGGTGGACCGGCTCGGCAGCCGGAGGCAGTGGATCGTCGCCTGCCTCGCTGGCTTGACGCTCCTGACGCTGGCGTTGGGAACCACCGAGCTCAGTGAGCTGGCGCGCTGGTTCTGGCTGATACTGGTGGTGATGGTGACCCTGTCGGCTACGCAGGATATCGCCATCGATGCCTATACCATCGAGGCAACCACCACGCGCGAGCTGGGGGTGGCAAATTCGGTTCGGATCGCGGCATACCGGATATCGATGTTCACGGCAGGTGGGCTGCTGATCTGGCTTGCGGGGCGGCAGGGGTGGCCAACCTCATTTCTCACCGGCGCGACGCTGATTGGCGTGCTTGCGGTCGCGGCGCTCTTCATTCCCGAGCCCAAGCGCACGGTGACCACGGCGATGTCCATGTGGGAGCCGCTGCGCGAATTGCTGTCCCGGCCGAACATCTGGGCCGTGGCTCTCTTCGCGCTGCTGTTCAAGATCGACATCTACGCCATGGAGCCGATGACCCGGCCGTTCTGGGTCGACCGTGGCTTCAGCCTGGAAGAAATTGGAGCGATCCTGACGCCGGGCCGCATCATCGCCACCGTGTCCGGCGCGGTGCTTGGCGGATTGCTCACCACTAGGATGGGAATCTTTCGCGGACTCTGGACCCTCGGCATTGTCCAAGCGCTGTCGAGCCTGGGCTACGCCGCCGCGGCCAGCGTTCCCACGTCGAAGCCGCTGATCATCAGCGCCGCGCTCTTCGAGAACTTTGCCCATGGACTCGGCACAGCGGCGTTCCTGGCTTTTCTGATGTCAGTCTGTGAGCGACGCTACGCCGCAACCCAGTTCGCGGTTCTGTCGGCCTTGCTGGCGCTGAGCCGGACACTGGCGGGAGGTGCTTCGGGGCTGCTGGCTGAAAACATGGGGTACGCCCGGTACTTCTTTCTGACTTTCCTTCTTGCGCTCCCCGCCTTTGCCCTCCTTCCCTGGATCAAGGGGGCAAGCAGGGCCAGCTGACTAGCCCAGTCGGTGTTCCAGCCATCGTGCCACCGCCTCCTGCATCAGCCGCTGCCGATGCCACGCCATGAGCACCGGCGCCTTGCTCGGCAGCTCCGCCATGAGACGGGGATGGCCGAAGAGCACGATCAGGTCGGCGTCCGGCGCGTGATGAGCCAGCGCCTGCTGGGCGGCCGGGCCGAACCCTGAGCGGCCCTTCCAGGCTCTCGGCTCGGCGAACACCAGCAAGACTCTCGAGCCTCCACCGTACCGGCCGATCCGCTCGGGCCCAAGGGCCCGGTGGACGTAATCGCTTGGCCCCGGCGGGTACGGACCACCGATGTCATCGTCCACCACCACGAGGTCGATGGGCTCGGTCAGCGCCGGCACTGAGCGTCGAGTCATCATCCCCCGGTCGAGCAGGGCGTCCGCCAAAGCCTCCGCCGACTCGTAAGGCCCGCGCGTGACCGGAGGCGTCGGCGAGCTGGCCGCAGCCAAGGCACGGTGGTAGCGGCGGAGGGACTCGTTCAGGCGATCCTGTCCCAGCGCACCGCTGGACAGGGCTCCCTCGAGCGCCTCGCGAACCCGGCGGGCGTCGTTGGGATAGAGTAGCAGGTCCGCTCCGGCCTGAATCGCTTCGACCGCCGCATCGGACTCCCGGCGGCCGACCAGGGCACCATCCATGATGAGCGCATCGGTCACCACGAGACCGTCGAAGGTGCTGCGCAGCTCACCCAGGAGTATGGGGGAAAGCGTTGCCGGAAGGCCCGAGCTATCCAGTGTGGGGTAGGCGACGTGCGCGGTCATGATCGAAGCAACCCCGCACGCGACGGCGACGGTGAATGGGACCAGGTCGGTGGCGCGCAACGCCGTGGCGGGAGCTTCTACCACCGGTAGCGCGACGTGGGAGTCCACCGCGGTGCGACCGTGCCCCGGGTAGTGTTTGGCACAGGCGAGTGCCCCGGCCGCCTGGCATCCCTCGACCCAGTGGCGCACGTAGGTGGCGACCTCATTGGGATCGGCGCCGAAGGCCCGGGTCTGCACGATCGGGTTTTCCGGCAGCAGGTCCAGGTCTGCGACCGGGGCGAAGACCCAGTTTATTCCGACCGCGCGCGCTTCCTGGGCCGTGACCGCGGCCGCCCAACGAACCACCGCAGGATCGCCCAGCGAGGCGAGCGCCATGGGCGGCGGGAATTCGGTGAGGCCGGCGACCTGTTGTCCCGCCCCGCGCTCCAGGTCTGACGCGATCAGCAGAGGTCGACCGGCCCGCCGAAAGAGATCCGCGGTCAGACGGCGGACGCTTTCCGCCGTGCCCCCGAAGATGATGTAGCCCCCCACCCCGATCTCGAGGGTATCGGCGATCCGCCCGGCCTCGTGAGCAAACCCGCTCAGCGCGTCGGACCGGAGCGCCGGCATGATCAGTCTGGCGGGGTCGACCGACTTCGCCATTCCGTCCGTCATGGGGGTGTGACGCTTCCGAGCACCCGCGATCCGCCTGCGCCGGTGGCCGCGGGAATGTTGCCCGGCTGGCCATGCAGCGTGAGGTACCCCAACAGGGCAAACGCGACCGCCTCCTTTGCATCGCCGGGGAAGAAGAGATCGTCGAAGAGCCGGAGTGGATGATTGCCCCGGGCGCCGAGCTGTCGGCCCAGCGACGCCATGAGGCCCGGGTGGTGACAGCCGCCGCCCGACGCCACCACCTCCACCC
>JBKJZM010000280.1:0-4301 GCA_046715295.1 Gemmatimonadales bacterium | reverse complement strand
CGGTCGCCGCACCGTCAATGCCCGGGCCTACGCCGCAGGATTCAACTTCCGCGGATCCGAACAGCAGAAAAAGGTGGCCACGCTCTCCGGCGGCGAGCGGAACCGCCTGCACCTCGCCAAGCTCCTGAAGAGCGGCGGCAACCTCCTGCTCCTCGACGAGCCTACTAACGACCTGGATGTCGACACCCTGCGCGCGCTGGAGGAGGCGCTGCTGGGGTTTGCCGGCTGCGCCGTGGTCATCAGTCACGACCGTTGGTTTCTCGATCGGATCGCCACCCACATCCTGGCCTTCGAGGGCAATAGCGAGGCCGTGTGGTACGAGGGGAATTACCAGGACTACGCGGCGGATTACCACAAGCGCAAGGGCGCCTCGGTCGATCAGCCGCACCGGATCAGGTATAAGAAGCTGGTTCACTAAGCGCTATAATTGGCCATGCTGATTCAACCGAGCCGCATTCCATATCTCCCCGCCCGCATCGAGGGACTCGCGGCCGTCGCGATGAATCTCTGGTGGAGCTGGAGTCGCGAGGCACGCGGGTTGTTCCAATCCATCGACGAGCCGCTCTGGCGCGACACCCGGCACAATCCGCTGGAGCTGCTCTGCCGCGTCGATCCCGCCCAGATCGCCGCCTGTGCCAGCGACAGTGATTTCCTCCGCCGCTACGACGACGTCATGGAGCGGATGGCGCACGAGTCCAACGACGGCGATACCTGGTTTGCCCAGAACTATCCCGATCTCGGCCGCGGACCGGTGGCGTACTTCTGCGCCGAGTTCGGGCTCCACAGCTCGGTGCCGATCTACTCCGGCGGCCTGGGCGTGCTGGCGGGCGACCATTGCAAGGCGGCAAGCGATCTCGGCGTGCCGCTGGTGGGGGTCGGCCTCTTCTACCGGAAGGGCTACTTCGACCAGCGGCTGACTCTCGATGGGTGGCAGGAGGACAGCGACGTCGAGTACGACGTGAGCGCGACGCCGCTGGTAGCGGTGGCGGGATCCAACCATCAGCCCTGGGTCACCACGGTGGAGAGTTTCGGACGGCCGGTCCACGTGAGGGCCTGGCGGATGATGGTGGGCCGGGTCCCGATCTACCTGCTCGACACCAATCTTGAGGCGAATCACCCGGATGACCGGGGGCTGATGAACAAGCTTTACGCCGGCGGGCTGGAGCTGCGCCTGCGGCAGGAATGGATTCTCGGCATCGGCGGCGTGCGGGTCCTCCGGGCGATGGGGATCGACCCATCGGTGTGGCACGCCAACGAGGGGCACGCCGCTTTCATGCTGGTGGAGCGGCTCCGGGAGCTGATCGCGGGTGGGGCATCGTATCACGAGGCGGTGGGCCGAGTCCGAGCCCAGAGCATCTTCACCACCCACACCCCGGTGCCCGCCGGGCACGACGCCTTCACCATCGACCAGCTCGAGGCCTGCGCCGGACCGGTGTGGGAAGAAATGGGGATCGATCGGGAAGCGTTCTTTGGCCTCGGCACCCACCCGGGCCTGCCGGGGCAGTTTCACATGACGATCACCGCGATGCGGCTCTCCGGCCGGGTCAATGGCGTTTCCCGCCGCCACGGCCAGGTCTCCCGCAACATCTGGCGTGAGCTGTGGCCCAACCGGCACTGGGAGGCGGTGCCGATCGGGCACGTCACCAATGGCGTGCATCTGGCCACGTGGATGGCGAGTCCGATCATGGCCCTGCTGGACCAGCACCTCGGCCCTGACTGGGGTGAGCGCCTCGAGGAGCCTGGCTTCTGGGACCGGGTACTCACCCTGGACCATGCCAAGCTATGGGACGCCCACCTGAGGCAGAAACGCGCACTGTCCCACTTCGTGCGCGAGGATGCCCGGCGCCGGTTTGCCGGCCAGCTCAAGGAGGCCGCACAGGTGGTGGGAGCGGGAACTCTGCTCGACCCGATGGCGTTTACCATTGGTTTCGGTCGCCGCTTCGCCACCTACAAGCGAGCCAACCTGATGTTCCGGGATATCGACCGGCTCAAGCGTCTGCTGGTGGATCCACGGCGCCCGGTACAGATCATCTTCGCCGGAAAGGCGCACCCGGCGGACAACCCGGGCAAGGAAGTCCTGCAGTCGGTGTACCAATTCACCCGCGATCCCGCGTTCGAAGGCCGGGTGGCTTTCCTCGAGGATTACGATATGCACCTCGCACACCTCCTGGTGCAGGGCGTCGATCTGTGGCTCAACCTGCCGCGGGTGCCGCTCGAGGCCTCGGGTACCAGCGGCATGAAGGCAGGGCTCAATGGAGTGCCTCAGCTCAGCACCCTCGACGGGTGGTGGCAGGAGGGCTACGATGGACTGAGCGGCTGGGCCATCTCTCCCGTGGCCGAGGCTCAGGACGCCGACGCGGCGGATGCCGAGGATTTCTACCGGCTGCTGGAGGAACAGATCGTCCCGCTCTACTACACCCGGAATGCCCACGGCACTCCGCTGGGCTGGGTAGAAAAGATGCGTCACGCGCTTCGACTGGCCGGCAGCCGGTTCACCGCCCGGCGTATGCTGCGGGAATACGTGCAGGAATACTACGCACCGGCGATTCAGGGAGAGGCATCCGGCGACGATCCTCCCACGGCTTGAGGCAGACAGGATGGCGACCTTGCGCCAACCGGCTCGCGAGCCGGTAACCTCTACACCGTCGCTCGAGACCGCTGGGGGCCGGCCAGTCTCCGTCGTTCACATTGCCGCGGAATACTTTCCGTACGCCCGGACCGGCGGCCTGGCCGAAGCGGTCAGCGGACTGGCCAAGTTTCAGCAGGCCGCAGGGCTCGACGTCACCGCCATTCTCCCGCTGTACCGCTCCGTTCGGGATGCCGATCCCGACCTGGAGCCGGTGGGCCAGCCCTTTCTGGTGCCGATGGGCTCCCATACCGAAGAAGCCCGCGTCTTTCGGGTGGCCGGACCGCGGACGGGAGTCCAGGTTTACTTCATCGAGCACCTGGACTATTTCAACCGCCCGGGCATCTACGGCGAGAACGCCGTGGACTATCCCGACAACGCTCGCCGATTCGCCTTCTTCGCGCTGGCGGCGGTGACGGCGCTGCCCCGCCTCGTGCCCGGTCCGATTCTCCTGCACGCCCACGACTGGCACACTGCCCTGTCGCTGGTCTATCTGCGCACCTCGCTGAACGAGCGGTACTCGAGCGGCGCAACCGCCGTTCTTTCGGTTCATAACCCCGGCTATCAGGGACACTTTCCCCCCGAGGTGATGCCACAGATCGGTCTGCCCTGGGAGCTGTACAACTGGCGCCAGCTGGAGTGGTACGGCAAGGTCAATTTTCTCAAGGGCGGACTGGCGTTCGCCGATTTCGTCACCACGGTGAGCCCCACCCAGGCCGAGGAGCTGCGAACTCCCGGTGGCGGCTTTGGCCTGCACGGTGTGTTCACCTCGCTGGCCGAGCGTCTCGTCGGGGTGCTCAACGGGATCGACCAGCGGACCTGGGATCCCGCGGGCGATGACCAGATCACGGCCCAGTACTCGGTGGACAATCTGGAGGGCAAACGCCGCTGCAAGGCCGCCCTCCAACGCTCATTCGGCCTGCCTCAGCGACGCAAGGTTCCCCTCTTCGGCATGACCGGCCGCATGGTCACCCAGAAGGGGCTCGATCTCATCCTGCAAAGTGATGAGCTGCTGGCACTCGACGCCCAGTTCGTATTTCTTGGCAGCGGAGAGAAGCAGTACGAGACCGCGTTGGTGGAGCTGGCTTCGTCTGCCCCGGACCGGGTAGGCGTGCAGCTCGATTTCACCGACCGCCTGGAACACCGGCTGATGGCCGGGGCGGACCTGTTTCTCATGCCATCCCTGTATGAGCCCTGTGGTCTCACCCAGATGCGGTCGCAGCGTTACGGGGCGCCACCTATCGTGCGCGACGTCGGCGGCCTGTCCGACACGGTGGAAGACGAGGTCACAGGATTCGCTTTCGAGCCCTACACCCCGGAAGCCTTCCAGGAGGCTACCTTCCGGGCGCTCGACCGGTTCCGCCATCCCGCCAGGTGGCAGGCGATCGTCCGCCAGGGAATGGCGAGTGACTTCAGCTGGGAGCGCTCCGTAACCATGTACATCGATGTCTACCGCCGCGCGCTGGCCCATTCGTCCGGTGTCCGGTGAATCCCCGCCAGACGGACTTCATCTTCACATTGCACAGTCACCTGCCCTACGTCCTGAATCATGGGCGCTGGCCGCACGGGAGCGACTGGATCTGTGAGGCGGCGCTCGACACCTATCTCCCCTTGCTGGAGGTCCTCCGCGGCCTCTCGGCAGATGCGGTGCCCTCCCCCGTCACCATCGGCTTCA
>JBKJZM010000279.1:0-6655 GCA_046715295.1 Gemmatimonadales bacterium | reverse complement strand
CATGAACCCCTCCTTCGGTTCGTTCGGCAGCCCGACTGGCATGGCCCCACGCATCGGTGCGCAGTGGGCGGTAGCCTCGTGGCTTTGCGTCCCCGCCTTTCGACGGGTTTGCCTTTGTCGCGACCCTCACGGGGAGGGGGCGATTCTGCCGGTCAGTAACTGGAGTTTCGGCACCAGGGACGTCAAGCTTCAATTCATGCCAGTCACTTCTTTCTGGCCCGTCTTGGACCTGCTCCACCTATCTTGGTACGTCCCCTCCCCGCAGCTAAGGCAGTTCCGTGACCAATCCGCTCGACTTACTACGTGCTGCGCTCGAAGGGCGCTATGCCGTCGAGCGCCTGATCGGCCAGGGCGGCATGGCCACCGTATATCTGGCCCACGACTCCCGACATGAGCGGCCAGTCGCGATAAAGGTTCTCCGGGCGGAGCTCGCCGCCTCGATCGGTGCCGACCGATTCCTCCGCGAGATCAGGGTCGCCGCCCGGCTCCAACACCCCAACATTCTCGCGCTGTACGATTCCGGCGAAGCCGCCGGTTTCCTTTATTACGTCATGCCGTTTGTGAAGGGAGAGTCGTTGCGCGCCCGCCTCGACCGGGAGGAGCAGCTCTCCCTGCCGGACGCTATCGGGCTCACTTGCGAGATCGCCGAAGCGCTCCACTGCGCCCACACCCAGCAAGTAATTCATCGCGACATCAAGCCGGAGAACATCCTGCTCCACGAGGGTCATGCTCTGGTCGCCGACTTCGGCATCGCCCGGGCGGTGACCCACGCTGGCGGCGACAAGCTCACCGAGACGGGAATGGCGGTCGGAACGCCGCACTACATGAGCCCCGAACAGGCTCACGGTGGTGAGCGGGTGGACGGCCGGGCGGACCAGTACAGTCTCGGGTGCATGCTGTATGAGATGCTGGTGGGTGAGCCTCCCTTCAAGGGCCCCAGCGCGATGGCCATTCTGGCCCGGCACTCCATGGAGGTGGTGCCGAGTCTCCAGGTGGTACGCAACTCCATACCGGACGAAATCGAGGACGCCATCATGCGGTCGCTGGAGAAGACCCCGGCCGACCGGTTCCCGACCATCCGGGAGTTTGCCGAGGCTCTGGCCGAAGTGGACCTCGGTCCCCTCGAGCGCCGAACCTCGTCCCGTACCATCCGGGCGCGGCGAAGCACGTCAACCAGGACCAGCTCGGCCAGGCGCCGCATCAGCGGGGGGATACCGGCCGAACGTCTACCCATTCCGGCCAGGCTAATCGCGCTGACCCGGCATCGAGGCGCCTGGTTTTGGTCTGTTGCGGGAGCTGTTTTGCTGGTAGCGGGAGGACTCGCGGCATGGCGTATCTGGCTACGGCCGGCCAACGTTTCGGGCAGTACGGCGGGCTTTAGCCCCAATCACATCGCGGTGATGTATCTGGAGCATCGGGGAGCGCAGGACTCGCTCGGCTACCTCGCGGACGGACTCACGGAGTCGCTGATCCATGAGCTGAGCCAGGTACCAACGCTGCAGGTAATCTCCAGCAACGGAGTGAGCCCCTACAAAGAGGCGAACGTGACACCCGACAGCGTGGCCCGGGCCCTCAAGGTCGGCACCCTGGTGACCGGTGACGTGGCGCAGTCGGGAGACCGGCTTAGAGTGAGCGTCTCACTGGTCAACGCCGGCTCAGGCGCCGAGATCGGCAGCAAGGTGCTGGAGCGGCCCCGTCAGGAGATCTTCGCGTTACAGGATGATCTGGCCAAGGAGGTCGCCGTCTTCCTGCGGCAGCGGCTCGGTCAGGAGGTCGAGTTCCGGAAGAGCCGGAAGCGCACCAATAACCCGGCGGCCTGGGAGCTGTTGCAGAAGGCGCAACAGGAGATAAAGGGCGCGGACCCACTCATTACGGCCGGGGATGTTTTGGCGGCTACACGACAGTTCGTCCGCGCGGACTCCCTCCTCGCCAGGGCCCAGGCTGCGGACCCGAAATGGGTGACCCCGGTGACGCAGCGCGGTTGGCTTGCCTACCGCCAGGCCCGATTGTCGGGCTCGTTCGACAAGACGGATTACGCCGAGCGGATCGACAAAGGCCTTGGTCACGTTGAGCAGGCATTGAGGCTCCAACCGGGAGACCCCGATGCGCTCGAGCTCCGTGGCACCCTGCAGTACCTGCGTTGGCTGCTCAACCTCGCCCCGGATCCTGCCGAAGCGGCCCGCCTGATGGTGGACGCGGAGAAGGATCTCCGAGCCTCGGTGGCCGCGAATCCCGAGCAGGCGTCCGCCTGGAACACTCTCAGCCATCTGCTGATCAACAAGCTGGAGACGGCGGAGGCCAAGCTGGCCGCGCTAAGGGCCTACGACGCGGATCCCTACCTCACCAACGCCAACCTGACGATTTGGCGGCTCTTTTCCACCTCGCTCGATCTCGAAGACGGAGTGGAGGCAAAGCACTGGTGTGGTGAGGGCCAACGGCGTTTCCTTACCGACCCACGGTTTGCCGAATGCCAGATCTGGCTTTTCGCGCTCAGGGGCCAAAAACCGGATATCGACCAGGCATGGAGCCTGCTCGACGACTACGTCCGTCTCAGCCCACCCAACCTCCGTGACTACCGACGCCTACGGGGACAGATGCTGGTCGCAATGGCTCTTGCCCGGGCGGGTCTAGCGGACAGCGCAAGGTCCGTAGCGGCGCGTTCACGAGCCGACGCCACGGTGGATCCTCCGCGGGAGCTAGTGAGCTTCGAAGCGATTGTCCGCACCATTCTTGGCGACAAGGACGAGGCGATACGGCTACTCGGGTTCTACTTCGCCAGCAACCCGCAACAGCGTTCGTCGGTCGACCGAGACGAGTCCTGGTGGTATCAGGACTTGAGGGGTGATCCACGGTATCAGGCCCTGGTGGGAGGAACCCGCAGTAACCGTTAACCTACCGCGCAATTCACAGTCTTTTCACGCAGGCAGCCCCCTTGTCGCGCTGTATGCCGTTGAAAACACATCGGCCCATTGTGTTCTTCCCGGGGAGAGGTATGTTCCTCAGCCCTCGTGTCTAATTGCTAAACGGTTGAGGAGTTGGACGAGCGCGTAACCGCTGCAGAAATCTGCACCTTCCCGAATACACCAGAGGCAAATTGTTATGCGCCGTTGCGCCAACCTCCTGCTCGCCGGCTTGGGATTCACCGTGCTCGGGTGTACTGACCGGGGCTCTTCTCCGACCGGGCCGCAGCTCGGTCCACCCGCCCTTGCCACCTCGGGCTGCGATGTTTCCGGAGCCCGGAATCTCGCTAACCAGCTTTTCCCCAATGGTGTAAGGCAGATCGCGCAGGATTCCTTGCGGGTGATCCAGGACGCTGGAGCGGGGACAGTAGCAGCCACCGGCGCCGGGTTCGGCATCCTCGACCTGGTCTCCACTTATGGGCCGAGCTCACCTCAAATCGGGTCGAACCTGGCCAATGCAATCCTGCCCTGCATGAACGTAGGGGCCACACCAACCGACTTTACTGCCGCGCTGGGCCCCAACGGTGCCTTCGCGGTACGAGGTAGCTCGCCAAGTAACACCGCAGCCGCGGTCTCACACGATGTCGCCTGGGGTATGGAGCCACCGCTCAACACCGTCACCGGCGCGAAATACGCCTGGAACGCCATCACGGTGCCGGTGAATACACGGCTCCTCGCCTACGGCGCACCGATCACGGCTCCCGGGTTCACGAACGAGACCCAAGTGGGCACGGTATTCGACTGGTTCACCATTCCAACCCTGACCTTCAATCCTGGGGTCGTGGTGGGAACCTGCATCATCGATAACGGCGCCCAATACCTGATTCAGCACAATGCACTGGGCGAGATCGTTCCCAGCGCAACGCCTTCCTTCTGCCCGGCCGGGGGGACTTCTCTGAGAACTGCCGAGGGATGGAGCCCATCAGTCCTTGCGCAACGGGTCTTCGACTTCTTCAGTCCCCGACCACTGCTCGCTACCGCACTCGGCACCCGTCCCCCGGGCGGCTCGATCGGCTCGTTGAGTCCGAGCGTCGCGGTTGATCCGGGGACGATTACCCTGGACTTCCCCAAGCAGGTCGCCGACGGGAAGACGAACCAGCAGATCAAGTTCAAGGATGGTAGTGCGGTCAGTGTGACGGTGGAGCCGGAAGGTGGCACCAACCTCGATGGGGCCGTGGTAGAGTTAATGGCTGTAGCCAATCTGGGGGCGCCGGTCAGAGCCACGGGGAATACCGCTATCACCAACGACGGAGTTGCCACTTTTCCGAACCTCACGCTGAACAAGGCTGGCGGCTACAGATTGGTGGCTAAGATCAGCGGGTTCGGACAAAACAACGCGGCTGGATTCGACCTTATCGGGGATGAGTCGAACGGCTTCAACCTGAAGCAATCCAGATAACCCATTTGTGTCGGATTTCTGCGAGGGGCGGCCACCAGCCGCCCTTTTCATGCCAGCCTCCGCACTTCCCGCAGGAATTAGTTAGGAAGCGTAACTAACGGTCAGGGAACGTTAGTATTGAGGAGGGGCGGCCGGTTCCGGCCGCCCCTTTTCTTAGGCACCAGCGGAGTATGGTGTGAATGATCCCTCGAGATTACGCGCGAGCGCCTTTATCGGCACTGCAGGCTGGGCCATTCCCCGGGCTCACGCGCAACGCTTCCCCCTCGCCGGGAGCACGCTCCAACGCTACGCCTCTGTCTTTCAGGGCGTCGAGATCAATTCCACCTTTCACCGGCCCCACCGGCCGGCTACCTACGCGCGGTGGGCCGAGTCGACGCCGGCCAGCTTCAGATTCTCTCTCAAGCTGCCCAAGGCGATCACCCACCAGCGCAAGCTCGTAGACGTGGAGGAACCACTCGACGAGTTCCTGACCGGCGCCGGTCTGCTGGGGAAGAAGCTCGGCCCAATCCTGGTCCAGCTCCCTCCCAGTCTCGCCTTTGATCCAGGGCTGGCGACTTCCTTCTTTACGACGCTGCGTGAGCGTCACGCCGGACCGATCGTCTGCGAGCCCCGCCACGTTAGCTGGTTTGCTGACGAGGCCGATGCGTTACTGAGGACGAGTCGGATTGGGAGAGTCGCTGCAGACCCTGCGGTCGTACCTGTCGCGGCGGAGCCCGGTGGGTGGCCCGAGCCGGCCTATTACCGGCTACACGGATCGCCGCGAAAGTATTTTTCCGCGTACGAGGAAGAAAGTATCAGACGTCTCGCCTCCGCCCTCAGTGAAGCCGCGGGGGAAGTCTGGTGCATGTTCGATAACACAGCCGGGGGTGCCGCGGCGGGTGACGCGCTGAACCTGCTTACCGCGAACCAGTCCGACTAGCCCGTGCTCAGCCGGCGGGCGGCACGCAAAACCCGCCGTTGGGCGGCGGCGTTCCTGACCGCCAGGAAGATGGTGTCGTCGCCGGCAATGGTGCCGATCACCTCAGGCCAGGCCAGCCGGTCGAGGGCGACCGCAACATGGTTGGCCTCTCCCGGCGGGGTGTGCAGCACCACCAACGCATCGCCGGCTGTTTCCATCGTGAGCACCCCTTCCCCAACCCGCCGTTCGTCGGGATCGCTCCGCGAGGCACCCGGCGGCGGCCGGCGGTAGGCGCCCTCCACCTTCACCAGCCGGAGCGTCGCGATGTCCCGGCTCACTGAGGACTGGGTGACATCCCAACCCAACGCGGTCAAGGCATCAGCCAAGTCCTCCTGAGTACGCACCGGACGGGTGCTGATGAGCTCGAGAATCTTGAGATGGCGCTTGCGGCGGTCGGCGGTCATGACGAACGGACAGGCGGACGGGCGGACGGGCGGACGGTGCTGCCGGCCAGCTTGCTCATCGCGCCATCGAAGCGCTTTCGCTCGCGCGCGTTCCAGGAGCGCGAGCGTCGGATCCGTGTCTTCAGATCGGGGAGGCCGAGATTGCCCAGGCCGCCGGTCGAGCTCCGGCGCGAGATGATCCGGGCCGGGGGGGGCGGATCGAAGCTCTCACCGTCCTGGAGCGCCGACGCCACTTCGCGGTAGGCGGTACGGAATGGCCGGCCGGCTTCCACCCGCCGCATGACCTCGTCGGTAGCCAGGGCTCCGCCGGCCAGGGTCGCCTGACAGCGCTTCGGGTCTACCCCGAGCTTCGGGAGCGCATGGGCCACGGCCTCCAGCATCGCCCCGGTGCGATCCAGTCCCCGCATGAGGGGCTCCTTCAGCAACTGGAAATCGCGGTGGTAACCGCCGGAGAGCTTGGCCTTGATCTGCAGCACCGCAAGGAGGTCGCCCTCGACGGCCGACGCCCGCCCGCGGGTCAGCTCGAACAGATCGGGGTTCCGCTTATGCGGCATGATGCTCGACCCGGTCGCCAGGTCGGCCGGAAGGGTCAGGTAGCCGTACTCCTCCCCGCTGAACACGATCACGTCCTGAGACAGCCGGGCGACGTCGTGCCCCAGCTGGGTACACCAGAACAGCACCGCGGCCTCGAGTTTGCCCCGCCCCCCCTGTACCGAAGCCACGTTGACGTCCAGCCCGGAAAAGCCGAGCGCCCGAGCCACCACATTGCGCTGGAGCGGAAGCGGCACGCCATATCCGGCCGCGCTCCCGAGCGGTGAGCGGTCCACCCTTGCCCAGAGCGCCGGCAGCGATTCAACGGTATCGAGCACACCTTCGGCCAGCGCCCCGGCCCACAGGCCCACGGACGAAGGCATGGCTCGCCGTCCGTGGGTGT
>JBKJZM010000278.1:0-5171 GCA_046715295.1 Gemmatimonadales bacterium | reverse complement strand
CCTTCATGCCCAGCGCCAGATGCGGAGTGCAATAGTACTTGTATGCGCCCTTGGGAGCCTCGTTGAACTTGACCTCGATCACCTCGTCCGGGGCAACCACCAGCTTGCTGGAGAGCGGAGCCATCGGATCGGGCAGGACGATGTGCGAAGCGGCGCCGGAGGGGATGCTGTCGGCCCAGAACGCAACGTTATGGGGGCCGCCGCTCTTGTTGTGATACCGTATGACGTCGTTGGGCCCGACGGTCAGCTCGGCGGGAACGTACTTGTAACTGCTGCCCTCGAGCACCATGTTGACGTCGTGAGTCGCCCCCGCGGCGGTGGGTGTTGCCGCTGGCGTTGCCGCCTGGTCCGGAGCACCTGCCGGCTGCTCTGAGCTCTTCTTTTCCCCACCACATGCTGCCAAGACGATGGCGAGCCCTGCCACCAAGGAAGTCATCCGCATTTTCGCTGCTCTGCCTCCGAACATGAGGTTACCGACTTTGTGAACCCTTTCACGAGTATAAGCACCGGGGGGGCAAAGGGAAGTGGGGATCCGGGCGGTGCCCGCCGGAGGCGAGCCCGTTAATTTAGGGGAGCCGTTGGTTTCTCTTGCCCCGGAAGCGCATGGAGCTCGCCGTTCAATCCCCGACCCCAGCCAGCCTGACCATCCCACCCTGCCGCGCGTTGGGTGCCCAGTGTCGAAGCCTGCCTGTGACCCTGCGGATCGGTCCACTGGAGGACGGCACCACCTCGCTCGACCACGAGGCCACCTGGCTGTTCGGCCATACCCAGCACATCACCTTCTCCGAGGTCTGGGAGGATCAAGGCGAGCTCTATGTGGAGGCCATGCTCCATGTCTCTTGCAGGTACCTCCAGCGCGAGGGCGCCACGGCCCGCTGCGCCGCCCACGGATTCCGGGGACCCGATCCGCGCGGCGCGTACCAGCCGGAACAGCCCGCCCGTTTGACTCGGGATCGCTTCCTCATCGTTGATAATCGACGGACCGCGGTCCGGACGCTTCGGCCCCCGCCCCGCGCGCTGCCGGTGCTCGATGGGCCGAACCCGTGCGCCCTGGCACCCTGCCGGACGGCGGATAACACCCGAGGGGCGGCCTGTTGCCGTGACCTCCAGATCGAGATCATGTGCACCAAGCGTCAGCGGAGACTCGAGGCACTGGTGCGCTCCCGCCGATCGCCGTATCTCTGCAAGGTGACCCGAGCGGGCGATTTCTCCATCGAGGCCGAGATGATTTCCGCCTGCGGGTTCCTGGACGACGATGGGATCGCCTGCACCCTGCATGGGCGGGTCAGGGCAGACGGCCGCCCCGCCAAGCCGGACCTTTGCAGCGAGTGGCCACCGAAGAACAAGGGCCTGCACCCGGGCTGCGTTTTTGCCCCCCGGGCGCGGCACCGCTCATAGGAGTGGCCGTTGTGCAAGTTCCAGAAGGTGAGCCGTCCTCTTGATCGACCTGCCGGGCACTCCTGGCATGCCGCCAGCCCTTGAGGAGCACGAGTGACGGACGAACTCGAGCAACTGTACCAGACCACCTATACGGCCGTTGTGCGTTTCCTGTACCGCAAGGTCTGGGACGCGGAGCGCGCCGAGGATCTGGCCCAGGAAGTCTTCGTCCGGGCGCTGGCTCACAGGCCGGAGAAACCCAGGGCCTGGGTGTTCGCAGTGGCGGCTAATCTGGCGCGGGACGAGGCCCGGGCGGCGGTACGCCGGAAACGGCACCTTACGCTGCTCAAGGCTGATCCTGTGGCCCAGCCGACGGTAGCTCCGGCCGCCGACGCACTGGTGGAGCATGATGAGCGGGTCGCCTCGGTGCAGGAGGCGTTGAACACGTTGACCGCCCGGGACCGGGAAATCCTGCTCCTCTGGGATGCCGGTCTCAGCTATCCCGAGATCGCCGCTCAAACGGGGCTCGCGGTAGGGGCCGTTGGTACCACATTGGCACGGGCGCGGCGCCGTCTGGTGGAAGCCCACGACCGGCAGAACCCCAACAAAGGGACTCATGCGGCACATTCCTGAGGACGAGCTGCACGCCTATCTCGATCAAGGGCTCAGCCGTTCCCAATGCGTGGAAATCGAGAGCCATCTTGCCGCCTGCGCATCATGCCAGGGGGCCCGGGATGGCATCGCCGCGCTGCGTGACCGCACCACCGCGCTGCTGGCCCGGCTCGCGCCGCCTCGCTCCTTCCCTACCCCGTTCGAGACCCTCCGGCGCCGGGCGGACCTCGAGGTTTCGGCTCGCCGGCGACGCACTCACCTGGCCGCGTGGGCCGCAAGCATCGTGGCGGCGGTGGCGTTCGGCTGGACCGCCAGTCACCTGATGCGCCCGGGAGACCCGGCTCGCATGGCCGGGGGAGTACCGGCTGTGGCCCCGGCTGCCGTGTCCCGGCAGGCGGTAGTCAGGGACTCCAGGACCCCGACGCTGACACCCGCCATTCTTCGTCCTACGGGCACCGAGTCCACCCGAGCCCGGGCACCCAGGCGGCCGGCCCGGGTAGCCCTGCGCTCCGCGTCTCCCGCGGAGACCTCGGCCACCCTGGTTCCGCCCGTGTTCGCCGCGCCCGAGCTGGAGCTTTCTTCGATCGACATCCCGCTCACCTCCCACGAGTTCGAGCTGGACGGCATGTGGCGCACGATGTCATGGGCGGGAGCTCAGGCCGAAGCCGGAGACAAGTTGCCCCACATCGACGGCTTGCCCATCGTTCAGGTGCAAGTTCAGGCCGGCGAGCAGGGCAGGCAGCCACTCTTGGTGGTGGCGCAACAGCTCTCCTCTGGTGAGGTGATCCGGACTATCGAAGGTCCGGCGCAAGACGTCTCCCACCTGCTGGCCCGGCGGACGATGAGCGACCCGATTCCCACCGTCTCGTCGATCGACTCCAGCCGTTCAAGCCCCGTTAGCGCGGAGCGGATGGACGGCAGCATGGCCATGCAGCGGGGCGACCGGATGATCGCGATTACCGGCGCGCTGCCTCCCGACAGTCTCCTGGCAATGATTCGACGGCTGAATGCGGAGATGCGCTCTAAGTGACCGCGTGAACGGTAAACGGTGAACAGGGTGGGCTAACGAAAGAATCCTCCGGTGCCAGTCGACATCGGAGGATTTTCTTGTCACATGACCGCCCGTTTTACTGTTTACTGTTCACCGTTCACGCTGTTCCTACCGGGGTTTACTCCTCCGCTCCAGCAGCTCCGGCGACACATAGTCGCGAGCCCCCTCCTCGTGATCGAACTCCAGGGACGTGATGGCGTGACCGCGCTCCCGGTTGAGTGTGATCTCGGCCAGGCGGGGAGAGAGCATCGGGAAGGTGCGGGCGAACAGCGCGTATGACAGCAGGAACAGACCGGCAAAGAGAAGCGTCGGTCCCAGCTCCGGTAGGGCGAAGACGGGGCCGGGCAGAGGGGAGATCGATGGCATGACCAGCAGGTACCGCTCCAGCCAGAGCGACACCAGACTGACCGTAGCAAAGAAGCCCAGTGTCACCCTCGTTTTCTTCGGTGCGACGCCCAGCAGCCCGAAGAAGGGGATCAGGAACATTCCGAAAAATACGGCCTTCCCGATCGGCAACCAGTGTCCCCAGAGCCGGGCGAAGACGAAGCCGGTCTCCTCGGGAAGGTTCCCGTACCAGATGACCAGGAACTGGGCCCACATGAGGTAGGTCCAGAAGACGGTGAACCCGAAGCACAGCTTCCCCAGGTCGTGCCGCTGCTTGGGCGACACCAGATCCGCCACCCCGAGATGCCTGGCCCCGTAGATCATCAGCAGCGCCAGCAGCATGTGGGCACCGAGGAACGAGCCCATGAAGAAGAAGCCGCCGAGCAGGTTGGAGAACCAGTGCGGCTGGAGCGCCATGATGCCGTCGAACGCCACCAGGGTGAATACGTAGGCGTAGAGAACCAGGTAGACCGGCGCCAGACGGCGGATTCCGGCTTCGTGCTCCGGCGCGGGGCGGCGGTTGTACTCACCCGCCCATCGCTCGTAGAGCTGCCGCCGCCCACCGGCCACCATACCGCGCACGGCATGGATATCCGGCGTGACATCGGCTCGTACCAGCTTCCACCCGACCACGGTCAGGGCCAGGAGTCCCAGCCCCAGGCGACCGAACATGAACCCATGGGAGAGCCACACCGCCTTGGAGTGCGGCAGCTCGTGCAGGGCAACCTGCATCGGGCCGTACACGTATTCGTAACCAGCCGTGAAGATCAGCGCGAGGCCGATGAGCGAGATCGGAAGGAAGGCGACGGCCGCCTCGGCAAACCGGATGATCAGGCCGGACCACTTGGCGTTGGTGACTTTCTGTACCGCGGCAAAGGCGACGCTGCCGCCCGCGAGTCCGGTGAAGTAGATCCAGTTAACGTGGAAGAGCTGCCACGCGCGAAGGGTTGTGGCCTCTCCCCCGAGTAGCGACTGCACGAAGAGGATTAGTCCGAGAATCGTGAGACCGGCGCCGACACCGAGAAATAGGTCGTACCGGCCACTCACGGCCCGCTGCACCAGCCTGTCGTGCATGGTCGGACTCATTTGGGCACCGCCGCCGTGGAACCGGTTGCGCTGGGTCCCGACGGAATCGGAGCCGACTCACCCGGAGTAGCCGGCGACCCTGCCTGGAGCCTTCGCACGTGGCTCACGATAGCCCACCGGTCCGCCGGCACCACAACCTTGTCGCCATAACGAGGCATCACCCCGCGACCGTAACGGATGATGCCGTAGAGGTACCCGTCGGCATACCCTCGAGCCCGGGGCGTCAGCAGCGAGGGCGCACCCATCTGGCGCGACATCGGCCCGTCGGCGTTTCCGGTGGGGCCGTGACACACGCTGCAGAAATTCTGATAAAGGGTGTCGCCGGCCGCTTCGAGTTCGCGGGGGATCACCGGCACCGATGGCCCGGGTAAGTGGGCAGCAGCCGCCAGGGGATTCTTGAGCGCATTGGCCGTCGTGGCCTTGCCTGCCACCCATTCGGCGGACCAGTCAGGCTCTCCACCGCTGACCGGCACCGATCCCTCCGGGGTATACCGGGGAACGGCATGGGTCTCGTAGGGACGAATGTACCGGGCGTGGACCATGTGATCGAACCAGGGAATGATGTGCCACAGGTCATCCGGCGACGGGAGGCGATGGTAGTAGAAGTCACACGCGCCGCAGAGCAGCAGAAGCAATGGCCACGCTGCTCTGCGGCGTCCCG
>JBKJZM010000277.1:0-2575 GCA_046715295.1 Gemmatimonadales bacterium | reverse complement strand
AGTGAGCGGAGCCAGAACCTCGGCACCACCGGCCGCGGCATCGGGCCCGCCTACGAGGACAAGTACGGGCGCCGGGGAATCCGGGTGACCGATCTACGCCGGGTCGAGTGCGCTCAGCGGCTGCTGACCGACCGGGTGGAGCGGGCGAACCGGCTGCTGGCCATGATGGGAAGCAGTGAGCGCGCCCGATACGAGGATCACGCCGAGCTGCTGCAGCGCCTGGCGCCGCGATTGCTGCCGCTGGCGGCCGACACCGGCCTCATGGTGCACCGTGCGATCCGGGCCGGGCGTCGGGTGCTTCTCGAGGGGGCACAAGGCGCACTTCTGGATGTGGATCATGGCACCTATCCCTACGTGACTTCGTCGAACACGACCGCGGGTGGGGCCGCGGTAGGTGCCGGTATCGGACCGACCGCCGTCAACGGGGTGCTCGGCGTGGTGAAGGCCTACACCACCCGCGTGGGTAACGGACCGCTGCCAACCGAGGCGGAGAGCCCGTTTGGAGAGCGCCTGCGGGAGCTGGGCGGTGAGTTCGGCGCGGTCACTGGACGGCCTCGCCGCTGTGGATGGTTCGACGCCACGGTCGTCCGCTATGCCGCCCGGGTAAACGGCCTGACCGGGCTGGCTGTCACCAAGCTGGACGTGCTCGACTCATTCGCAGAGATCCCGGTCGGCATCGCGTACCAGCTGGATGGTGAAAGCTGTGAGGAGATGCCGGCCGAGGTGGAGGCCCTGGGGCGAGTACGGCCGACCTATGAAGTGCATGCTGGCTGGCAGCAACCCACTGGCACCGCGCGACGGTTAGCGGACCTTCCTTCCGCGGCGCGAGCTTACCTCGACCGCCTGGAGGAGTTGTCCGGGGTGCCGGTGCGGTATGTGAGTGTCGGGACCCGGCGGGACCAGATCATCGAGGTCTAGTCAGCGGGGGAGCGGGGAGGTGAGCAGTGTGTTGAAGGAGACACAATGAAGGTTGAATCAGTCGACATGTTGGTCATAGGCGCGGGGCCGTGTGGTTTGGCAACCGGCATTGCGGCGCGGCAAGCGGGGCTCTCATGCTTGCTGCTCGACCGCCGCACGGTGGTGTCTACCATCGAGCGGTATCCGCTGGCGATGACATTCTTCTCCACCCCGGAGCGGATCGAGATCGGTGGGGTTCCCTTCATTGCCAGCCACGAGAAGCCCACCCGGCAGGATGGGCTTATTTACTATCGCCGTGTCGCTGAGCATTACGGGCTGGATATCCGTCCGGGAGAGGACGTGGTGGAGGTCACCAGGGCCCCGGACGGCTCCTTCCGAATCGAGGTCGCCCGGCGCCACGACAGCAAGGCCTACCGCGCCGCGGCAGTCGTTTTCGCCACCGGCTACTACGACAACCCCAACTACCTGAGGGTTCCCGGCGAGGATCTTCCTCATGTAGCGCACTATTTCGTCGAGGGCCACCCCTACTGGCATCAGCGGGTGATCGTGATCGGAGCGGGCAACAGCAGCGTCGACGCCGCGCTCGAGTGCTGGCGCGCGGGGGCGACAGTCACGCTGGTGCATTTTGGCGAGGGGTTTGACCGGACGGTAAAGGCATGGGTGCTGCCCGACATCGTCAATCGGGTAAAGGAAGGGAGCATTGCCGTGCGTTGGCGGTCACGAGTGCGGGCGATCACACCGACGCACGTCGAGGTGGTGTCAGACGAGAGCGGGGCCGGGGAGATGATCGCGGCCGATGCCGTTCTCGCCATGACGGGGTACCATGCCGACACCAGCCAGCTGCACCGACTCGGCGTGCCGGTAGATCCGGTAACCGGTGTGCCGGCCCACGACGAGGCTACGATGGCAACGCCTGTTCCGGGATGCTACCTGGCAGGGGTGATTGCGAGCGGAAACGACGCCAACCGGTTGTTCATCGAGAACGCCCGCGGCCACGGGGACCTGATCGTGCGGCACCTGCTGCAGTCGCGCGCCGGCGCTACGTTGGCACCGCCGCCATCCGCCGGTCCCACTGCCGCATCATCGCGATGAACGCCTGAGCGACGCCCGGATCAAACTCGACGCCCGAGCGGTCCTGAATGTAGGTCAGAGCCCGCTCGGATTCCCAGGCCTCGCGATAGGGCCTGTTGGTCCGTAGCGCATCGTAGACGTCGCAGACGTGAACCAGCATGCTGGCGTACTGGGCCCCTCTCGCGTCCTGAAGGGCAGGGTAGCCTCCCCCGTCCAGCATCACGTGGTGCTCATAGGCCACCACCGCGGCGAGCTCCATCGGCTCCGGGCTCGCCAGGAGCATTCGGGCACCAACGATGGGATGCTCCCGGATGACCAGCCGTTCGGTGTCGGTGAGCTTCCCTGGCTTCACCAGGATCTCCCGCGGGATGCAGGTCTTACCCAGGTCGTGCAGCAGCCCGGCCACGCCAAGGGCGCGGACCGTCGCGCCGCCCAGGTCGAGGTGCTCCCCCAGGGCCATCGCGAGTACCGACACGTTCATCGAATGCGTGGTCGTGTACTGGTCGAACTCCTTGAGCTGCAGGAGCGGCAGCACCATGGCCTGCTCCGCATGCATCGCAATGGACAGCGACCGCACCACCGCATC
>JBKJZM010000276.1:0-12373 GCA_046715295.1 Gemmatimonadales bacterium | reverse complement strand
ATGTACAGCTATCCCAACTACATCCCGTTGAACGCTGGGACGGTTCGCCGCATCGTGGCCGCGGTGGGGCCATTCGATTTCGATCAGATCTATGGGGCGTGGTTCGGGCAGAATATCCTGAGCGACGGCAAGCAGGCACTGCACCGATCGGCCGATCGGTACATCGAGGCGATCTCAGATCCGCTGTCATCCTGAGCGGAGCGAAGGATTGGATGGGCATGCGAGGGCTCAAGTGAACGATAGACCCGGACGCGGCGGGTCCGCCCTGGCGGTTGATCTCAGGCGCGCACGAGCGGCGCTGAGGCGGGCGGAGAGGTCGGCCGAAGCCGCTGCCACGCCGCAGGCTAAATCATCTAAACCCTCTGCGACAATCGACTGCGCCGACCGCGAGCCGATCGACTGTGTCCGAGCGTGGTTCGCCTCGGAAGGCTGGGAGCCTTTTCCGTTTCAGGAGGAGGTCTGGGGAGCCTACCTCGCAGGCGAGAGCGGGCTGATCCATGCCGCCACCGGAACCGGCAAGACCTACGCCGCCTGGATGGGTCCGGTGTTGGAGTGGCTCGGGGACTATCCGGTCGGGAAGCGGGTAAGCGAGCAAGCGGGTAAGCACCGAGCCGCAGTACCTCTACGCGTTCTCTGGATAACTCCACTCCGAGCCCTGGCCGCCGACACCGAAGATGCCCTTCGCGCCCCGGTCGAAGACCTGGGCCTCCCCTGGACCGTCGAGTCGCGGACCGGCGACACCGCACCCCGGATGCGCGCCCGTCAGAGCAAGCGGCTACCCACCGCGCTCGTTACCACCCCCGAGAGCCTGGCGCTCCTCCTCACTCGCACCGACGCGGCCACCCTGTTCGACCACCTCGACCTCGTCGTGGTGGACGAGTGGCACGAGCTCATGGCCTCGAAGCGCGGAGTGCAGACCGAGCTCGCCCTGGCCCGGCTCCGCCGCTGGCGGCCCAAGCTTCGCACCTGGGGACTCTCCGCCACCCTTGGCAATCTCGAGACCGCGCGCGACACCCTGCTCGGTGTACGTTCGCAGGGCCGGATCATCCGCGGGCTGGTGCCCAAGGTGCTGGAAGTGGACTCGCTGATCCCGGAGACGGTCGAGCGGTTTCCCTGGTCGGGGCAGATCGGACTCCGGATGGTGCCGGAGGTGGTCAACGCCGTCGAGGAAGGCAGGACTACGCTGGTGTTCACCAACACGCGCGCCACGGCGGAGCTCTGGTTCCAGGCACTGTTGGCCGCCTGCCCCGACTGGGCCGGGGTGATCGCGCTGCACCACGGCTCGATGGACCGGAGCACCCGCGAATGGGTGGAAGACGGCATCCGGGACGGCCGGCTACGCTGCGTGGTCTGCACCTCCACCCTCGACCTCGGCGTGGATTTCACCCCGGTGGACCGGGTGCTCCAGATCGGGAGCCCCAAGGCGGTGGGCCGGCTGATCCAGCGCGCGGGAAGAAGCGGGCACCAGCCGGGCGCGGTCAGCCGGCTCACCTGCGTGCCGGTCAACGCGCTGGAGCTGCTGGATGTGGCCGCCGCCCGGGATGCGCTGGCCGCGGGCGCAATCGAGTCGCGGCCTCCGGTGGAGCAGCCACTCGACCTGCTGGCGCAGCACGCCGTCACCGTTGCCGTGGGAGGTGGTTTCCGTTCCGAGGAGCTGCTGGCCGAGGTGCGTACCACGCGCGCATTCCGCAACCTCAGCGACGCCGAGTGGCGCTGGATCATGGACTTCGTCACCCACGGCGGCCAGGCGCTCGGCGCGTACCCGGAGTACAACAAGGTGGTCGAGCGCGATGGCCTCTACGTCATTCGCGATCGGATGGCGGCCATGCGGCACCGCATGTCCATCGGCACCATCGTGAGCGAAGCGGCGATGAAGGTGAAGTTCATCCGGGGAAAGACCGTCGGCACGGTGGAGGAGAACTTCATCGCCCGGCTTCGTCCAGGTGACGTGTTCACCTTTGCGGGACGGAAGCTGAAGTTCGTCCGGGTGCGGGACATGACGGCCTGGGTCCGGACGTCCAACGAGCCGACATCGGTCGTCCCCCATTGGACCGGGGCCAGGCTGGCCCTCTCGTCCGAGGTTGCCGCCGCGGTGCGGGGGAAGCTCGACCAGGCTCGTCGCGGCGTGTATGAGGGCGCCGAGATGGAGGCGGTGCGGCCGATCATGGAGCTGCAGGCCAAGTGGTCGCGGCTGCCGGCTCCGGACGAGCTGCTGATCGAGCGGGTACGCACCCGCGAGGGGCACCACCTCTTCTTCTACCCGGTCGAGGGCAGGCTGGTGCACGAGGGGCTGGCCGCGCTCTTTGCCTACCGGCTGGCCCAGCTCGGTCCCATCACCTTCACCCTGGCGGCCAACGACTACGGCTTCGAGCTGCTGTCGCCCGTTCGGGCCCCGCTGGAGGAAGCGCTGGAGGCGGGACTGGTGTTGCCGGAGAACCTGTTGCACGACATTCCGGCCAGCCTGAACGCGGCCGAGCTGGCGCGGCGCCAGTTCCGGGAGATCGCGCGGGTCGCCGGGCTTATCTTCCAGGGGTATCCCGGCAGCAACAAGAGCGTGAAGCAGGTCCAGGCCTCGAGCGGGCTGCTGTACGACGTGTTCGCCCGCTACGATCCGGAGAACCTCCTCCTGTTCCAGGCCCATCGCGAGGTGCTGGAGCGCCAGCTGGAGCGGAGCCGGCTGGGCCGGACACTGGAGCGGATCGCCGGCGGGAGGGTGGTCATCAGCGACGTCGAGCGCCCCACCCCGCTCGCGTTCGCGCTGCTGGTGGACCGGGCCCGGGAGCAGGTGAGCTCGGAGAAGTTTCTCGATCGGGTGCGGCGGCTGGCGGCGCCGCTGGAACGGGCGGCGGACCGGGGCAACGGGAGCATGAGGTTCGGACGCGGAAGCGGCAGAGGATTTCGATGAGCGATGTGAGTCTTACGCTGGCAGGCGAGCAGGTGACCCTGATGAGCGAGCGGGCACTCTACTGGCCAGGCACCAGCACGCTGGTAGTGGCGGACCTGCACTGGGGCAAGGCCTCCACCTTTCGCGCCGCCGGGATTCCCATCCCCATCGGCACAACCAGCGACGACCTGGCCCGGCTCGATAGCGCGCTGCGGCGGACCGGCGCCCGCCGGATGGTGGTGCTGGGTGACCTGTTCCACGCCAAGGCGGGCCGGGTCGCCTCCCATACGCTGGCGGAGCTCAGGCGGTGGCGGAGCCTCGCCGGCACCTTCGAGATTCTCCTCATCCGCGGTAACCACGACCGCCACGCCGGCGACCCGCCGAAAGACCTCCAGATCAACTGCGTCAACGCGCCGGCGTTCGTGCCGCCGTTCATCTTCCGGCACGAGCCGGTGGATGAAGAGGGTGCCTACGGCCTGGCGGGGCACGTCCACCCGGCACTCACCCTGGTGGGCCGCGGCCTTCAGCGCGAGACCCTGCCCTGCTTCCTGGTGGGCCAACACCGAATGATCTTGCCCGCTTTCGGCAGCTTCACCGGATGCGGGGTGGTGCAGCCCGGTCCCGCCGAGAGGGCCTACGTGGTGGCGGAGGACGAAGTGCTGGAAGTGACGGAGCCGGTGGACCTCGGCCCCACCGCGTACCCGACGCTGTTGCACGAGATGTCGGAGACCGACCGGGGTTAGGGTCATCGTCTCCACTATGACGTACCCAGGAGTTTCCCCATGAGACTGTTTCGGGCGGCTTCGCTTCCGGTCGCCCTCATTCTGATGATGGGCTGTGGCAGCGAGCCCAACGATGAGATCACCGGCACCTACAGGCTCGTGGGGGTCGAGGGCAGCCCGTTGCCGTACCTCGAGAGCGCGGACGCCGAATGCGATCAGTTCATCTCAGAGGGTGAGCTCACGTTGCTTCCGGGAGGTACGTACAGCCTGGAGTTCTCCGGCCCTCGTGACTGCAGCCGTGGAGGGGGCAACCGGCACGGCCAATCCGCTCGGGGCGTTCGTCACGGTGCCTCCCATTCCTCCCCAGGCGGGGCCTGACCTGACCATGCAGTTCGCGATCGTTCGATGAGTGGAACGTCCGTCACGGTCGACTGCTGCCAGGTGTTTCGCCGGCTGCATCAATCCGGTTGCTTCATCATTCCCAATCCCTGGGACCTCGGCAGCGCCCGTGCGCTCGTACGGCTCGGCTTTCCGGCGCTGGCCACCACCAGTTCCGGGTTCGCCTGGTCGCTCGGCCGCCGAGACAACCGGGTGTCGCTGGAAGAAGCCTTGACCCACATGCGGGCGATAGCCGGTGGGGTTGAAGTGCCGGTCAACGCGGACTTCGAGGGTGGCTTTGCTGTCGATCCGGACAAGGTTGCCGTCAACGTCACGGCGGCCACGGCGACCGGGGTGGCCGGCCTCTCGATCGAAGACTCCACCGGGGACGGCTCCCGTCCGCTGCTCGAGTTCGATCTTGCCGTCGACCGGATCCGGGCCGCGCGCCAGGCGCTGGACCACAGCAAGACCGGTATCGTCCTCACCGGCCGATCCGAAGGCTACATCGTGGGACGGCCCGACCTCGCCGAGACGATCCGCCGTCTGAGGGCGTATGCTGAGGCGGGAGCCGATTGCCTGTACGCTCCGGGTCTTCGCACCGGGGCCGAGATCGCCGCAGTGGTGAAGGCAGTCGCTCCGAAGCCGGTCAATGTGCTGGTAGGGGGAGACTTCACCACGGTGGCTGCGTTGGCCGCGGCCGGGGTGCGGCGGATCAGCGTCGGAGGCGCGCTGGCCCGTGCGGCCTGGACCGGTTTCCTTCAGGCAGCGAAGGAGATTGCCGACCTGGGGACCTTCAAGGGGTTGGCCGGAGCCGTCCCGTTCGACGAGATCAATGAGTCCTTCGACGTAGAGTGAGGCAACATGGCTCGCCTCTTCTGGCTTCTTCTCGTGGCGGCGCTTGTGGCGCTGCTCGTGACCGGGGTGTCCTGGGCGCTGGCGTATAGCAGCGTCGGAACGCTGCTGGGCTCGCCCCCCCCTCAGATGGGGACCCAGCAGACCACCATTCAGTGGCACGGGATAACTGACCCGCGGAAAGACCCGCCGGTGTGGCGCTTTGCCTTCGCGCCGACCCGGATTCCCGGGGCGAGTACCGTGCGCATCTACGTGAACCCCTGGGGGAAAATCGTTCAGACCGACCCGGCCGATCTCGAGGCAAAGCTCCAGGCCTTTCGGCGGAGCCCTTATTGAAGTTGTCGATTCCCGAGCCTCCCGAACGTCTACTTGTCGGGGATCAATCAAAACACCGTCTGGAGGGTGCCATGCGATACCTGTGCCTGATCTACGAGAACGAGAAGAGCTGGGAGACGATGCCGCAGGCCGAGTCGGAGGGAGTCATGGGCGAATACTTTGCCTTCACCGAAGGCATCCGAAGCAACGGCAAGCTCGTAGCGGGCGAGGCGCTGCAGCCCACCCCGACCGCCACCACCGTCCGGGTCCGGAACGGCAAGATCTCCACGACCGATGGACCCTTCGTCGAGACCAAGGAGCAGCTGGGCGGATTCTACCTCATCGACGCCAAGGACCTGAACGAGGCCATCCAGATCGCGGCCAAGATTCCGGGTGCCCGGTACGGTGGGGTCGAGGTCCGGCCGGTGGTGGACTTCTCTCAGGAGGCGGCAACCGCGGCAGCGGGGCAGCAAGCGGCAAAGGGCTAGTATGAGGTGACCATGTCGCCGTGACCGAGATCGTAGAAGGAATCTTCCGCACCGAATCCCGACGCGTCCTGGCCACCCTGATCCGCCTCCTCGATGATTTCGATCTGGCGGAGGAGGCGCTCCAGGACGCGTTCGCGGCCGCGGTCGAGCGGTGGCCGGCCGAGGGAGTTCCCCGGAATCCCCGGGCGTGGCTGGTATCGACCGGCCGCTTTAAGGCGATAGACGGGCTCCGCCGCCGGGCCCGGTTTGACGCATCGCTGGCGGCGGTGGCCGAGCGGCTGGGCGGCGGCGTCACCCCGGCGCACGAGATGGACGACGAGAAAGTCGAGGACGACCGGCTCCGCCTCATCTTCACCTGCTGTCACCCCGCCCTGCCTCCCGACGCGCAGATCGCCCTGACCCTCCGGGAAGTCTGCGGGCTCACCACCGAAGAGATCGCCCGCGCGTTCCTGTCGCCGGCGCCGACGCTGGCGCAGCGGATCGTCCGGGCCAAGGCCAAGATCAAGACCGCCCGCATTCCCTACCAGGTGCCGGCCCGGGCGGACCTGCCCGAACGGCTCGCGACCGTACTCCACGTGGTCTACCTGGTGTTCAACGAGGGCTACTCGGCCTCGTCGGGGAACTCGCTCACCCGGCACGACCTGTCGGCCGAGGCGATCCGGCTGGGCCGGCTGCTGGTGGAGCTGCTGCCGGAGCCCGAGGCCGTCGGGCTGCTGGCGCTGATGCTGCTGCACGAGTCGCGTCGTCCGGCGCGCACCTCGCCCGAGGGCGAGCTGGTGCTGCTGGACGATCAGGACCGCTCGCTGTGGAATCGGGAGCACATCGCGGAGGGCGTTGACCTGGTCGAGCGGGCGCTGGGATCGCGGAGCTTCGGGCCCTACAGCCTTCAGGCGGCCATCGCCGCCGTGCACGCCGCGGCGCCAAGCGCCGCCGAGACCGACTGGGAAGAGATTGTGGGGCTGTACGACGTTTTGCTGAGGGCGGATCCCTCGCCGGTGATCGAGCTCAACCACGCAGCGGCGGTGGCGATGCGGGATGGGCCCGAGACCGGACTGAAGGTGATTGACGCGCTACTCGCCCGCGGCGAGCTGGCGGACTATCCGCTGGCGCACTCGGCTCGGGCGGAGCTGTGCCGGAGGCTGGGGCGGAGGGACCAGGCGATCGAGTCGTATCAACGGGCGTTGGACCTCACGAGCCAGGGGCCACAGCGAAGGTTCATCGAGGTCCGGCTGCGTTCGCTGTCATCCTGAGCGCAGCGAAGGATCGGGTCCGAGAACAACCCGATCCTTCGAAGGTTGGCCTCGAAGGTTGCAAGCGCTGTCGGGCAAATGCAGTCCCGCCGTCGATAAAGTCGTCCCGTCACCGATGATGGCGTCCCAGTCGCCGGTGGAGACGACCCTGTCTCGGGTCACGGACGCGCGTGTAAGGTTTTCGGGATCTTGTGGGCCCCGGTCCCGGCCGTAGGTTGGAACACTCTGCAACCCGCCTCCTTGCAGGCAACGGCGCCATGTCACCTTACTGCCCGCGTCCGCCTCCGGTTCGCTCCCCGCCGTTCGCGCGTCCCTCCATAGCCCGAAAACCCAAGGAGCTGCATATGCGTCGTTTCCATAGCGCGCTGCTGGCCGCGAGTGCCCTGGCGGCCGCCTGTAGTGACGGTCCCACCGACCCCAGTGTACAGATCGAAGCCACCACCGTTGCGCATTTTCTCCCCAGTCATTCCGCTCTCCGCGCCAAGCTCCGGGAGATCCAGGAGGAGGCCAACGGCGGGCTGGGTTTCGACATGTGGGCCACCATCCTGGATCGGGATGGCCGTGTGGTCGATGTGGTTTTCACCGGTGAGAGACGGGGCGACCAGTGGCCGGGCAGCCGGGTGATCTCGGCACAAAAGGCCAACACCGCCAACGCATTTAGCCTCGAGGGCTTCGCCCTCAGCAGCGCGAATCTCTACGCGGCGGTGCAGCCGGGCGGGAGCCTCTTCGGTCTCCAGGAAAGCAATCCGGTCGATCCCGACGTGGCGTACGGCGGCAAGGCCTCGGACTTCGGTACCACGAAGGATTTCATGATCAAAAAGAGAATCGGGGGGGTCAACGTGTTCGGCGGTGGGCTGGCGCTGTATTCGCCGAGCGGCAAGCTCCTGGGCGGACTGGGAGTGAGCGGCGACACCTCGTGTACCGACCACATCATCGCGTGGAAACTGCGGCACTCGCTCAACCTGGATGACGTGCCTGCCGGGGTGGGGGAGAGCAACACCGACAACATCATCTATACCTCGGGTCCCAGCATCGATGGGTTCGAGCACCCGGCCTGCTTCGACGTGGCCGATGGGAATCACGTGACGATTGGCAACAATCTGCCGGAGACCCACCCGGTCGGTCCGGGCGAGTAGCAAGTTCTTAACATTGGCGCCCGGCTCCGGCCGGGCGCTTCCCACCACCCTCGACCGGAGCTGGCGCACCCGCTCGAGCAGCCTCTGCTCCTCATCCATCGAGGTCACGTCGGGCTGATATCTGAACCCTTCCGGCTCGTCTGAGCTGCCCCCATCAACTCAGTTGATTCGGCCTCATCCCCCTAACCCATTTCGTCGGATTCGTAACCCACTCGTACTCCCATGGTTGGCGACCGCCACGCTCTGCGCTGTGACGCAGGCCCCGGACGGCACGGGCCATCGCCGGGACATTGGCACTTGCCCACGGTCCAAGCTGCTCACGACGCCACTGCCTGGATCTGTCTTGTCAGGGAAAGGTGCTACATGAGATACAAGGTCTTGCCGACGGCGATCGTGCTCGGAATCCTGGGCGCCTGCAGCAGCGGCGATGACCTGACCGGTCCTCCTGCCTCCGGATCCTTCACTCTGACGGTAGCGGGCGATGGCGCCGGCTCGGGCCGCGTCGCAACCGCGGCCGGCGTGCAGCCGTCGCTCGCCTGCGATCTGGCCGGCACCGCCGCCCCCGCCGGGACCTGCACGGCCACCTATCCCGCGGGCACGGTGGTGGGGCTCGAGGTGACGCCCCTGGCAGGCTCAGCCTTCGATGGTTGGGCTGGTGACGCCGCCGCCTGCGGAGCGGCCACCTCCTGTTCCCTCACTGTAAGCTCCAACCAGACCGCTGTCGCCCGGCTCTCGACCGCCGCGGCAGGCCTGGAGGTGGTTTCGTCCGCCTTCTACCCTGAGCCGGACTTTGGCGAGGACGGCGCCGTCATCTGGGTGGTCGAAGTGCGCAACCCGACCGCGCAGCTGGTCGAGACCGCCCAGATCGACTTTACCAGCCGCGACGCCTCGGGCGGCGTGCTCGCGTCCGGCTCGACCTCCGTCGGCCCGATTCCGCCGGGTCAGACCCGGGCGACCCAGGGCTTTGCCGAGTACTTCGGAATCGAAGCGACGGCGGACGTCCAGGTGGCGAGTGTCCAGTTCGGCAGCGGCGGGACCGACCTCGCTGCCGCTGAGATCGTGTCCTCGGACTGGCAAGTCGATACCGACGGGTTCATCCTCTGGACCGTTGGTGTGCGCAACACCAGCAGCAGCCAGCTGGAGTCGGTCGAGATCGAGTTCAGCACCTACGACGCCGCCGGGAAGATCGTCGCCGTCAGCTTTACGACGCTGGGGCCGATCGCTCCCGGTGAAACGGTGTCGTCCGAGGGTCTTGCCGACCACCGCGGAACCGAAGCAACCGCCAAGTTCCAGGTGGCCAGCATAGGCCCGGCGATCATAGCCGCCCGGCGTTAATTGGCGGCCGTGTTGACCGGGGCGTCGGCCAGCTCCCGGACAACTTTCGCCAGGACCTGTACCTTGGCCGCTTCCCGAGACCCGGTCGCATCGCTCTCCAACCGTGCGACCAGCTGAGTCAGTGCATCCCGCTGCGCCGTGCCCGAGGCCTTCTCCGCCCGAGCCAGGGCCTGCCGTATATCGCGGATCTGGCCCGCCTCCAACCCATTCGACCGCTCCAGCTGGTCCAGGTAGGCCCGCGCCAGACCTAGGCTGGCCGGCCAGACCAGCTTCTGCTGACCCTGGGTGTTCAGGTATTCCATGCGGACCGACTTGGCCGCGTCGATCTCGTTCTGGGAGATGAATGCGCTCGGCTTCAGCTCGAAGATATCGAGCCCGCGCGAGATCTCGGAGCTGACCATGACGCCGTTGTACCAGTAGACCGACCACGATCCCCCGTTCCCCATCTCGGTCGAGTCGACCGGGCCGCGATCGAAGAAGGCGATCTCCTTGGGGTGTTTGGCGTCGGTCCAGTCGAACACCGAGATCCCGCCCTGATACCAGGCCTGGACCATCACGTCGCGTCCCGGAATCGGAATCAGCGAGCCGTTGTGGGCCACGCAGTTCTCCTCCTGCGTCTGCGGGGCCATCATCTTGTAGTAGCTCTGGAACTGCATCTTCCCGCCGGCGATGGTGAAGATGGCGTTCGCGCCCCACTCCGGCTTGTCGGTGGCGCGGCACTTCGGCTGGCCCCCGCCACCCCACTCATCCGAGAACAGGATCTTGCTGCCGTCGTTGTTGAAGGTGGCCGAATGCCAGTAGGAGAAGTTGGAATCGGCCACCGCGCCGATGCGGGTCGGTTGGGCCGGATTGCTGATGTCGAGCAGCAGTCCGTAGCCACCGCAGGCGCCGCCGGCGAGTCCGATGGCCGGATAGACGGTGATGTCGTGGCACTGGGTCGGCCCGGCTTCGGGGCCCGGATCCTGGCCTTGGTGGGCCTTCATCATTTCGTCCACGATGCCCTGCATCGACGACCGCAGGGTGGCACTATCGGCCGCGGTCGGAGCACCGGTGCCCTGACGGGCCTTGACGATGCTGTCCAGCATGGCCGCCGCAAACTGGGGCGGGATCACCTGTTCCTCACCCTCGATCGTGGCGGTGTACAGACCCTTGGCCTTGGCCTCGGCCAGATCCTTCTTGGCCGACGCGATGTCCTCCGGCGCCTCGCCGTGCTTGGGCGGCGCTACCAGGTCGCTGAAAATCCGGGGCGAGCTGACCACCGCGGCCTGCTCGGGATGGGCCAGCGGCACCTTGATGACTTCGATCCGGAACAGCGCCGAGTTGGGATCGTTGGGCGCGCTCACGCACCCGGGCAGCTCGTTGGGCGACCGCACGTGCGAGGAGCCCGAGATGTAGACGTAGACGTTCTCTTTGTCCTTGGGATCCACCAGCACCGTGTGGGTGTGGGAGCCGCGGCAGGTCTGGACGTTGCCGACGTTCCGGGGCTTGGTGATGTCGGTGATGTCGAAGATCCGGATGCCGCGGAGCCGCTCGGAGCTGACCGTGTCCTCCACGCCCTGGGTGCCGCAATCGAGCCGGCCGGCAAGGTTCTCGCCTGAGACGAAGAGCAGGTTCTTGTAGACCGAGACGTCGCTCTGCGACGCGGGACAGACATACGCCGTCTTGAGGGTCGGCTTCCGCAAATCGGCGATGTCCCACACCTGGTACCCGTTGTAGCTACCCTGAATGGCGTAGGAGCCGAGGAAAGCCAGGTCCGAGTTGGTGACGCCGAGGAATTGCTCCGAGGGCGGTGTCCTGGAGACCACCCGCAGGTTCCACGTGGCTTCCTCCGCATTCATCAGCCCGGCCTTGAGTCCCACCCGTGGGTCGGGCTTGGGCGCCGTGGCCGAGTTGCTTTCCTTGGGCGACGGCGCGCTGCCATCGGATGACGAGGTGGACCGGGAGCACGCGCCCAGGGACAGGATCCCAACGGCGAGCAAGAAGGAGGATCTGGGGGATGCCATGAAGGTTCCTTAGTGGGGGCTGGCTATTGGCTATTGGAGATACGGACCGACGGCTAGCGCGGTTTCAGGGAGCGCCCGCGGCGGACCCGAAGCCCGCGAGCATTTTCTCCATCCGCTCGATCTCGGTGGACTGATCGACACTCACCTCGTTGGCGAACTTGAACACGGTCTCATCCTGGGCGGCGCCCTGGGACCCGAACAGGTCCCTCACCATGGAGACCGCGCCCTTGTGGTGCTGGATCATGAGGGTCAGGAACAGCCGGTCGAATTCCGGACCCCGCGCCCGGTCCAGCTGCCGCATCTGGGCCTCGGTGAGCATGCCCGGCATGAGCATCGTGTGCTCGTGACCGTCCATGGTCATCTTCATCCCGGCGGCGCTCGCTTCCGGCACCGGCTCTCCACGGGCTCGCAGCCAGCGCTGCATGGTCCCGATCTCGTCTTCCTGGGCGTTGATGATCCGCTCGGCCAGCCGCTGCACCGCGGCGTCGGCCCCATGGCTCGGCGCCCAGCTCGAGATCACGACGGCCTGGGTGTGGTGGCCGATCATGTGGGACATGAAGCGGGTGTCGGCCTCGGTGTGGGGATAGCGGGCGCTGTCGGCCTTGGCCTTGGCGATGGCGGCGATGTCGTCCTTACCACCCGGGCCGGGCTCTGGGGACACTCCGGTCTCGGCCCGGTTGCCGCCGCAGCCAGCGAGCATAAGGGCCAGAGCGGCCGAGGTCCAGCGCGTACCTGATGGTGTCATGCCTGCGATACCTCTCATGCGCAGAAACTTAACGGGGAACCCCGAGCTGCTCGAGCAACTCGCCCAACTTCCGCATCTCCTCCCCGTACCTCGCCCAGTCGATGTCCCGCTGCGCCTGCAGCGCCGCCTCGTAGCGCCGCCGGGCCTCCGCGGCCAGGGCCCGCAACCCGGAATCGCCACCGGTCGTGCCGGTTGCGACTGCCGGCTCGGAGGGACGGCGCGGCGCGGTCGATCCGCCAAACAGCTCGGCCAGCGCCCCCTCCAA
>JBKJZM010000275.1:0-16777 GCA_046715295.1 Gemmatimonadales bacterium | reverse complement strand
GGTGTCGCCGTAGCGGCGGGTGTCGCCGTCCAGCTCGAGGCCGCTGCTGTGCTCGACGGAAAGAATGCGCCCGAATGGGTTTCGGCGGAAGAGCGCGACCAGACTGGACGCGTGGTCCACCGTGTAGGGCGGATCGGCCAGCACCACATCGAATGTGCCGGGAGAGAGCCGCTCAGCGAAGCGCATGGCGTCCCCCCGATGTACGGTCGTGGCCGCTTCCACGCCGAGGGCGACGATGTTCTCGTGGAGCGCCTTGAGTGATGGCGGATTCAGCTCCACGAAGGTGACCGACTCCGCCCCCCTCGATAACGCCTCCAGCCCCAGCGCCCCGCTGCCGGCAAAGAGGTCGAGCACCCGGGCGCCGGTCAGCTCGCTACCCAGAATGCTCATCCAGGCTTCCCGTACCCGGTCGGCGGTAGGACGCACCCGGGCATCCTTGGGCATGACCAAACGTCGCCCACCAAATTGCCCGCCAATGATCCTCATCGGCGAGTCTTCAAGCGGAAAAACTCACACGGAGGTCATGGCACTGTATGGGGGGAGAGCGCGCAGAGCCGCGCCTGCAGCGTCACCATTCCATTCCACTCGTTGCACTCGATCCGAAACGCCGCGTCCACCAGCTCGTCTCCCAGCCAGGGCACCCGGTCGGACCACTGAAAGCCGATGACGGGTACCCGTGTCCGGCCGTCATCCAGCACGCCCTTGAGGTGGCCGTTCCCCACGTTGCTGCGATTGGCGACACGCACGCCCCGAACACCGAACACCGGGCTTGCGTTCCCCTGGCCGCACGGCTCCAGGTAACGGCACAAGCGCTCGAGCTCATGGGTGGCTTCATGCAGGCCGATCTCCAGATCCACCCGTTGTTCCGGGCCGAGGTCCTCGGGAGCGAGCGTCTGCCGGGCCACGTCGCCGAACCGCTCGCGGAAGGCATCGAGCTGGCTGCGGTGTATCGTGAGCCCGGCAGCCATTCGGTGTCCGCCGAAGCGCTCGAGGAGATCTCCGCACGAGAGCAGGGCGGCATGGAGATCGAAACGGGAGGTGCTGCGCCCCGACCCTTTGCCGATGTCTCCGTCGAAGGCAATGAGGAAGGTGGGACGCCCATACCGTTCCACGACCCGCGAAGCCACGATCCCTACGACGCCCGGGTGCCAGCCGTCTCCGGCGAGCACGAACCCGGCGTCCCGCTCCGGGTCGAGGGTGCGCTCGACCTGCTCCAGCGCTTCGTCCAGCATGCGCTGGTCCAACCCCTGGCGTTCGACATTGAGTCCTTCCAGCCGCTGGGCCAGGCCCGCCGCCTCCACGGGATCGTCACTCAGCAACAGGCGGAGTCCATCGGTTGCATCCGCGACCCGCCCGGCGGCATTGAGCCGGGGACCGAGCACGAAGCCCAGGTGGCGGGCGACGATTTCCTGGCCGGTAAGGCCGGTGGCTTCGACCAGGGCTCGAATCCCGACCCAGCGGCTGTCGGCCAGCAGCTTGAGGCCGTGCCTCACCAGTATCCGGTTTTCTCCCTGCAGCGGCACCACGTCCGCCACGGTGGCGAGCGCCACCAGATCCAGCAGATGGAATGGCAGGTTCACCGGCAGGCCGAGCACCGGGACCAGCGCCTGCACCAGCTTGAAGGCGATGCCGGTTCCGCAGAGACTGTTGGCCCCCGACCGGTCATCGGCCCGCTGCGGGTCCACTACCGCCTGGGCCGGCGGCAGCTGGTCACCCGGCAGATGGTGATCGGTAACGACAACGGCGATCCCTGCCTCACGCGCGGCGCGAACGGTGTCCACGGCGGTGATGCCACAGTCGCAGGTGATGATGAGCGACGCCTTGGCGGTCTTGGCGGCCTCCAGGCCGGCTGGCCCGAAGTCGTAGCCATCGCGGAGGCGATGGGGCAAGAAGGGCTGCACATCTGCGCCCGCCAGGCGCAAGGCGCGAGTGAGGAGCGCGGAGGAGCACTGGCCGTCGACGTCGTAGTCGCCGTGGACCAGGATGCGGCCACCGCTCCGGACGGTGCCGGCGATGGTCTCCACCGCCTCAGCCATCCCGGCGAGGGCGTCGGGATCGGACAGGTCATCCAGTGAAGGCCGGAGAAAACGGCGCGCCGCCGCTTCGGATCCATGACCGCGCTGCACCAGGAGCGCGGACAGGGCGGGCGGCAGCCGAAGTGCGGCGGACAGAGCCTCCACCTGCCGAGGGTCCGGCTCCGGCACCACCGCCCAGCGGAGCATAGGGGCAGGAAAGACGCTCACCACGAAAGGGTACCCCGCCGGCCGGCAATCATGCTGACCCGGCCTGCTCGTTTGGGTACAGAATCGCTCCACACGCCTCGCACGCGTCGATCACGTGGCCGGCTCGGATCTTACTCCTGCGGTTCATCGGTATCGCCGTGTGACAACTGCCGCAGGTGCCGCCGACCAGCGGAACGACCACATCGCTCGAGCGGGTGCGTCGAAGGCGGTCGTAGTGGCCGCGAACCGGCTTGTTTAGTTGGGCCGCACTGGCATCGCGCTCGCGCTGCGCCGCATCGCGATCCGCTTCCAGCACTGCGCGCCGCCGCCCGACCTCGGCCCGCTCGGGAGCCTGTGCGGTCTCGACTGCCTCCAGATTCCGCTCCGCCTCCTCGACCTTTAGCTCCAACTGGACCACCAACTCGGCACTGCGCACCCAGTCGTTCTCTTCCTTGGCCATGACCGACTGGGTCAGGTCCAGCTCGGTCATCAGGGTCGTAGCGTCTTTCGGGTTGCGAACCTGTTCCAGCCTCAGCCGGCGCCGGTCCTGCAGAATCCGGTAACCATCGATCTTGGTCTCGAGCTCGTCCCGGCGCCGCTGCCCGTCGGTGGCCGCCTGTCGAGCCTTCTCGAGCAGGTCGCGCGCGCGTCTGAGCGCCTCATCCAGTCCCGCGGTCTCTCCCAGCAACTCGATCAGCCGCTGTTCGCGGGCCGCCACCTCCGCATCCTTTGCTTGTAAATCAATCAGCTTCACTAAATCAGGGTGCATTCAGGCTCCTCTGGGACCTGGGGCGGTACGAGCTTTTCGCGCAGCCTTGTGATATTCGTACCACTCGTCGGCGGCAGGAAAGCGGCTTCTCAAATCGGCGCGCATCCGCTTCTTCTCGCCCGGCTCGGTGAGCGCGTCCATCTCACGATAGTGCGGGCGGGCGCGCAGAATCTGCGCTGAGCGGTCGTAAATGGTGCCGACATCCTGTGTGGTCTCCTGCACCGCCTCTTTCAGGGACGACCAGGCGCCCGCCGCCGTCTCGGACAGTCCATCCGGCAGCTGTCCGGTGGCGGTCTCATTCTGGAGCAAGGCTTCGAAGACCTCCCGCAGCCGGGGGACCTCGAACAGCGAGGGCGCAACCTCCTCCCGGGCCTTCACAATCCACTCCGGCGCGGCGAGCATGGCCGCGAGCAATTGGCTTTCCGGGTTGCGCCGGCTCCGCGAGCGTTGAGGGCCGGAGGCAGACGCCGACCCGCGACCCGAACTCTGAGCCGGGGCGCTGTCGACCGCACGAGCTCTTGGGGCCGCTGCGAGCTCCTGCTCCAGCACCTCTTTGCTGACACCGGCGCGTTCCGCGGTCAGCGAAAGATACAACTCACGGGTGATGGGATCCGCCGCGGCGCGGATGGTAGGCAACAGCCGGTCGAGCGCTGCGCGACGATGCTCGACTCCCTCGAAGAAGCCTTTCCGTTCCAGCATTTGGATCTTGCGCTCGAGCAGATCGATCGCGTCGCGGAGCACGCCGTCGAGTGCGGCCGCGCCTCCCTTTCGCACCAGCGTGTCCGGATCCTCGCCCGGCGGCAGGGTGGCCACTCGCACCCGGATCGCGTGACGCAGGAGCTCGTCACCGGCGCGGAAGGTGGCCCGAAGCCCGGGGAGATCGCTGTCGTACAGCAGGGTGGCCGCGGGAGCAAACCGCTTGAGCAGGATGGCCTGGTCCGGCGTGAGGGCCGTGCCCAGCGGTGCAACGACGTGCTCGATTCCGGCAAGCGAGAGCCGGATGACGTCGAAGTAACCCTCGACCAAGAGGACCGACTCCTCCTTCCGAATGGGTCCCTTGGCCTGGTGCAGATTGTAGAGCTGCTTCCCCTTGTAAAAGATGTCGGTCTCGGGGGAGTTGAGATACTTCGGCTCGCCCGGTCCGAGCAGCCTTCCACCCAGCCCCACCACCCGGCCCCGCAGGTTGTGGATGGGAAAGAGGAGCCGGCCCCGGAACCGCGGAATCACCGAACCGTCGTCGCGTTGCGCCGCCAGACCCGCCTGGAGCAGGACGCTCTCCTCGATCCCGAGATCGGCCATGGCCTTGAAAAACGTCTTGCCCACCGGCGCAAAGCCCAGGCCCAGCATGGCGGCGGTGTCCAGTGGGATGTCGCGGCCCTCGAGGTACTCGCGCGCGACCTTTGCCTCGGCCTGCTCCAGCAGCTGGCGGGCAAACCAGTCGTGCGCAACCGCCACCGCGCTATAGAGCGGCTCGTACGGATCGGGGCCGGCACGCTCCGCCCGTTCGGGAATCACAATCCCGGTTCGCCGGGCCGCCTCGCGAACCGCCGTGGGGTAGTCCATGCCGTGGCGCTTCATGAACCAGGAGAAGACGTCTCCCGACTCGTGACACACGAAGCAGTAGTAGCGGCCCTTCTTCGGGATGACGGCGAAGTTCCGGTTGGTACCCCCGTGGAATGGGCAGGGGCCGCGGTAATCCGAGCCGGTACGCTTGAGCGCTACCGACTCTCCGATCAGCCCGACGATGTCGGTGCTGTCGCGGACCTGCTCGATGGTCTCATCGGGGATCATGCTCACGGGGAAAACTCGACGATGGTTACGCCGGTACCGCCCTGATTGCGCGGCGCAAACGCGTGACGCGACACCCGGCGATCCTTGGAGACCACGCGCTGCACTCGGTCCCGTACCACCCCGGTGCCCATTCCATGAATGATGCGCAGGAACGGCTGCTCCGAGAGCACCGCGGCGTCCACCGCCGTCAGCGTGGCCATCTCCGCCTCGTCTCCGGTCATGCCCCGGAGGTCGATTTCCAGCGGGACAGCGGGGCTGCTGGGCAGCGGGGCAGCAGCAGTGCGTGCTTTCGTTTCCTCTCGCTTCGATATGACTGTCAGGCCCGAAGCTTCTGTCACCATTCTGATCGAGCCAGCAGCAACCACGACTCTGCCGTCGGACCGAATCTCCATCACCTCGCCGGTTCCGCCGCCCTCCAGTCGGACTCTTGAGCCGATGTCCAGCACCTCTGCCCCGCTGTCCCGCTGCCCCGCTGCCCCGCCTTCCGCCAACGCTTCCCCCTCCGTCTGAATCGCATCCTCCACGAGCCGCCGAGCCTCGCGGGCCCCGGCCTCATCGGCCGCGCCACGGGCGGCGCCGAGCGCTTCCTCCACTCGCTGGCGCGCCTCGAGCAGGTAGGCGCGGGCCTGCTGCCGACCTTGTCGCTCCGATTCCTTTTCCCGGCGCTTGAGCTCCGCTTCCCGAGCGGCCTGGGATTCCTGCTGCAACCCAAGCCGCGCCGCCAGCGAATCCAGATCCACCTCCCGCTCGGCCTGCGCGCCCTGCACCACCCCGAGCTCCCGCTGCCGCTCCTCTACCGCGGCCAGCAAGGCGTCCAGGCTGCGTTCGGCATCAGGCACCCTCGCTTCGGCATCCGCCAGAATGTCGGCGGCGACTCCCAGCCGGCGGGCGATGGCGAGCCCATATGAGCGGCCCGGAACCCCCTTCAGGAAACGGTATGTGGGCGTGAGGGTTACAGCATCGAATTGAAGTGATGCATTAATAATTCCGGGGGTATGGCTCGCCAGATCCTTGAGTGTTCCCAGATGGGTCGTCGCCAGGGCGATCGAGCCCCTTTCGGTGAGCGACACCAGCGTCGCCCCGGCCAACGCGGCGCCTTCCGCGGGATCGGTTCCGCTACCGACTTCGTCGAGCAGCACGAGCGTAGCATCGTCCGCCTCCTCCAGCACGCGGCGGAGCATACGCACGTGGGCGCTGAAGGTGGACAAGCTGGCGGCGATGGACTGCCGGTCGCCGATGTCGGCGTAGAAACGGCGAAATATCGGAAGCCGGCTGCCGGTACCAACCGGGGGAATGATGCCGCTGCCGGCCATCGCGGCCGCCAGACCGACAGCCTTGAGCAGGACGGTCTTGCCTCCTGTATTGGGCCCACTGATGAGCAGGGTGCGCTCCTGCCCGTCCAGGTCCAGGTCGAAAGGGATCACCGGCTCCGAGCCCGCGAGCAACAGGGGATGGCGCCCGTTCACGATCTTGAGCGCGCTCGGGGCCGCCGCGACTTCCGGTGCCTCTCCATTGCTCGCCACCGCATACCGAGCCCGAGCCACCAGATCGTCCACCGCAACGCACATCTCGACAGCATTCCGCACCAGCTGCAGCTCGGGCCGAAGGAGGTCGGTGAGCTCCCGGAGGACTCGGAGCGTCTCTCTCTCCTCCTCGACCTGCGCCTCCCGCAACGCGTTGCCCAGCTCGATCGCGTCCGATGGTTCGATGAACAGAGTTCCCGCGCTGCCCGATTCATCGTGGATGATTCCGGCCGGGCGGGTGCGGGAGTCACGCCGCACCGGAATCACGTACCGCCCGCCTCGCATGGTGACCGACGCGTCGGATGCCGCGGAGCTTGGGTCGAGGCCGCGCAGCAGTGCGTCGAGGCGGCGAAGGAGGCGCTGTCTCGCCGCCTGCACTTCACGCCGGGCGGCGGCCAGCCGAGGGCTCGCGCTGTCCAGCAGGTTCCCTTCGGGATCCAGGGACTGTTCCAGCCGGCGCTCGATGGCCTTGTCCGGCAGTGGACGAGCGAGCGCGCTTGCCAGCGGGGCGGCATCGACCACGCGTCTGAGATCGGCGTGCACCTGACGCGAGGCGCCCAGGACCCGCTGCAGTCCGGCTAGCTCCATGCCCTCGAGGACGCTCCCCTCGATTCTCAGCCGCGCCACCGAGCGGGTAACATCCGGGATAGGCTCGGCCAGCAGCGTGTCGCCCCGGCGAAAGAGGCCGGCGACCTGACCCACGCGCGCCAGCTCCTCCCGGATCCATTGCACGTCAGCGGTCGGCCAGCGCGCCCGAACCCGGGCGGCCCCGAGGGTGCCCACCGCGTGGCCGGCCACCCGCTCGAGTACCACTCCGAACTCGATCGTATCCAGCGCGTCGGCGGTCTGCTCCTCCGGCAACGGCAACGGGGTGCCGCCCTGTGTGTGGGCCGGCACCCCGGGATGAGTAAGCGGTTCCACCTGCGGCATCAGCCGGTCTGGAGCTCCTCGCGCACGATCTGGTTGATCACCTTGCCATCGGCCTTGCCCTTGTATCGGGGCAGCACCTGGGCCATGACCTTCCCGATGTCCTTGGCGCCGCCGGCAATGGCTTGCCGCACCGCGGCCCGGATCTCCTCGGGATCGACCGCCGGCGGCAAAAACTCCTCCAGCACCTTGATCTGGGAGGCCTCCATGGCGACGAGCTCAGGCCTGACCGCGGCGGTGTACTGCTCCACCGCCTCCCGTCTCATCTTGATGCCCTTGCGCAGGACGTCCACCACCTCGTCGTCGGAGGCGCGACGCCGAAGGTCGATCTCTCGATTCTTGAGGTTGGCGAGGATCGTGCCGAGGACGAGGGTCCGTTCCTTGTCCTGCGCCTTGCGGGCGGCGTTGAGCGCGGTCCGCAAGGTGGCGGTGAGGCTAGACTCTGGGGACACGCGGACCCTGCCGGCTCTTGCGGACGGCAGCGCTCATCTTGCGCTTCCGCTTTTCGCTCGGTTTTTCGAAGTGGCGGTGTTTGCGAAGGTCCGACAGGATGCCGGCCTTCTCGCACTTTTTCTTGAACCGTCTGAGCGCCCGGTCGAAGCTCTCGTCATCATGAATGACGATTTCTGGCATTCGCTGACTCACCCCTCTCGGCCCGTTAAGGGCAGGTATCGGAACAAGGTCGAATTTATTCGAGGGGGAGATACGGGGCAAGAAGGGTGTGGGTTGCGAGAGCGCGGTACAACTCCTTGGGGACCATGGTGGAGTTTGTCATCCTGAGTGAAGCGAAGGATCGCACGAATCACGCCGTCTGTCATCCGAGTTAATCATAGGAGGCTCCCCCAAGGATCGGCCCTCATGCGCTCCCACCAGTACTTTGTCTACATCCTCGCCAGTGCCACGCGCAGGCTCTAAGTAGGGGTTACCAATGATTTGATTCGGCGGGTATGCGAGCACAAATGCGGAACCGCATCAAATTTGAGCGGCGCTACGGAATCACCTGCCTTGTTTGCGCAGAGAGCACGTGCAAGAAACTCGCCCTGATCGAGCAGCAGAATCCCAGTTGGGCTGATCTATTGGATGGGTGGCTGCTGGCGCGGGATTCGGCCGATCCTTCGCTGCGCTCAAGATGACATCTCTCACCTCTACACCGGCGGCCACGTCATCTTCCGCCCGCCGAGTACATGCAAGTGCAAATGGTCCACGCTCTGGCCCGCATTGCGCCCGGAGTTGGTCACGATTCGATAGCCTTCGCCGTCCAACCCCTCCTCGCTTGCCACGGAGGCCGCGAAGGCCAGCAGTGCGCCGAGCAGGCGCTCGCCCACCTCGCCCTTGGCGTCCCGCACCGCCGCGACGTGCCGGGTCGGAATCACCAGCAAGTGGACCGGCGCCTTGGCGTCGATGTCTCTGAAGGCGAGGGCGTCGGCCGAACGTTTTACGATTTTCGCGGGAATCTCGCCCGCTACGATCTTGCAGAAGAGACAGTCAGCCATGCTTTCCTCGCAGCCGTGCGGTTCCCGCCGCCGCCGCCGCCGCCAGGGCAGCAGTCTCGAATCTCAGGATATTGGCGCCCAGGCTCACCGGCCGATATCCGGTGGAAACCAGTGCGGCCCGCTCCCCGGCGGTAAACCCGCCTTCGGGGCCAATCACGATGGTGACGGAGCTGTTGTCCAATGTGGCCGGAGGCGGCGTCCCAGCCGGATCGGCCAGCCAACCGGTCCCTGAAACCGGCCGCGAAAGAAACTCCTTCAGCGCCAACGACGGCTCAACCGTGGGCGCCCACGCTGCCCCGCACTGCTTGGTCGCCTCGAGCACCACGCGCTGGAGCTTGAGGCCGTGGGCTTCCTTGAGTCGTGTCGCCACTCCCAAGGTGCGCGCCGTCTCCAGGGGGACGATCGTGCTCACGCCGAGCTCGACGGCCTTTTCCGCCATCCAGGTGAAGCGCTCGCGATCTCCCGCGGCCACGGCGAGCGTCAGCTGCGGTTGAACCGGCTGGCGTTCCGCAGACTGGATCTGAACCATCCAGTCCGTGCCCACCCGCACCAGCCGCCCGGTCCCGGTCAGTCCCGAGCCATCCAACACCGCCACCTCTTCATCGTCCCGGGCCCGCCGCACGCGGAGATGATGTGCCTCGCGCTCGTCCAGGCTCGCGCGGGTCCCCACCACAGCGCTGCCCCGAGGGATGAGCACCCTCATGTCCGGGGCCTGGCAGCCACAGCCCACCACCCATTGTCCACCACCTCCTGGATCAGATCGAAATCCGCCGCCCCGAGTGCCTGACGGAACTCGGAGGCCTCGATATGCTCCATACCGGAAAAAATCGCGAGGCCACCCGGCCCGAGGGCATGAGTGATCGAGGGTAGCAGAGCGGTGTTGGCGGTGCGCAGGATGTTGGACAGGATCAGGCCGGCGGGCCCAACCAGCGGAGCGAGCACCCCGGCGTCGCCTTCCAGGAATTCGACGCTGCCGGCGACGCCGTTGCGGCCGGCGTTGCGGCGGGCGACCCGATTGGCTTCGGGGTCGGCCTCGATCCCGATGGCGAGCGTCGCACCGAGCTTCACCGCGGCGATGGCGAGAATGCCGCTCCCGCTGCCGAGATCCAGCACCAGCTGGCCGGGTTGGAGCAGCCGCTCCAGCAAAGTCAGCGCGGCGCGGGTGGAGCCGTGTTCTCCACTGCCGAAGGCGCTCTCCGGATCGAGTACGACGGTATGCTCGCCGGGATGGGCCGCTTCCGGCACCCAGGAGGGAACCACCGTGAGCCGTCCAAAGCGCCGCGGCCCCAGTCCGTCGCGCCAGCGGGTTGACCAGTCAACCGGCTCCAGCAGGCGGCGCTCGGTCTCGGCCGACGCATCGACTTCGCGTCCCAGCTGCGCCACGAGCGCCTCAGCACTCGCCTCATCGGGAGCGAAGGTGACCAGGGTTCCGTCTTCTCTCTCTTCCACCGCGTGTCCGGTTCGAGCAACCAGCCACGCCGACATGCGGTCTCGCTGCTCCGCGGCCGGGCGCACGTCGATGGCCCACCAGCTCATGCGCCCAACGCTTCCTTGAGCTTGGACCAGAAGCCGGGCGAGCGTTTGGGTGGCTCACCCTCGAGCTTGGACAGCTCCTGAAGGAGTCGTTCCTGTTCGCCGGTCAAGCGCTCCGGGGTCCAGACGTGCACCCGGACCAGCAGGTCCCCTTTGCGCTCCTGTCCCAAAAGGGGGAGCCCCTTGTCCCGGAGCCGGATGACGGTCTCCGTCTGAGTGCCGGCCGGAATCGTGAGGCGTTCCTCACCGTAGGGGGTGGGCACTTCGTGGTCGCCACCGAGCGCAGCCTGCGAGAAAGAGAGCGGAAGATCGTAGATCAGGTCGTCACCTTGACGCTCGAACCGGTCATCGTTCTTGATGTCGATCATGACCAGCAGGTCGCCGCTCGGGCCTCCGCGCGGACCGGCGGCACCATAGCCCCGGAGGGTCAGGTAGTTATTGCTCGAGACCCCGGCCGGGATGTCCACCGACACGGTACGCTCTCCCCGGACGCGTCCCTCGCCGCGGCAGACCTCACACGGCTCGCGCACCACGGATCCTTCGCCGTTGCAGGTGGGGCAGGCAGCCACCGAAATGAACTGTCCGAACATGCTGCGCGCCGCGCGCCGCACCTCGCCGCTGCCGCCACAGCTGGTACACTGTGTCGGCTGAGTTCCCGCCTTGGCGCCGGTGCCCTCGCACACGGTGCAGCGCTCGGGGCTCTTGATCTTGACGGTTTTCTTCACCCCCAGCGCCACCTCGGACAGCGTCAGGCGAACCGTCACCCGAACGTCCTGGCCCCGGCGCTCGTCGGTCTTGGATCGGCCCCCGCCGAAGATCGACTCGAACCCGCCGAAGTCGCGCATGAAGATGTTGAGCGCTTCGCTGAGGTCGACATGATGGAAGCCGAAGCCACCTCCCGAGCCAACCCCGGCCTTGCCGTAGCGGTCGTACGCCGAGCGCTTCTCCGGGTCCTTGAGTACCTCGTAGGCCTCGGTGATCTCCTTGAACCGTGCCTCCGCCTCTGGCGCGGAGTTCCGGTCGGGATGGAACTCCATGGCGAGCTTCCGGTAGGCCTTCTTGATCTCCACCACGGTGGCGGTGCGCGTGACGCCGAGCAGGGTGTAAAAATCACTCACTCCAGCAATCCTTCCACCAGACGGCTGGTGTGCTCCACCAGTCCGATGATTTTGTCGTACGGCATCCGAGTCGGACCCATGACCCCGATCACCCCTTTGAGGCCGCCGGCCTCGTAGGAGGAGGTGACCAGGGTGAAATCACTGAGCCGGGTGTCGGGGTTTTCTCCCCCGATGGTGATCGAAAGCCCCCGCTGGCGGCGCGATGCGAGGGCCTGTTTCAGCGAAGCGCGACCCTCCGTCAACCGAAGCAGCTCACGCATGCGGGAATTGGAGGCGAACTCGGGCTGGTCGGCCAGCATCTGCGCGCTGCCCAGCACAACGGTGTTGTCTTCGTTCGAAAGATCGAAGAGCCCATCGCCCTCGGCGATAAAAATGTTCAACAACTCGCGTCCCCCCTCGGTCCCGGCGGCATCCCGCAACCGATCGGGAAGGGTATTGCGAATTTCCTGGAGGGTGAGACCGGCGACCCGTTCGTTGAGTATCTGGGAGACCTGCTGCACCGAGGAAGGGGGCACCACACCGGGAACCTCGACGAAAATCGTCCGGACCACCCCGCTCCGGAGGTTGAATACCAGCAGCAAGCGCTCGGTGGTGACCTGAACCAGCTCCAGCCGCTCCAGGACCATCTGGTCGAGGGCCGGCGCCACCGCGACACCCAACTCCTGGGTCAGTACGCCGAGGACCTGGGCCGCACGCAGCAGGACCTCCTCCACTGCGCTCCGGGTTCCCACCAGCTCCGAGCGGAGCGTGTTCTGCTCCTCGTGGCTCGGTGGCGACAGCCGCATGATAGCGTCCACATACATACGGTAGGCCCGGTCGGTGGGTATTCGTCCGGCCGAGGTGTGTGGATGAAAGAGATACCCCTTGTCCTCCAGCTCGCTCATGATGCTCCGGATGGTGGCCGGCGACACCCCGAGCCCAAACCGGCGCGCGATCGTCTGACTGCCGGCAGGCTCGGCAGTCTCGATGTAACTGTGCACAACGGCCTCGAGCACGCGCAACTCACGCTCGCTCAGCTTATCCGGGGTGGTCATGCAGGAAATCTAGAGGCAGCAGTGGATGCTGAGAAGTGAAAGCGGGTTACCAGCGCTAGGCCGCAATGGCAGGCACGAGGGCGTCGAGGCGCAGCCAGCCCTCGGCGGTAAGCCGTACCCGCCCGGCAGCTTCCGTGGCCCAGCCGGCCTGCTCCCACTGGCGGGTGAGCGGCAGCGGAACCCGATGCAGCGGCAGACCTTCGCTTGTCCGCAGGCCGAGATAGACCTCCTCCAGGGTCACGGCCGCCTGGTCGAGGAATTCCCGGCCCTCCAGGGGGGACTTCCCGGCCTGGAGCAGCTTCTGGTATGCGGCCCACTCGCGCACGTTCCACCTCCGCTCGTTGCCCATGCCGCTATGCGCGGCCGGGCCGAGCCCCACAAACGGAGCCCGCCGCCAGTACGCCGAGTTGTGCCGGGCTCGGTGTCCGGGTCGGCCGGCATTGGAGATCTCGTAGTGCTCGTAGCCCTGTGCCTCGAGTGCGCTGTGGGCGAGCAGAAACTCCGCCGCGTAGCGCTCTTCATCCACCGGAGCAACCTCGCCCCGCTCGGTCCAGTGGCCCAGCGGGGTGTGCGCCTCCACCGTCAGGCCGTACAGAGATAGGTGCTCGGGCTGGAGCGCAAAGGCGCGCTCCAGATCGGCGTCCCAGTCTCGCCCGAGGGCCGCCGGCAAGCCGAAGATGAGGTCGAGCGAGAGATCATCGATGCCCGAGGAACGAATCGCCTCGACGGCCACGGGCACCTGGCCGGCGGTGTGGGTGCGGTGCATCCACTCGAGCACTCGGGGGTCGAACGACTGAACGCCGAGTGACACCCGGTTCACGCCGGCGGCTCGCCATGCTGCGGCTGCCGCTGCCGTCACGTCTTCCGGATTGGCCTCCAAAGTGATCTCGGCGTCTGCGGCGATGGTCCGGTCGGCGCCGACCCGGTCCAGCATCCGGGCTATAGAGGCCGGGGTAACTCGGGAGGGCGTGCCGCCCCCGAAGTAGATCGTTTGAACCTCGGGCGACAGGTCCCAGATGGCATCCGGCTGCCAGAGACTCCACTCCCGGAGCACCGCATCCACATACGCCTCGGAGGGCACTTCCCGCCGGACCGCGATGGCAAAGTCGCAATAACTGCAGCGGCGGGCGCAGAAGGGAACGTGGAGGTAGAGGTGCACGCTTTAAATGTAGACCAACTGGCAGTGATCCCCACCGGCAGCAGCCGCCGGGCCCTCGCCGCTGGACAAAAGAACGCAGTGCTTCGGCGAGGCCACCGGCACGCTGCTGCCTCCCACCCCAATGACCAAGAATCAGTGATTTCACCCATTCTGTTGGCGATGGCACCTAGTCCCGCTGTGGGGAGGGTGAGCCGCGGGTAGGATCTCCCACCAAGCACTGCGTTCTCTTGTGCGGCGGTGGGAGTGCTACTCGCGGCTCGGGGGGTGGGCGATTCCCGCCACCACTTAAGCTCGACGGAACAGCCTGCCGGGGCACCGCTGAATGACACCAGCAATCTCCAGTCCTGAGATCAGCCCCAGCACCTCGTCAATCGGCCGCTTGAATCGAGCGGCAAGCTCGTCCGGGTGAACCGGATTCGGCCCTAGAAGGCCTGCCAGCTCACGCTCATCATGCGACAACGCGTCGGGCAATGGCGGGGCAGGTTGAAGAGCCGCCTTCCTCGTTGAGGTCACCAATTCGGGAAAGTGTTGTAGCAGGTCGGCCGGCTCGAGTACCGGCGCGGCGCCATCCCGGATCAGTCGATTGCTTCCGGCTGACAGTGGGCTGGTAATGTTGCCGGGCACCGCCATGACTTCCCTGCCCTGGTCGAGTGCGGTGCCGGCCGTAATGAGCGCGCCGGACCCGATGGCCGCCTCCACTACAACCGTTACCCGGGAGAGCCCGCTGATGAGCCGGTTCCGGCGGGGGAAGCTGCCGGCGTGAGGACGCTCGCCTGGCGGGAACTCGGTGAGCAGGAGGCCCTCCTGGGCGACACGGTGGTACAGCGCCCGGTTGGCCGCTGGATAGATGACTCCCAACCCGTTGCCCAGCACGCCGATCGTGGTGCCGCCCGCGTCAAGAGCCGCGGCGTGCGCGACCGCGTCGAGCCCCCGCGCCATGCCGCTTACGACCACCACCCCTGCCTCGGCCGCGGCGCCCGCCAGCGTACGGCACGCGGCCACGCCGTAGCTGGAGTGATCCCGGCTGCCTACGACCGCTGCAGCGGGGCGGACTAGAAGCGACTGATTGCCCAGGGTGAAAAGCACCGGTGCCGGATCCGGAATGTGGTGCAACAGATGCGGATACTCGGAGTCGCCCGGCAGGAGGACCCGGGCACCCAGCCGGTCGGCATCCTCGGCGGTTTTCCTGCCGGCCTCCAACGGGGTGGCCTTGATTGCGCTGGCGATGGCACGGGAAAAGCCCGGCAAGGCGCCTAAAAAAGCGATCGGCGCCGAATGGGCGCCGATCGCGGTGTTGCAGGCGGAGAACAGGGTCTTGAGCCGGGCGGCTCCCATACCGGGAACCTGGGTCAGTGTCAGGTAGGCGATGCGTTCGTCGTCCATTCTAGCCATCCTCCTCCGACCACGCGGCAGTCGAGTCGACCGCCTGGTTGGCCTTGGCCTGTCCGACCAGCTTCCAGAGATACTCCTTGAGATCGTCGAGGCCGGACCCCGCGGCGCTGGAGATTGCCCGCATGCCGAGAGCCTCGGGGGTGTGCACCTCCGGCAGGACCTGATCGGCGGGGAGGAGATCCCGCTTCGTCAGAACCACCACATGCTCCTTGTCGGCCAGGGCGCTGCTGTACTGCCGGACCTCACTCCGTAGCCGGTCGTAGGTGAGCTGGGGATCCTCGCTATCGAGTGGGATCAGGAACGCCAGGATCCGGGTTCGCTCGACGTGCTGCAGGAAACGGAAGCCCAGGCCCTTACCCTCGTGCGCGCCTTCGATGATGCCGGGGATGTCCGCCACCACGTAGGAGCGGTGGCCGGAGAGCCCCACAACGCCGAGGTTGGGCTCCAGCGTGGTAAACGGATAGTCGGCGATCTTGGGGTGCGCCGCCGAAATAACGGAAAGCAGCGTGCTCTTCCCGGCATTGGGCTCCCCGACCAGGCCCACATCGGCGATGAGCTTCAGGACCAACTCGATCTGCCGGTCTTCCCCTTCTTCGCCCGGCTCCCATTCCCGCGGGGCCTGATGGGTGGACGTGGCGAACCGCGCGTTGCCTCTGCCGCCACGCCCACCCCGCGCCACCCGCAGGGTATCCCCGGCCTCGAGCACCTCGCCGATGAGATCGCCGGTGGTGGCATCGCGCACCACGGTGCCCGGCGGGATCGGGAGGTAGATGTCCTCCGACGAGGCGCCGGTCTTGGTGGCTCCCTTTCCGTGCTCGCCCCGCTCTGCCTTCCAGAGGTTGCGGTATCGGTAGTCGAGCAGGGTGGACAGGTTCGAGTCTGCCTTGACGTACACGCTCCCCCCGTGGCCGCCGTCTCCCCCGTCGGGCCCGCCCTTGGGCTTGTACTTGAACCGGGCGAACGAGCTGGCGCCGGATCCACCGGTGCCGCCAACCACCCGCACAACCGCGCGATCGATGAGCATCAGTGCCCCGGAGACCAGCCCTCACGCACGCCGCGCCAGAGCTGTTTGATTTTTTTCCACTGATCGAACGAGAGCAGCGGGTTGACGATCGAGAGCACTCCTTCGATCTGGCCGAAGCTGGCGCCGGCATTCAGCGCACCGCGGAGGTGGGAGTGGAGCTGCCGGGGCGCCTCGAGCACGGCGGTTTGCGCCACGGTGCAGAGCTCCCGCAGCCGGAGATCGATCCCGGGGCGAGCCAGCGTGCGGCCGTATCCCTCGGTGATCATCCAGGAGTCCACTGCCGGATGCAGGGTCCGCACGCTCTCCCGAAGCTTCCGGTAGTTCTCGCCATAGACCACCGCGCACAGCTCCTCGCCCCGGCGGGTCCATTCGGGCGCCCGTCCGTAATCCTGGTCCGGATCGGTGGCCGGCGCTTCCACCTCGCTGAACTTGCGCCAGACCGTGAAGGCAATGAGCGCCCGGGGATAGCCCACCATCAGCACGCTTTGCAGCAACAGCTCTTCGACCCATGCCACCGGCACCTGGGATGACCTGAGCTGCCCCACCCGATCCCGGAGCTCCGGCTCATACCCCTGGGCGATGGCCGCGGCGAACCGCACGAGATCTCGCGTCTGGGGATCGAGGCTGTCCTGTTTCGCCATCATGATACCCAGTTTGGGGATTGGCTCCCGATCATATTCGCGCGGCCAGCCCCAGAAAAAGGCACGACGGACGGGGAGATACAAGGCGGGACGGTAAGGCAGCACGTGGCTGCCGGAGTGTAGTAAAAGAGTAGCCCGCGGAAGTAAGGGC
>JBKJZM010000274.1:0-11223 GCA_046715295.1 Gemmatimonadales bacterium | reverse complement strand
CTTGTGCCCCCACTGACACCAGGCGGTCGTGGTCCTGCAACGTCGCGTAGCCGCCGAGGAGGACTGCCGCGCGCGGATCCAGGCCGGCTCGGAGCTGCTGCAGATCGCTCACCAGGATGGGATCGACTGCGGGGTAGACGATGCTCAAGGCGACGCCATTCGCCGAGACCTGCCGCGCGGCGGCGACAATTTCAGCCACTGGGAGGTCCGCACCGAGGTAAGTCACGTCCCAGCCCTGCGACGCGGCGGCGGCGGCGGCCAGCATGGCTCCCAGCTCGTGCCGCTGCCGGGGCAGGGTAGCCACAACCAGCCGGGGGGCGGAGTGATTGACCTCGTACACCTGGAGCAGCCACCCCAGCACTCGACGGAAGACGGCGGTGGCGAGGTGCTCCTGGGCAATCGAGACGGTCCCCTCGGTCCAGCCCCGTCCGATCTCCTGAAGGGAAGGGCCTACCACCTGGTCGAGAAAACCGGGAACACCCAGGCTCACCGCGGCCCGCTCGAGGACCGCGTGAAGCTCGGCTGCATCAAGCCGGTGAGCGGCACTCAGGGCGGCCGACCTGAATTCCTCGGCCCCGGAGTCAGGTGCCTCGGTCTCAACCGGTTTCGGGCCGCCTTCCTCTCGGGCGCTCCGCTCGAGGTCCTCTAGGGAGGCTCCGGCAAGCCGCGAGATGCTGTGTCCCCGGTCTGTCAGCCTCCGAAGGAGCCTCAATCGCTGCACGTCATGGTCTGAGTACAGCCGTTGGCCGCCCTCGCTCCGGCTGGGAGCAACCACCTGATACCGCCGCTCCCAAGCGCGAAGGATATGGGGGGTCAGACCGGTTCTGAGCGCCGTGACCCGGACAGGATGCTTGGGTATTTGGGAACTCACGGAGGCTTCCATTTGATAATAATGGTCAAATGTCTAACTCTTGTCAAGAAAGTCTCGGGAATAGGCCTTGACAACTTAGACAAAAGCACCATATTGCTCGACAGAAGTTAGACATCAACCAAACAAGGGGGGATTGTGAGATCACTTGACGTAACCGCCGCCGTTTTGCTCGTCATTGGCGGATTGAATTGGGGTTTGGTAGGCGCCGCCAACTTCGACTTGGTGGCCACCATCTTCGGCGAGATGAGCCCACTCAGCCGGCTGGTCTACGTGGTGGTGGGATTGGCCGCCTTGTACCAGGCACTCCAGTGGAAGGCGATTCAACACCGTTGGTCCATGGCCGCGTCGGAGCCGGCTCCCGCGACCGCTCGCTAATCAACCCGACATATCTACTAAAGAGGAAAGATCCATGAAGTCACTTCGCACTATCGCGCTCGCGGCCGCGTTGGTCGTCCCGGGTACCCTGGCTGCACAGGAGGCTCAGGGCTACTCCGAGTCTTCGGCCAAGGGCGATATCATCGAGACGGCCGTTGCCGCGGGGTCGTTCAACACCCTCGCCCAGGCCATCGAAGCTGCCGGCCTTACGGAAACCCTCCAAGGCGAAGGGCCGTTCACGGTCTTCGCCCCTACGGACGAAGCCTTCGCCCAGCTGCCCAAGGGCACGGTCGAGGCTCTGCTGAAGGACAAGGCGAAGCTGACCGCCATCCTCACCTACCACGTGGTCTCCGGTAATGTGAGCTCCAGCGATGTGGCCGGCATGTCTTCAGCCAAGACGGTGAATGGTGAGGATATCTCGATCAAAGCCAAAGGCGGCAAGGTAATGATCGACAAGGCGACTGTAATCCAGGCGGATATCGCGGCCAGCAATGGCGTGATTCACGTGATCGATCAGGTATTGATGCCGTAAAGTCCCGGAAGGTTCGTAAGGATCGTCATCCTGAGTTGCGAAGGAGATCGCTCAGGATGACACCCCTTTTCACGTGACCCCCATCACCTACAGCGCTCGCTGAATTCTCCCATCTTGCTCCCGTCGCACCGGGCCCTGTATAAACACCACCGACGGAACCACGATGCCAAGTCCGAAAATCGGTCTGCTCGGAATCTTCAAGCAGAGCTTCAAAGATTTCATGAAAGACGACTGCATGACATCGGCAGCCGCGCTTTCCTACTACACCATATTCTCGCTCCCTGCCGTCCTGATGCTGATCATGCTGGTGGTCAGCTCGGTGATGGATCCCGCCGATGTTCGGGGAGGTCTCGAGGCTCAACTCGAGTCTCTCATGGGGCCGAGTGCGGGGGGCGAAGTCCGGACTATCCTCCAGGAAACGGAGCGGCCCGGTGGGGGCCTCATCCCAACTCTGGTCGGGATCGTGGCCCTGGTCTTCGGCGCCACCGGTGCTCTCGGGCAACTGCAGGCAGCGCTCAACCGGGCGTGGAATGTGGCGCCGGATCCCAAACAGGGAGGCATCAAGAGCTTCCTGAGCAAGCGACTCTTCTCCCTGGGGATGCTGCTCTCGATCGCGTTTCTGCTCCTGGTCTCGCTGGTGATCAGCGGTGCCCTCTCGGGTCTCGGGGACAGGCTCTCCGGCTTCCTTCCGTCCGGACTCTCGGGGCCGGTACTTCAAGCGTTGAACATTGCGGTCTCCCTGCTCGTGATCGGCTTTCTGTTCGCTGCCATGTTCAAGGTCCTTCCCGATGCGCAGGTTGCGTGGCGAGAGGCGTGGGTCGGTGGGTTCGTGACCGCCCTGCTCTTCGTGGTGGGCAAGTTCCTGATCGGCCTCTATCTCGGCAAGAGCAATCCGGGCGAGGCATATGGTGCGGCGGGGTCGTTGATCGTCCTCTTGCTCTGGATCTACTACTCGTCGCTCATTCTCCTCTTCGGGGCCGAGTTTACGGAGACCTGGGCGGAGACGCGGGGGGAGGGGGTTCAGCCGGAGCCGGGTGCGATTCGGGTTCGGAAGGAAGAGCAGATTGGAGAGCTGGGGTCCTCGACGGGGTAATCAGAATCCCGAGGGAGTATTACGACCGAGGGACCTAATCAGCCTGATTGCTGACTAGGTCCCTCGATTCGCTCGGGATGAGGAGTTCCCTATGGCGCCACCAATGGCGCCGTCAGCACAAACGTCACCGGCGTCCGGGCCTTGACCACCACGTCCCGCGACGCCGTCTGCGAGGCCAACACCGCGCCTCCGGCCGCCCCGACCACGCCTCCGATCACGGCTCCCTTGGTGTTCCCGCCGAGCACCCGGCCCAGCACGGCGCCGCCGGCGGCTCCGGCCCCAACCTTGACCGCTTCGCTACCTCCGACTCCCCGGCCGCGAAGCTCGTGGGGGACGGGCTTCACGTCCGCCGATACCTTCTGAAGCTGGCCGCCCAGTCCGATGCCGTCCACTCGGAACGCGAGTCTGCCCTGCGCGCTCTTGGACTTGGCCGCGCTGAGCCTGGTCACAGTGAACTGGACTGAGGCGCCTGCGGGGATCAGAGTCTTGCCATCCGAGCCGGTCAAATTTTCCATGACCACAGCCGTCACCAGGCGTCCGACCGTGTCGGTGCGGGAATTGATCGAATCATCCAGGGCGGCGTGAATCTCGGTGCCGACCGGGAGGGTCCGGGACCCGGCGGAAGGAGTAGTACTGGCTGTTGCCGGCTCAGGTGATGGAAGCGCGGTGTCGCGCGCAACCGAAAATGCGGTGTCGGCTGTCGAAGCGGTGTCCGGCTTCCGGGCCGCGACGGTATCCGGCACCGACGGCGGTGCGGCAACGGAAGCGGTGTCTCGCTCTGGGGTGAGGTTGCTGTCCGAGGCTGCGGTGCGGCTGGTGTCGGTGACAGGAGTCCCGGCGTCGATGCTTGGACTCTTGTCTGCTGAATCAGGCGATTGGTCGGGTGCGTACCCGCGGGCGGTCGAGTCCTCGGCCGGGGCTGGGACGCTGGCGGCAGGCGGAGCCGGCTTCCGGGGCGGCCGTTTGGCTTTACGGGGTTTAGGCATCGCAGCGGGCTCCGGAGTCTGGGTAATCTGGTGCTCGACCGGAGAAAGTGGCTGGGTAGTATCCACCCGGGCGACCTCGAGCGGACGAGTCAGGTTGTCCTCCACCGGAGCACGTCGGTCGCGGGTGTCGGAGCAGCCGGAAACCAGAACCGCGCCGGCGAGCGCTAGAGCGAGCCTTTTCATGCGGCCTCCACAGACCTTGAGGGTTTCTCTATCCAATGTCATTATCCTCTTGATGCTTTGAGTTCTGTGGGTTGGCTCACTGAACCTGAGCCGGGCTGGAACTCGAGGCACAGCCCTTGCGCCCCCGCTTCCCGAGATCGTTCTAACTCCGCGTCACCTAAACACCTCCGGCAAACGTCCCGGCCAGCCCCGCTGCACCAGGGGCGGAGACCGCCAGAACTTGCCGGGAATTACCATGCTTTCTCAAATCGGGGGATTGCGTTGAGCGACTGCGCCAAGTGCCACACCCCGGTCCCCATAGGTGGTAACTGCTCCCAGTGCGGCACCCTCTCGATCGAAAACGGTCCCGAGCTCGATGAGCTGCAGGCGCGCCTCGCTCGCACCCTCGAGGGTCGCTACGAGATCACCCGCCTGCTGGGACGTGGCGGGATGGCGGTTGTATTCCTGGCGCAGGACCTGGTGCTGGAGCGGCAGGTAGCCATCAAGGTGCTGCCGCCGGACATGACCCGTGATGCTCAGTTGGTCACCCGCTTTCAGCAGGAAGCCAAGACCGCGGCCAAGCTGGACCATCCCAACATCATCCCGATCTACCGGGTCGAGAGCGAGGGAGGACTGGTCTACATCGTCATGAAGTACGTGTCCGGTCAGTCGCTGGAGGACCTGCTGGCCAAGGGCCCACTGCCGATAGCCCGGGTCCGCCACGTGCTCCGTGAAGCCGCCCTGGCTCTGGGGCATGCCCATCGACGCCGTATCGTTCACCGGGACGTAAAACCGGCCAACATCATGCTGGATGACGACGGGCGGGTGATCCTCACCGACTTTGGTATCTCCAAGGCGGTGCAGGACACGGGTCAGGTCACCGGCAGCGGCACGATCATCGGCACCCCGCACTACATGGCTCCGGAGCAGGCACGAGGACAGGAAGTCGACGGTCGCGCGGACCAGTACGCGCTGGCCATTGTCGGTCACCGGGTCCTGACCGGAGAGCTGCCGTTCGACGGGCCCGCCCACAGCATTCTCTACCAGCAGGTCTTCGAGCAGCCGCCCCCGGTGCTCGACCGGCGGCCCGATACGCCACCGGATCTGAGGGTGGCCCTGGACCGGGCGCTGGCCAAGGATTCGAAGGCCCGGTTCAAGACCATGGAGGAGTTCGCCTCCGCCGTCAGCGGGGAGCGGTCCGGTCCCACCACCGTGGTAAGCGAGCCGGTCAAGTCAGCCCGCCCGGTCAAGCCGGAAAAGGCGGCAGGCGATCACGGAGCCGGCGTTCTCGTCGCCCTGGCGACTGTCGCTCTCGTTGCGGTCGCGGCCTGGTTCGCGCTTCCCGGCTTCCAGGCGATTGTGGAGCGGAGTGCGGCGAGCCGCCCCGCGCCTGCACGAGAGGCTGTCGCTCCAGCGGTGGCGAAGCCGCGAGCAGCATCCCGGCCGGCGCGGCGGGTGCCGGTGTCGCCGACGCTGGAGCAAAGGCGCGGGCCTGCCAAACTGAAGGCGGTTCAATACGCTCTGCTCAAGGTGGACTCGGACCCATGGGGAGTGTTGTACGTCGATAATGTCCGGGTCGGCCTCACTCCCATTGCCCACCACCGTCTCCCGCTCGGAACTCACCGGCTGCGTGTTCAGCAGAAGGGGTATCAGACCGTCACCGAAACCATCGCAGTCAAGAGTACCGGACCGGTCACCCGCCGATACACTCTCCGGCGGCAGGGCCGCTAGCAGCCTGACCCGGGCACAGCCCTTGCTCGTTTGCTCACCTCAGTTGGTCTAAAGCCGCTCCAATTCAAGACTTTGGGTAAATCCACCAGGCCTTTCGGTCGCTCCGCTCGCGGAGTCCGCCCGAAGGTGCCGGGATTTACCAGAGCTATCTCCGATCAGAGGCGCCGGGCTACTTGCTTACTGCCGCGAGAAAGATCCACCAGGCCTGGCCCGGACTTCTGGTCCTCGGGCTCGGGGCGGTGCTGCCAGCCTGCTCCGATTCTACCGGCTACGTCGCCCAGTCCTACGTGACGATCAGCTCGGCGAGTCCGGTGGTGCTGCGAGGGGACCAGATCGAGCTCACCGCGAAGCTGTGGACCCGCACCTCGTCGGGAGACTCGACCGAGGTCAGAAATGCCGAGCTGGTGTGGTCTACCGATGATCCCACCCTGGCGTCCCTCACTCCCGGAGACAATCACACCGCGGTTGCCACCGGGGTGAACTCAGGCCTGGTGCAGATCCGCGCCGTCGCTACCGGCTTCCAGGGCGCGGTGCCTGCCGCGTACTCACTGCGGGTCTCCAATCCACTCGAGATAGACAGTATGCGTCCCTCCGTAGTCCGCTACGGGGAGAAGCTCACTATGTACGGGGTGGGTGTGAGCACGCTCTTCTTTGCCAGTTTGCAGGGAGCGACGCTCCTGCCGGACACGTTCTCGACTGCGGCCGGCGCGGGTGGCGTTGGTGAGCTCAGTTTCTGGGTTCCACCGCCGGCAAGGAGCGGCCACACCGTTGTGCTGAGCCCGGGACAGCTCGTCATAGCCCCAGACTCGACTACGGTGTTGCGGCGGGACCTGTACGAGCCGAATGAGACCACGCCGAGCCTCATCGACCTCACGGCTGCTCCGTTCCCGTCGGTTCCCGCGGTCAGGTTCTTCAATCCCGCCCTTGCCTTCGAGGACCGGGTTCGAGCCGACTCTCTCGGTATCGACTGGTACCGGTTCAACGGGGCCGTCGCCGGAAGCGACCTCACGTTCATCTTCACGGCGCCGAGCTTCAAGGGCGCGCACCTCAGCTTCCTGGCATCTCCAGTCGCTAGTCCCGACCTGGCGGCTCCGCCACCCTGGAGCATCGGCTCCGGTCTCTACTACTGCAAAGGCGCCGCGTTCAAGGCTGAAGAGCGGCCGTCCGATTCGCTGGTGGTTGCGCTCAAGGCTGTTCCGGCGGGTGCGGTGGACCTGATCTCGCTGTATGCCGTGTCCGGGCGTTACGGGCTTGCTGTCATTCAAGGCTACTACACCACTGATCCCTCGATCGTGCCGGACCGGCTGGAAGAGAACGACAACTGCGAGTTCGCCGATCGGAACGCCGCCGACCCAATGACACAGGTGGATCTCTCCACCCCGTTCTCCGAGGCCCTGACGATCGATAATCCCCACGACATCGATTGGATCCGGGTAAGCGTCCCCGGTTTGGTGCCCCAGCCGGTGACCTTCCGGACCGCATCCCGGGCGGTCGCAGGCGCCGCGGATGACATCGATTTGTACGTGATGGGGATTCCGAGCGGTGGGACGCCCGATCCGAAGGGATCCTCACAGACCGAGGGATCGAGCGAGGCCATTACAGTCGCGCTCGCCCCGGGGGACTACTACGTGGTCGTGACCGACTTTGCCGGCACCCCGACAAGCTACTCGCTCTGTGCGGCGGTCGGTCTCTCGTGTACCCTGCCGCCGAGTCCAGTGGTGAGCGGTGCCTCATCGAAGCTACGCGGCGCGCCTAGAGCTCGGAGGGGAGTCCGGTGAGCGACTGCGCCAAGTGCCATACTCCTCTCCCGGTAGACGGCCGCTTCTGCTCTCACTGTGGCACCCCATCGGGTGAGATGGCGCACGTGTGCCCCGTCGACCCCACGGACGAGCTGCGACAGCGATTGGCGCGTACTCTTGCCGGGCGCTACGAGATCACCCGGCTGCTGGGGCGCGGGGGCATGGCGGTCGTGTTCCTGGCCGAAGACCTCGCCTTGGAGCGCCAGGTTGCGATCAAGGTGCTCCCACCGGAGATGGCTCACGACACCAAGTTGATTCCTCGCTTCCAGCAGGAAGCCAAGACCGCGGCCAAGCTTGACCATCCCAACATCATTCCGATCTACCGGGTCGAGAGCGAGGCCGGGCTAGTCTACTTCGTGATGAAGTACGTCACCGGACGCTCGCTGGAGCAATTACTGGAGGAGGGCCCGCTTCCGATCGATCTGGCTCGCCGGGTGCTGCGCGAGGCCGCGCTGGCGCTGGGCCACGCCCATCAGCGCCGGATCGTGCACCGCGACGTGAAGCCGGCCAACATCATGATGGAGGCGGACGGACGGGTGATACTTACCGACTTCGGCATCTCGAAGGCGGTGCAGGGTGCCTCCCAGCTCACCGGCACCGGGACCATCATCGGCACGCCGCATTACATGGCGCCGGAGCAGGCCAAGGGACTCGAGGTCGATGGACGAGCCGACCAGTACGCCCTGGGCATCGTGGGCCACCAGATTCTCACCGGCAAGCAGCCGTTCGATGGATCGGCCCACAGCATCCTTTATAAGCAGGTCTTCGAGCTGCCCCCGCCGGTGCTGGCGTCACGGCCCGATGTTCCGCGCGACCTCAGCGTGGCCCTGGAACGGGCACTCTCCAAGGATCCGGAGCAGCGCTTTCCTACCATGGAGGACTTCGCCGCTGCGCTGGGTGGAGAGCGTCGCTCGGGTTCCCGCACCGTCGTAAGCGCGCCGGTCAAGCCGCTGCCCGGCGGTCGGCCGCCGGCGGCCAAGCCGAAGCGTTCCACCTCAGCGGTGCGACGCAGTGTGGCCGCTCTGGGCATTTGTGCGCTAGTCGGAGGAGCAGCCTGGGCGGGCCTGCGTGAACCGGCGGAGCCGGCCAGACCGCCGGCGGCGCCGGCCAGACCGCCGGCGGCGCCGGCACCCACACCAACGGTCATCGTGCCGTCGGTCGAGCGCGTCCAGCCCGCTCCGGTGGCCTCGCAGCCCGTGCGGCTGGAGCCGCCAGCATCGCCGCCGGCTGGGGATGAGGGAGCGGTACGTGTCCCGGCGAAGTCGAAGCCCAGGATAGAAAGCGCTTACCTGACGGTGGCTTCGGAGCCTTGGGGTACTCTGTACCTGGACAACCTTGAGATCGGACCGACCCCAGTAGCCGACCACCCGCTGCAACCAGGCAAGTACCGGCTCCGGATCGAGCAGGAAGGCTATCGCACCAAGACCGAGATCATCGTCGTGACGGGTCCCAACCCGATCCGGCGTCGATACAGCCTCGAACCGGGCGGGCCGGAATGACCCGAAGCTTCGTGCTGGCGCTCGGGATGGCTCTGGCGATCCCGCTCATCGCGTCCTATTCCCCGCTCTCGGCTCAGGACAACCCCACTCTGCGCCGGGCCAGCCAGGCGTACAGCAACCTTTCGTATGCCCAGGCGATCACTCTGGCCCGCCAGGCATCCCGGGAGCGCCTGAGCCCGGGCGATCAGACCCGGTACTACGAGCTGCTCGGCTTCTCCTACGCCTCCCTCGACAGCACCCGGCAGGCCGCCGAGGCATTCAAACAGGTCCTGATGCTGAACCCGGACCGGGGCCTGGACGCCACACGGGTATCGCCCAAGATCACCAGTGCCTTTGCCCTGGCTCTGGCACAGGTCCTGGTGCTGAGAGAGGTAAGAGTAGACCCTACCGAGTTCGTCGCCGGTGTCGGGTCTCTGCCGATACGCTTCACCGTGACCCGTACCTCCCGGCTGCGTACCCGGATCGCGGGATCAGGCGGCGAGATGACCGTGGACTCCGCACTAGGCGAAGGAGCGGTCCGCCTCGCCTGGAACGGGTTGCTGGCTAATGGCCTGCCGCCGACACGTGGCGCGTACCGGGTCATGGTCGAGGCCACCGCCGGCCGGGACAGCTATGCTGCGGCCGTGCCGCTCTGGATCGAGGTGGGAGCGGTGGATACGCTGCCCCATCTCACCAGCCTTCCCGGATATCACCTGCTGCCCGAGACCGTGGTTCCCGCGCGAAGCTGGAAGCCGGTTGGCTTGGCACTCATGGCCACATCGCTCGCCTTGGGCGGCAGTCTGGCACTGGAGAACTCGAAGCTCGGGGGCGGTGGGCGCCGGGAGATACTGACGATCGGCGCCGGCGCCGCTCTGGTCGGGGTCCTGGCGACGCTTAAGAAGCCCGCTCCGGTGCCCGCCCAGGCGAACATCCTCTACAACAGCCTGGTGCGGGAGCAGCTTGCCCGCCGCAACGCCGAGATCGCGGCGGAGAACGGCAAGCGCCGGCGCCAGGTGAAGCTCGGTGTTGTGCCCCAGCCTGTAGCCGGGAGGAAACCGTGAGGTTCGCCGTGTGGGCCCTGGGGCTGGTGGCAATCGCCGGCACGCCACTGCGCGCCCAACAGGTGACGCTCGGTGCCGGGTACGCACTCGCCGATTACCGGGAGCAGGCCGACTTCCTGCACTTCAAGGGCAGCGGTCCGACCGCCATGGTCGCGGTGGAGCGGGGCCGACTCGCGCTGCGGCTGGACGCCTGGCACCTCGATATGGATCCTGACAAGGCCGCCGCCCCCCCGCTCGAGCCATTCACCTTCGACCAGTTCAACATACGCCTGGGACTTCGGGCGATGAGTGTCGTCACCGTCGAGGCAGGCTATATGAAACGGTGGATGGATCCGTCTCGTGCCGCCCAATCGCTCAGTGCCGCGACCCTTGGGGTGCGGGCGGCGTATCCCCTCGCCCCGGGTGCCGAGGTCGCCGTCCGGACGGCATATGTGGCGGCTTCCGACTTCGCTGGCGGTGGCTCGGCTCCATTTGGCATCGAGCTGGGACTGACTGCTGCATACGGACCTGGCTCAGGCCGCTTCCGGCTTACGGGTGACTACGAGTTCCAGCGGATCGACCGCCGCACCACTCAGAACGGCAGCCGCCTGAGCGTCCCGATCCAGAGCTCCTTCGCCCGGGTCGGCCTGACGGCGCGGTTCTGATCCTCCCGCTGGGAAGTGCGACCTGCCCGACCCCCTCGCACCTCGCCAAGCGAGGGCACCTCGGCGGCGGAACAGCGGCGGTGGACACCGCTTCGATCACCGACCAATCTCCCTCGCCTGTAGTGATTTGCGTTCTGATCCGGTCCTGGCTGGTCTCCGCCGTGTAACGAACAGCGCCGAGGCACACCCGTTGCAGTTAGGCCCCTGTCCGCCTTAAGCCACAATCTTCACCCCGCGTGTGATTCAGAGATCGCTCAGAGCCCTGACCCCTCAGTGCCGCCCGATCGCACGCGCATTTCCTCGGAGTAACTAATGGTCAGTTTCCTGAAAGGTCGCCGCCGCGAGGATGACTCGGTGGTCGCCGTCGATTCAAGCGGGAGAAATGTTGCCGCCGCGCTGGAGGCGCTGGTCGCCCGCGCCGAAGCCGCCGCGAACGACCTGAGGTCGCTCGCCCCGATCCTGGAGCGAACCGCTGAATTCGATGCCCTTCG
>JBKJZM010000273.1:0-7282 GCA_046715295.1 Gemmatimonadales bacterium | reverse complement strand
ATGTAGATGCCGGAGCGTTCGGCGAAGATGAAGCGTCGCATCTTCGGATTCCACCGCCGGGTCTGGTGGCCGAAATGGACGCCGGCTTCGAGCAGGTCCTGCAGTTGTGGCTGTGCCATTCGCTAGTTGATGTCCCGTCCGATTTGGGGTTGTGCGTCCACCTCGTTCATCTCCTGGCTGCGATCCCTCGGCTATGCCTCAGGACACCCACAGCAGGATCCGGCGGTGTGAGGTCAGCGGGGCGGTGCCCCGCCGTCGATTACCGCTTACTAAACTGGAACCGCTTCCGTGCGCCTGGACGGCCGGGCTTCTTTCGCTCGACCGCGCGGGGATCACGCGTCATGAGGCCCGCCGCACGGAGCTTGAGCCGGTGTTGGCCATCGGCCTCGACCAGGGCGCGTGCGATGGCGTGCCGCATTGCGCCCGCCTGGCCCGCCTGCCCGCCGCCGGCCACGTGAGCCTTCACGTCGAATGCCCCCAGGGTGTCGGTCGCGGTGAACGACTGCTGAATGTGCTGCACCAGGGAAGGCCTCGGGAAATAGTCACCAAGCGTGCGTCCGTTGATGTCCCACTTGCCGGTGCCGGGAGTCAGGTACACCCGGGCAACGCTGGTCTTGCGCCGGCCTACCGCCTGCCACCGAAACTGAGGAACCGCGGTCATGCGCTTGCCTTCGATGGAGTGACGGAGAACGGTTTGGGTTGCTGGGCCACGTGCGGGTGCTCGGCACCGGCGTAGACCTTGAGCTTCCCCCGCATGTGCTGCTTGGCCAGCGAGGTCTTCGGCAACATGCCGAACACGGCCTTCTCGATGACCCGATCCGGGTGCTTGGCCAGCAAGTCACGGGCGGCGGTAAACCGCTCGTGGCCCATGTAGCCGGTATGGGAGAAGTAGTGTTTGTTCGTCAGCTTCTTGCCGGTCAGCTTGATCTTCGAGGCGTTGATGACCACCACGAAATCCCCACCGTCCATGTGGGGCGTGTAGGTCGGCTTATGCTTGCCGCGAATGAGCTGGGCCACCACGCTAGCCAAACGACCGAGCGGTACCCCCTCGGCGTCGACAACGTGCCAGTCGTGACTGATGTCCGCCGGCGTGGCGGTAAAGGTCTTCATGTCTTCTGCTACCTTGGGCTTTGGACCGAGCCAAACCGAAACAGACTCACAAGATAGCGAAGTACTTGGGGTTGGGTCAAGCCTGGGCGAGTGGGGCCGCGCGTGCCGTTCCCCGGCGCTCCGTGCGCCGTCGTTCGGCAAGAAACCGGTGAGCGGTAAGGCGATGGGTACTGTGGTGCGTCCCGGCCGCGGCTTGGCGGCGGCGCCACAGGTAGAAGAGTCCGATCAAGTCCACGATCGACACCAACCCTATGAATAGCCAGGGAAACGACAAGGCAGCCATTGCGCTACCCGCCACGGGGGCGGCTCCAGTTGAGGAACGGGCGAGCTCAGAACATGACCCAGAGACGGAATCGCATTTTTTGCGCCACCCTCCCTGTGATCTATGACCCGGCCGAATCCTCGAACTCCAGGAGCACCTGCCCCTTTTCGACCGCTGCTCCGGGTTGCACCCGCACCGCCTTGATCACCGTCGCCGCGGTGGCCTTCAGCTCGTTCTCCATTTTCATTGCTTCGAGTACCACCAACCCCGTGCCGGCTGACACCGCCTGCCCAGGCATCACCTCGACCCGCAGCACCAGGCCCGGCATCGGCGCCTTCAATACCGGGCTGGCCCGGGGGCGGTCACCATTGCTGGCGAGACTTCGGATATGGAGCGCCCGCTCGTCCAGGACCTCGACCTCCCGGCGCTCGCCGCCGGGCGACAGGGCCCAACGCCCCCGGCCAAGGGATTCGACCGGAAGCGTCGTCGGCCTGCCGTCGAGCAGCAGCAGGCGGAGGGGGGTGCCCGGAATCACACCGAGGGTGGCCGTGTGCGGTTGGCCGGCGACGGTGACCCGATCGCCATCGACCTCGACCTCGATCGTCTGACCATCCAGCAGGACCGCGTACCTCACGCCGGCTCCAGGACGGCGACGGTCTCGACATGAGTGGTCTGGGGAAACAGGTCGAAGGCCTGCACTAGGCAGAGCCGGAAACGCTGAAGACGTTGCAGGTCCCGGGCGAGGGTGGCCGGGTCACAGGAGATGTACACCACGCGGCCGGGCGCCAATCGGTCGAGCTCGGCACTCACCCGCTGGTCCATCCCCACTCGCGGGGGGTTCACGATCACCAGATCGGGCGGCCGCAACTCGCGCAAGCGGTCCTCCACTCTGCCGGTATGCCGCTTTGCCGCCGGGCCCCGGGTCTCCGCCTCCGCCACCGCCCGTCGGTCCAGCTCCACGCTTTCGACCATGGCCCCATTGGCAACGAGATGGGCGGTGGTCTCGCCGATCCCGGCGTACAGATCCCACACCCGGCGGCCGGACACGTCACCGAGCTGCTCCAGGGCAAAGGCCCGGACCCGGTCACCCATCTCGGGATGGACCTGCTCGAATACGGTGGCGGGAAAAGCCTCGCCCGCCCCGGCCACGGCTCGCGCCGCCCCGCCTTCCGGCTGGTACCATATGGTGACGGGAATGGCCCGCCGGTCCAGCTCGCGGCGGAGCCGCTCGAAGCCATCCCAGACCTCCCCTTCACCGACCCGGATCAACACATGCCTGCCGCCGTTGCGGTCGAGGCGAAGGACGATCTGTTCCAGCCGGGGCGGCAGGAAGGGCCGCAAGGTTCGAATCCCCCGCCAGAGCTCCATCAGCTCGGGAACGGTGATGTGGCACCACTTCAGATCGAACACCGCATCCGGTCTCCCGTAGGGATGGAGTCCGATGCGGCGCTCGTCGTCGCTCACATGAAGTGTCAGCTTGGTCCGATAGTCGAAGGTCTTCGCGGCGGGAACGATCGGCGGATCGGGAACATCCCGTTTGGCGAGCCGCCGGAGCGCGTCGCCCACGAAGGTGCGCCGACCCAGGAGTTGGGCCTCGTAGTTCAAATGCTGGAGCTGGCAGCCTCCGCACTCGTCGGCGGTGTAGTGGGGACAGCGTGGCTCAACCCGATCGGGAGAAGCCTCCAATAGGCGCCCCGGCCGCGCCCGGGCAAAGCGTTTGTGCTCGCGAAGCTCGATCAGTTCCACCAGATCTCCTGGCGCGGTGCGGGGCACGAAGACCGTCTTTCCGTCGGCCAGCTTGCCGACTCCATCGCCACCGGCCGCCAGTCGAAGGATTCGAACCGGGGTCACCTGAGCCCTTCGCTTCGCGCCTGCCTGGCCCACTCGCTGGACGACCCTGTATCCGCCGTTGCGGCCGGGCGTCGGGTCTGCCGGGCATGGTCTTCCGCCAGCGCCGCGGCCACGGCGAGATCGAGGATACGCCCGGGAGCAACGCTCTGCGCCAGGAGATCTATTCGCCGCTCGAGAAACTGGATATCGATCGCGCCTTTAGTGAAAGCCGGGTCCGCCATCAGCCGACGATGGAACGCCTGATTGGTGGCAACCCCAACCACGACCAGTTCGTCCAGCGCCTGGGTCATGCGGGTGATCGCCTGAGGCCGGTCAGGGGCCCACACGATCAGTTTGGCAAGCAGGGAGTCGTAATAGAGGGTGACCTCGTCCCCGGTCTCGACGCCGCTATCCCAGCGAACGCCGGGGCCCCCCGGGACCCTCAGGTACTCGATACGGCCGGTCGATGGCAGAAACCCGTTGGCTGGATCTTCACTGGTGATGCGGCACTCGAGCGCCCAGCCTCGCGGATCGAGCGATCCGGGGTGAACCCGCATCGGAAGACCACCGGCGATGCGGAGCTGCTCGCGCACGAGATCGACACCGTAGACCAGCTCCGTGACCGGGTGCTCCACCTGAATGCGGGTGTTCATTTCCAGGAAGAAGAACGATCCGTCCTCGGTGAGCAGAAACTCGCAGGTCCCGGCTCCTCGGTAGCCGACCGCCTGCGCGGCCGAGACTGCCGCAGCGCCCATCAATTCACGAAGGTCCACCGACAGGGCAACCGAGGGCGCCTCCTCGACCAGCTTCTGGTGGCGCCGCTGGATCGAGCACTCCCGCTCTCCGAGATGTATGGTGCGCTCACCGTCGGCCAGCACCTGGATCTCGATGTGGCGGGGGCGTTCGATGAACTTTTCCAGGTACACGCTCGAATCACCGAAGGCTTTGAGCGCCTCCGAGGCGGCCGTTTTCAGCGCCGCAAACAGGGCGTCGGGATCGCGCACCACCCGCATCCCCTTGCCGCCGCCACCGGCCGCGGCCTTCACCATCACCGGATAGCCGATCTCCTCCGCGGCTGCACGTGCAGCCTCGGGATCGTCCACCGGCGCGCTACCCCCCGGCACGATCGGAACGCCGGCCTCCTGCATGCGGCGTCGAGCCTCGGTCTTGTCTCCCATGGCCCGGATCGCCGCTGGAGGCGGGCCGACGAAGATGAGCTCGGCCCGCTCGACCGCCTCTGCAAAGGCGGCCCGCTCCGCCAGGAAACCGTAGCCGGGGTGCACCGCGTCGGCACCCGATTCATGGGCGGCCGCGATCAGGCGCTCGATCGAGAGATAGCTGTCGGCCGGACGCGCGGGACCGATGGCGACCGCCCGGTCCGCGGCGCGAACGTGCGGGCTGCGCCGGTCGGCCGCGGAATAGACGGCGACGGCCTCCAGGCCCTCCTCGTGACATGCCCGGATGATACGGAGAGCAATCTCGCCACGGTTGGCGATCAGTACGCGTTTCATGGTGGGGTGGAAGATACAGAGGCGGAACCCTCTTCCGCCTTTACCGCCACTACCGCCCTTTCCGCCTCACGGCCGACAGGCTGCCGGCGGCGTGTCTCCGAAGACGGGGAGGAAGCTGCTGCAGAGAAGTGCGTTGTATCGCGCCGCGCTGTCGTACACCCCGCGCACTTCGGCCACCCAAACCGACCCACCCTGGCGCATGGCCGTGAGCAACTCGGTCACGGACAGGGCTTCGGGGCCAGGCTGCACCGGACGGCTCACCCTCGCCAGTCGGGACGCGGTCCAGGTGAGCGCGGGCGCCGCCGCACTGTCCGCCGTGGGCGAGAGGCAGAGTGGCCGGCGAGCCGCCACACCGGCTAGTGCGTTGCGGATCGGGAGTCCTGGATCGGTTTCCATGGCCTCGGCCATGCGGCGACGATACAGGGAATCGGTGGCGTACCGCGCAGGGCGCAGCGACAGGATTCCACGGGACTGCAGATCGCCGTGATCGTACCAGACCGACAGCGCCTCCAGATCGGTCCCCACCAGAAGCACCCCACCCGCCGGGCAGGAGGCCAGGAGGTTGGCGCCCAGTTCCAGGATAAAGGAGGGCATCGGAGGCGCGTCCGACGCCATCCGCGCCCGTGCGCCGGCCTTCCAGCCCGAGTCCTCGAGGGAGACAACCGACCGCTCCAGCTCGGCCAAGCCGCGAAACACCGTGCCCGAGTCCACCGAGAGCCGGACCGCCTGGTCGAACGCGGTCACCGCGAAATCCAAGTAGAGAAGGCCATCGGGATCTCCCCGGTGGCCTTGAAGGTGCCAGTCACGCGCATCGAGCAGATAGAACCGGCCAAGCTGAAACCAGGCTCGACCGTCGTCGGGCGCGGTGGCGAGATAGCGGCCGAGCAGCCCGATGGCCATGCGGCGCTCCCCCGCCCGTTCGAGGGCCGCGGCCCGGGGCGCCACGTTGGGGTCCACGGCCGCCTGCCCTCGCACCTCGCCGCTCAACGCGGCAGACGCGATGGCGAAGGCTACTGCGCCATGGCGTGAGCGGCGAAGTACCGGGTTAGCCCGGGGGGTCGACCAGAGGAAACATGGCTGAAACATGTGTGACAAAATGGCTCGGGGGCCAGGAGTTAGCTAGTAGGGGGACGTCCTGGGCAGCCGGCTCTGCACGGGGCCACCAGCCCTACAACGGAATGTTCCCGTGCTTCTTGGGCGGGTTCCGGTCCCGCTTGCCCCGGAGGGTGGCGAGGGCCTCGATCAGCCGGGGGCGGGTATCTCGAGGGTCGATAACATCGTCGATATACCCCCTGGCCGCGGCCGCGTACGGGTGGGCAAACTTCTCCGTGTATTCGTCGATGAGCCGGCCGGTGGCAGCCTGAGGGTCGCCCGCCCGCGCGATCTCATCCTTGAAGAGGATCTCCACCGCGCCTTTGGGACCCATGACCGCGATTTCCGCCGAAGGCCAGGCCAGGTTCACGTCGCCCCGGATGTGTTTCGAGCTCATGACGTCGTAGGCGCCGCCATAGGCCTTCCGGGTAATCACGGTGAGCTTGGGCACCGTCGCCTCACAGTAGGCATAGAGCAGCTTGGCGCCGTGCTTGATGATCCCGCCGTGCTCCTGGGCCACACCGGGCAGGAAGCCCGGGACGTCGACAAAGGTTATGACCGGGAGGTTGAAACAGTCGCAGAAGCGGATGAACCGCGCCGCCTTGATGGAAGCGTTTATGTCGAGAACCCCTGCCAGCACCGCGGGCTGATTGGCAACGATGCCAACCGGGGTCCCGCCTAGGCGGGCAAATCCTACCAGGATGTTGTCGGCGTGGCCTCGCTGAACCTCGAGGAAGTTGCCCTCATCCACCACCCGGGCGATCACCTCGTGCATGTCGTACGGCTTGTTGGCGCTGTCGGGAATCAGGTCCAGCAACGCCTCGTCCCGCCGATCCACCGGATCACCGGTGGAGCGCTGGGGTGGTTGATCGAGGTTGTTCAGCGGAAGAAAGCCGATGAGCTCACGGATCGCCTGAATGCACTCGGCCTCGGAGTCGTGCACGAAGTGAGCGACGCCGGAGACGCCGCCGTGGGTATCGGCACCACCGAGCTCGTCGAAGCTCACCTCCTCGTGCGTGACCGTCTTCACCACGTTCGGTCCGGTCACGAACATGTAGCTCACACCTCGAACCATGAAGATGAAGTCGGTAATGGCGGGACTATAGACCGCGCCCCCGGCACAGGGGCCGAGTACGGCCGAGATCTGGGGGATGACGCCCGAGGCGAGGGTGTTGCGGAGGAAGATGTCGGCGTAGCCCCCCAGCGAGGCCACACCCTCCTGAATTCTGGCGCCGCCAGAGTCGTTGAGTCCGACGACCGGGGCGCCGTTCCGCTGAGCCAGGTCCATAACCTTGCAGATCTTCTCGGCGTGGGCCTCGGAAAGTGAGCCGCCGAACACGGTGAAGTCCTGGGAGAAGACATAGACCAGGCGCCCATCGATCCGGCCCGATCCCGTAACGACGCCATCACCGGGAAACACCTGCTGCTCCAGTCCGAAATCGGTGGACCGGTGGGTGACGAAGCGGTCGAGCTCCAC
>JBKJZM010000272.1:0-13477 GCA_046715295.1 Gemmatimonadales bacterium | reverse complement strand
CGTCGCTCAGGATATTCTGCCCGAACCACGCCCCATAGATCTGATCGAAATCGAATGGCCCCACCGCGGCCACGATGCGGCGAACCGTCCCAGCGTTCAACGGGATGTAGTTGGGATAGCTGTACATGAAGCTCACGGTCTTGCGGTCCTGACCCACCTGGATCACGTCCCCGCTCAGGAGCGCGCCCTTGCCGCCGGCGCCGCCGGCCCAGTGCAGCACGGTGCCCCCGGGGAAGTGGCCACCACAGCGAATGAGCGTCAGGCCGGGCGCAAGCTCGTGGGTGTCGCCGTGCCAGAAGACGATGGCCGGGTGGGGCCGCATCACCCACTCGCCATCGGCCGCGTGGAGATAGACCGGCACGTCACCCAGGGCCCGGCTCCACTCGATCATCGAGGAGTAGTAGTGCGGGTGAGAGATGGCGATGGCTGACACGCCGCCCAGCGCCTGAATGGCGTTGACGCTGCGGTCGTCGATCAGCGAGATACTGTCCCAGAGGATGTTTCCCCCGCCGCCGCGGACGTGCAGCGCCCGCTGCCCGATGGCGAACCGGGGCTCGGTCGAGATGCTGATCAGCTCGGGTCCCTCGACGTCGAGCTGATTTCGGTGGCTGGTCTGCAACTCCTTGAGCGTGGTCCAGCGCTGACCCTCCCGCCCGACGTACTGCCGCTCGTCCTCGCAGACGGCGCAGCGCTCCGGCGGAGCGGGGGAATCGGCGTGCTGAACGCCGCAGGTGACGCAGATGAATTTTGACACACTGCAGGTCCTCGCTTCACCACGCTGCGAACGAGTGCGACTACTGCCGGCTCGCGTTCTCCCTGGCCAGCGAGGCCATTTCGATCACAAACCGGTACTTCACGTCGCTCTTGAGCATCCGTTCGTAGGCCTGGTTGATCCCCTGGATCGGGATCAGCTCGATGTCGGAGACGATGTCGTGCTTGGCGCAGAAGTCGAGCATTTCCTGGGTCTCCTTGAGCCCGCCAATGAGCGAGCCGGCCAGGCCGCGGCGCCGGAAGATCAGGCCGGTGACGCTGGGCGAGGGGTGCGGCTGGTCTGGTGCGCCCACCAGGCACATGGTGCCATCACGCTTGAGCAGGTTGATGAAGGGGTCGAGATTGTGCGAGGCCGCGACGGTGTTGAGGATGAAGTCGAAGCCGTTGGCGCGCGCCGCCATGGCCGCGGGATCGCGGGAGATTACGACCTCGTGGGCGCCCAGGCGCTTGGCATCTTCCGTCTTCCCGGGAGAGGTGGTGAAGAGGACCACCTCCGCGCCGAATGCGCGGGCGAACTTGACGCCCATGTGTCCCAGGCCGCCCAGGCCGACGATGGCGACCTTTTGTCCGCGACCGACTTCCCAGTGGCGGAGCGGGGAGTAGGTCGTGATCCCGGCGCAGAGCAGGGGAGCGGCCCCGGCTGGGTCGAGCTTCTCCGGGATCCGGAGCACGAAGTGCTGGTCCACCACGATCTGGCTGGAGTAGCCGCCGTAGGTGACGCCGCCGGTGTGCGGATCGGGGCTGTTATAGGTGAGGGTGAACCCGGTGTCGCAGTACTGCTCCAGGTTTTCCCGGCAGCCGGCGCAGGTGCGGCACGAGTCCACCAGGCAGCCAACACCGGCGAGGTCGCCGGCCTTGAAGCCCTTCACCTCGTTACCGACCTTGGTGACCCGTCCGGTGATCTCGTGCCCGGGGACGATCGGGTAGACTGTCCCGTGCCACTCGTTCCGGACCGAATGCAGGTCGGAATGGCAGACGCCACAGTACTGGATCTCGATCTGGACGTCCCGTGGGCCCGGTTCCCTGCGCTCGAATCGAAAAGGCGCGAGCGGCGAGGCCGCGCTTTGCGCGGCGTATCCCAACACGGCGCTCCGCGAGGACGACCCCGAGTCAGACTTTTTCTGCATTTCCTTGACGGTGGTCATAGGTAAATCCCCTTAGGCTGGTTCTGCTCGTTCAATTTGGGGTCCCGGCTGGCGTGCATCCCAGCCACCGGGGACAAGATCACCGGCGAAAGGTAAGCGGGTTCAACAACTCCCTTACGCTCTCGATCGTATCCGCCTCCTCCGCCTTCTTGTCGGTTCGCCACCGCCCCATCCGGGGAAACCGCACCGCGATTCCCGACTTGTGCCGGCTGGAGCGCTGGATCCCCTCGAAGTGGAGCTCGAAGACCAGTTCCGGTTTGACGGTGCGCACCGGGCCGAACTTCTCCAGCGTGTTCCGGCGGACGAAGGCGTCCACTTTCCGGATCTCGTCGTCGGTCAGGCCGGAGTATGCCTTGGCGAACGGCACCAGGTGGCTGCCCTCCCAGAGGCCGAAGGTGTAGTCGGTGAAGAGTCCGGCACGCTTGCCGCTGCCGGGCTGGGCGTAGATCAACACCGCGTCCACGGTGAGCGGATCCACCTTCCACTTCCACCAGTCTCCCCGGCGACGGCCGACCCCGTACCCGGCGGAAAGCCGCTTGAGCATGAGACCCTCGGCCCCGACTTCACGCGCCTCGCGGCGGGCGGCAGTGGCCGCGGTCCAGTCCGGTGCCGGCACCGTGGCAGAGAGGAGCAACCGGCCGCCCCGCGCCGACTCGACCAGGGCGCCGAGCCGGCGCCGCCTCTCGTGCAGCGGAAGCAAGCGGATGTCAGCCCCGCCGTCTTCCAGCAGGTCGTAGGCGACGAGCACCACCGGGACCTCGTCCAGGATCTTCCGGCCCACATTCTTGCGGCCGATGCGCCGCTGCAGCTGGGCGAATGGAAGCGGCGAACCATCGACCCAGGGGAGCAGCTCGCCATCTATCACGGTACCGTCGGGCAGGAGCGCGCCGGTCTCTTCCACCTCGGGAAACCGGCCCGCGAGCAGCTCCTCCCCCCGCGACCAGAGAAAGGTCTGGCCGGCCCGGCGAATGAGCTGGGCCCGGATGCCATCCCACTTCCACTCGGCGATCCACTCGCCGGGGTCGCCCAAGCCGGAGGGTTCTCCCTCGAGGGGATGGGCCAGAAAGAACGGGTAAGGGCGGCTCAGGTCGGCGTCACTGGTGTCGGCGGCAATGAGCCGCGCGAAGAACTCGGGCGTGGGATCCCAGGCCCCCATGAGCCGGTGTGCCACGGCTCCTTCGGGCACGCCGCTCATCTCGGCCAGGGCCCGAGTCACCAGCCGCTGCGACGCGCCCACCCGGAAGCTGCCGGTGATCAGCTTGTTCCAGACGAACCGCTCCCGGCTGTCGAGCTCCCGCCAGGAGCGCACCATCACCTCGCGCTGTACATCGTCCTCCTCACCCCGAAGCGGTAGCAGCCGCTCCTCGACCCAATGCGAGAGCGGCAGCTCGCTGGAGGCGCCGCTGGCCGGCAGGAGCAGGGTGATTGTTTCGGCCAGATCGCCGACCGCCTCATAGCTCTCCTCGAACAGCCAGCCGGGAATCCCCGCTTCCTCGGTGGCCCAGGCCCGCAGCTTTCCGGTCGAGACCAGGCGCTTGGGCCGGCGGCCGCTCAGGAAGTGGACCGCCCAGGCCGCGTCCGCCGGCGGAGCGCTCCTGAAGTACTCGACCAGCGCCGCGATTTTTTCGTTGGTGGCGGTGGTCTCGTCCAAGGCGGTGTACAGGGCAGCGAATTCTTTCATCAGGGCTGCCCCGCCTCTTCCTCAACCGGCTCGTCGCGCTCGCCTTCGAAACGAGTCTGCACTGCACGAGCCTCGATCCCGCGCTCCTGAAGCCAGCGCACCACGGTCCCGGTATAACCGTGGGTCACCCAGACCTCGCCCGCTCCGGTCGCATCGATCGCGGCCAATAGGCTGGGCCAGTCCACGTGGTCGGACAGGGCAAAGCCACGGTCGAGGGAGCGCTGTCTCCGCGCCCCTCGCACCATCATCCAGCCCGAGGCAAAGCCGGTGGAGTGGTCGCCAAATCGGCGGGACCAGACCGACGCGTCGGCGTAGGGCGGGGCGATGACGATGGCACCGGTCGCATCGGCCCGGCTTCCGGCGGCGCCGGCGTACCGGGTGAGCGGCAGCTCGATGCCTCCCCGGCGGTAGACGCTGGTCATCCGCTCGACCGCGCCATGGGTCAGGATCGGGCCGATGCCGGGATCGAGCCCGGCCAGCAGCCGCTGCGCCTTGCCGAGCGCGTACCCCAGGAGCAGGCTGATCCTCCCCGCCCGGGCGTTGGCTTGCCACCAGGCGTTGATCTCGTCGAAGACCTCCGCCTGGCGGGGCCAGCGATAGATCGGCAGCCCGAAGGTGGACTCGGTCACGAAGGTGTGGCAGCGGATCGGCTCGAACGGAGTGCAGGTCGGGTCGGGATCGGTCTTGTAATCGCCCGAGACCACCCACACCTCGCCGCCGTGCTCGATGCGCACCTGGGACGAGCCGAGGATGTGGCCTGCGGGATGGAGCGAGACGGTGGTTCCGTTGAGGGCTATCGTCTCGCCGTAGGCGACTCCGCGGATCGCGGCGCCCGGCTCCAGGCGCGCCCGTAGGACCTCCGCGCCCGGCTCGGACGTCAGGTAGGCGCGCGATCCCCAGGTTGCGTGGTCGCCGTGGGCGTGCGTGATGACGGCGCGGTCCACCGGCTCCCAGGGATCGACGAAGAAGTCTCCGGCTTCGCAGTAGAGGCCGTTCTGAGTGAGACGCAGTAGTGCCATTCTGGAAAATACAGCGTCCCTCACGGCCTATGCTGGTACGTACCCATCAGCGTGCCCTGTCCCAGGATGTGCTGTTCCATCGCCTGTTCCAGCTCGTCCCGGGTGGCGCCGGGCGGCAGGTTGAGCATGATGCCGAGCGCGTAGAGCCGGAAGAAGTACCGGTGGGGCTTGCCCGGGGGAGGGCAGGGCCCGGCGTACGCCATATCGCCGGCCGTGTTGCGGCCCTGGCGGGCGCCCGAAGGAGTCTCGGGCAGGGTCGGCACCGCCTGCTTCAGCTCCACCGCTCCGCTCGGCACGTTGTACAGCAGCCAGTGCACCCAGGTTCTGCGGGGCGCGTCGGGATCTTCGCAGATGAGGGCAAAGCTGCGGGTCTCGACCGGGGCGCCGCTCCACTCCAGGGGCGGGGAGACGTCATCGCCCTCGCAGGTGAACCGGACCGGAATCTTTTCGCCATAGGCAAAGGCCGGCGAGCTGAGCTGGATCTGGCCGGGGCTGCTCTCGGTACTCATCACCTCTTGCCCGCTTCCACCCAGAGCCGGATGGCCATCAGCACGATGAACACGGCGAACATGCGCTGGAGGCTGGCCGCGGGGATGACATGGGCCACCTTGGCCCCCACCCAGGCCCCGAGAAAGAGACCCAGCGAGATCAGGAGCGAGGCCTTGATGTTGAGGTTGCCGGCCTGGTGGTAGGCATACGCCCCGAGGAGTCCAACCGGCAGGAGCATCGCGCCGAGCGACGTGCCGAGCGCCAGCTTGGTGGGGAACTTGGCAAAGAAGATGAGGGCCGGGATGATCAGGATCCCGCCGCCGATTCCGAACAGGCCTGACAGGACTCCGGCGGTCAGACCGATGGCGAGGAACAGAGGCTCCATAGGCAGCGCACTCCCGCGGGTGAGGGTGGCAGAGGTGGAAGGTAAGCTATTGGGGAATGGGCTATTGGCTATTGGCTATTAGCTATTAGCTATTAGCATGTAGCTGGCAGCGTTATGTCCGGCCGCTGGCTAACCACAGCCAAATGCCAATAGCACCAGCCAACAGCCAATAGCCAATAGCCCAATAGCCAATCGCCAAAGCCCTCCTGGAGCCGACGATGATCGAGAGGAGACAGTTGCGACGAGTGACGCCGGTCGTGCTCGCGGCCGCCGCGTTGCTGGTGGGGGTCGACGTGGTCGGCGCTCTGGCCGGCAAGCCGCTCGGCTTCCCCTACTCGCCGCTCGGAGTGGTTTCGCTGCTGGTGTACATCCTGGTGGGATTCATAGGCGCCTGGCGTTCGAGCCTGCCGGCCGGTGTCGTGGCCGCCGCCATCGTCGGCTTTCTCGACGCCACGGTGGGACCACTCGCCGCCTGGCTGGCCGGCCCGGGGTCGCTGGGCCAGGCCATCACTGAGCCGCGGATCTTCGCCTACGCCGTTGCGGTCGGGACCGGCACTGCCGCGGTAGCGGGCCTGGTCGGCGCGGCCACCGGCAGCTGGCTCGAGCGCCGCCGAAGTCTGCGCGGCTCCGGGGTGGTCTCCCGCTGACGCTTGCAAAAGCCCACTAGCGCCCCTCTCTGACACCGCTCTGCCGGTTTCTTTCGCATTGGTTCTGGAGCACGTCGTGAGTCGTGAGCGTACCAGCCTGGATGGGGAGTGGGAGTTCTACCCGGATCCAACGCAGCAGCTGACCCATCAGACTCTTCGGCACGAGGACGCACGGGCGATCCGGGTTCCGGGCCCCTGGCAGGGCGCAGTTCGACGACCTGAGGGACTATAGCGGCGTCGCGTGGTATCGCCGTGGTTTTGAGCTCCATAAGAGGCGGTCCGGTGGTCCGGCGGTACGCCGGTAGAGGCTGAAGGGCGCACCGCTTACATTCTCCACTTTGGCGCCGTCGACTACTTCACCACCGTGTGGCTGAACGGGCAGCAGGTGGGCGAGCACGAGGGCGGCTACCTGCCCTTCGAGCTCGACATTACCTCCGCGCTGCGCCCGGGCAGCAACGAGCTGCCCGTCCGGGTCATCGATCCGGGCAAGGACGCGGACTACCTGCCCGATTTCCCCTTCGCCGAAATCCTTCACGGCAAGCAGAGCTGGTACGGCCCGATCGGCGGCATCTGGCAGAGTGTGTATCTGGAGCGCCGCTCGGCGGTCCATTTCACCGGTCTTCGGATCACGCCGGACCTGCCGGGGGAAAGCCGGCGTACGAGTGTCGCTCAGCGGCGCCGCAGGGCTGCGCACCTCCTAAAGCATGTGAGTGCCGTCACAGAAGACTGATGACAAATAGTGAGTTTCTCAGTATACCCCACAGGTGTGAGGATTGTGGCGTCGGGGTCTCGACCATTCGAGCCTGACTCGCTTCCAGCCGAACGCCTGGCACCGACTCAGCAGGAGGGACAATGGGTACCAAGATGTTCATCGGCGGCGCAGCCGTCGGCGCGGGGCTGGTGTACCTGCTCGATCCGGAAGAGGGAGAGCTCCGCCGGGAGCGGCTGAGCAAACGGTTCCGGCCGCTTCTGGACGAGGTGCATCATATGCTCGAAGCCGGGTCGCCTGAGACGCTGAGCTTCCGACCGCAGAGCTACGGCTCCCGGATCGGCGACCTCGAGGGTCTGAGCGAGGCGACCCTGAGGCCGACCGAGGGCGGGGGAGGCACCTCGAATCCCCGCGGCACGGCGCTGAAGGTGGCCGGCGGCCTTCTCGCGCTGTACGGCCTTACCCGCCGTGGCACGCTGGCCACCATGCTGCGGACCTTGGGGACCGGGCTCCTGCTGGATTCGGCACGTCGAGGAAGCCTGAGCCTGCCGGGAGTGTCGACAGCCGATCGCCGCCGCGCCGTAGATATCCAGAAGACGCTCTATATCGACGCGCCAATCGACCAGGTGTACGCCTTCTGGAGCAACTACGAGAATTTTCCGATGTTCATGTCCCATGTGAGGGCGGTGAAAGATCTGGGTGGCGGACGCTCCCACTGGAGCGTGAGCGGGCCGGGTGGCCTGCCCATCGAGTGGAACGCGGTGTTGACCCAGCAGTCCCCGGACGAGGTGCTTGCCTGGAGAAGTGAGGCTGGGTCGATGCTGGAGAATGCCGGGATCATCCGCTTTGCCCCGTCGGGTAGCGGGACTCGGGTAAACCTGCGCTTTTGCTATCACCCGCCCGCGGGGGGAGCCGGCGAGGCGGTAGCCCAGCTGCTCGGCTCGGACCCCAGGGCCAAAGTAAACGAAGACCTCGGACGCATGAAGTCACTGCTCGAGGCTACTACCAGGAGTGGAACACATGGCAAAGAATCTCAGCCGTAAGTTTGCCACCATGTCGGAGGAAGAGCGCGCTCGCTTCGAGCTGGAAGAGAGTGAAGGAACCAATGACCGGCCGGTGGAGCTGGACTTCGAGGAGCCGCGTGACCCGGAGCGTATGGGGACCCACTTCGCCAACCCGAGGGAAGAGATCGCCGATCCCGGGCACCGGGACGGCATGGCGGCTCTGCTGGACGACGGTGCCCATGAGCGCGCAGTGAAGAAAGCGGCCCGGAAGCGCACGGGTTCGGAGCCTGAGTCGGCGGGCGAGTGAAGAAGCGCACCCGGGGGCGCTCGAAGAGGTCGTTACTCGTCGCGGCGGGCGTATCTCTGTGGGCAGCTCGCCGGCTGAGAGCCCACGGCTACAGCCTGCACGGAAGGACCGTTCTGATCACCGGCGGTTCTCGGGGGCTCGGATTGGCACTCGCCAAACAGATGGTGGACCAAGGTGCCCGGGTGGCGATCTGTGGCCGCGACCCGGCGTCGCTCGAGCGAGCGCTCGCATCGCTCGCCCGGCCGGGAGCCGAGGTCATTGCCGTACCGGCGGACGTTACCGACGCTGAGTCGGTGGCCGAACTGATCGAGGCCGTGCGCCGGCGGCTGGGACCGATAGACGTCCTCGTCAATAATGCCGGGGTCATCGAGGTGGGTCCGGCCGTCACCATGTCGGTGGCTGACTACGAGGAGGCGATGGCCACCAACTTCTGGGGAATGCTCTACCCAACCATCGCCCTGCTTCCGGACATGCGGGCCCGCCGGTCGGGGCGCATCGTGAACATCACCTCGATTGGTGGCAAGCTGGGCATCCCTCACCTGCTGCCATACAGTGCCAGCAAGTTCGCCGCTGTGGGGTTCTCACAGGGGCTTCGAGCCGAGGTCGCTTCTGACGGCATCAAAGTCGTGACTGTGTGCCCCGGCCTCATGCGCACCGGGAGCCCCCGTAACGCCGTGTTCCGTGGCCGGCACCGGGCCGAGTATGCCTGGTTCAGCATCAGTGATGCACTGCCGGGCCTCTCGATCAGTGCCGAGCGCGCCGCGCGTCGAATTGTGGCCGCCAGCCGGCGAGGAAACGCCGAGGTCCTGTTCCCGATTCCCGCCAGAGTGGCCGCCGTGGTGAATGCCATCGCGCCCGGGCTTACGGCAAGCGCGCTGGCCGCGGTGGATCGCCTGCTGCCGAGTGCTGACGGCGCCTCTCCTGGAAGGCGCAAAGGAGCGGAGAGCCAGTCTCAGCTCTCTCCCTCATGGCTCACCCGTCTCGGTGATCGAGCGGCGAAAAAATACAACCAAATTGCATAGGAAGGTCACATGGCCCCGACAAATAATGGCGACGCATCGAGCGAACGGTGGGAGAATCTCCGAAGGCATAAGGACGAGGCGGAGTCGAACGTGGGAAAGACCGAGCGCCTGGTATCAGGTCTTGCCGGCATCGCATTAGTCGCATTAAGCGTCCGCAAGCGCCGGCTCCGGCCGATCCTGTTTCCGGTGGCCACCGGATTGATCGCGCGCGCGCTGACCGGGCGTGGCCCAACCAAGCGCGCCCTCGCCGGACTGACCCGCCGAGAGGTCCGGGAGCATGGCAGCCCGGTGGCGAGCGTTGGCCGGGGACAGGGAACCAAGGTCGAGGAGAGCGTCACCATCAACCGGCCGGTGCTCGAGGTCTACCGCTTCTGGCGGAACTTCGAGAACCTGCCGCGATTCATGGATCACCTGGAGGCGGTTACGGTCATCGACGAGACCCGGTCGCACTGGGTGGCCAAGGGTCCGGCCGGAACCCGGGCGGAGTGGGATGCCGTCATCCATACCGAGATCGACGACGAGCTGATCGCGTGGCGGTCCCTTCCTGGTTCCGAGATCACCAACGCGGGGTCGGTCCACTTTTCGCCGTCAGCCGACGGGGCCGGAACCGAGGTTCGCGTGGTGTTGAGCTACGAGCCTCCGGCCGGCAAGGTGGGAGTCGCCTTCGCCAAGCTCCTGGGAGAGGAGCCTTCGAAGCAGGTGGCAGACGATCTGCGCCGGCTCAAGCAGGTCATGGACTCGGGTGAGGTTGTAACCGGCTCCCGCACTCGCAGGCCGAGCCCAACCGCTCGGTGACGTATGATTGCATCGTAGTTGGGGCCGGGCCGGCCGGCCTCAGCGGGGCGCTCATGCTGGGGCGCTGCCTGCGCAGCGTCCTGGTTTGCGATGCCGGTGAGCCAAGAAACGCCCAATCCTCCGGACTCCACGGATATCTCACCCGGGACGGAATGCACCCGGGTGAGTTTCTCCGTCTGGCCCGTCAGGATATCGCGCGTTATCCCACGGTGGAGTTCCGCCGCGGCGAGGTCGTCGAGGCCACGAGAACCGCCGGCGGCTTCAGCGTAGTCTGTGCCGGTGGCGTCCGGTTGAGCAGCCGCAAGCTGCTGCTGGCCACGGGCGTCGTGGACGAAGTACCCGACATCGAGGGCCTCCCGGCGCTTTATGGAAAGAGCGTGCACCATTGCCCCTATTGCGACGCATGGGAGTGGCGCGACCAGCCGCTGGCGGTCTACGGCCGTGCCGAGGCCGGCACGGCGCTTGCCCTGATTCTCACGGTGTGGAGTGACGACGTGGTGCTCTGTACCGATGGGCCGAGCGGTTTGTCAGATGAGGAAGAACAGCAGCTAGGCCACGCTGGCGTCGAAGTGCGGGAGGATCGCGTGGTCCGGTTGGAGGGCAGTGACGGGCAGCTGGAGCGGGTCGTCTTTGCCGAGGGGGAGGCGCTTAGCCGGCGAGCCCTCTTCTTCTGCTCGGGCCAGCACCAGCGATCACCGCTCGCCGCCGCCCTCGGCGCCACGTTCAATGCCAAGGGCACCGTAAATACCGGAAGCTGCGAAGCCACCAACGTCCCTGGCCTGTACGTCGCGGGCGATGCCTCCAAGGATGCTCAGTTCGTCATCGTAGCCGCCGCCGAAGGTGCAGAGGCAGGTATGGCCATCAACAGGACGCTGCTGAAGGAAGACCTCGCTCAGAAGAGGAACTCCAATCCCAGCCGCACCAGTCGGGGCGGGCCGTACGCAAAAAGTGGCTGAGTAAAGTCCTGCGCGGCGGCCAGGTAGAGCGGGAGCAGCTCGTTCCGTCTTTGGATGAGGCCGTTACCGTCGGTGTCGGCAAAGGCGCGGTAACGAACTGACTCGAACGGAATCTCTTCCGGGTGCGCCTGGTAGGCTGCCTCAGCCAGTGCCTGGACGCCAGCAGCATCAGGACCCGGCTCTCCCGTATCCCCGCACCGCGACGATGTTCCGCCGGTTCAGCAGGTTTCTCACATCCAGACACACGCCGCCACGCGTGCCGCCAGGCGGCACCGCGATCGGGCCCCGCGTTGAGGGTCAATCGGACCGGCGGCAGGGCATCGAAGGGTTGGTCCCTGCCGGCGAGCGGCGCGCCGAAGGGCTCAGTGTGCCCACATCCCAGGAGCGGGAGCAGGAGCAGCAGGGCACGCAATCTCTGGAGGTCCGACAGCATCTCCAGCGTCGGTGGATGTGTCATCGATGTGACGGAAAGGGTAGGCAACCGAGAGGGGGACGCCTACCTGGCCAACGGACGCACAGCTCCGATCGACGGAACTTGCATACCCTCCGAGGTGAGGAGATCATGGAGCTATGAACGGCTGGACTTATGCCGCCGCAGACCTCGAGACGCCGGCTCCGCTGGTGGACATCGATCGTCTCGAGCGTAACCTCGATCGTATGGCGGCATACGCCCGTTCGCACCGGCTCGCCCTCCGGCCCCACACCAAGACGCACAAGTCGCCGCGAATTGCCGTCGAGCAGCTGCGCCGGGGGGCTGTGGGGCTGACCTGCGCCACGCCGCTCGAGGTGGAGGTGATGGCCGAGGTTGCCGACGACATTCTACTCGCCTACCCGCCGGTGGGGCGAGCGAAGCTCGAACGGTTGATGGGGCTTCCAGCACGAGTCGACCTGACGGTGGCGCTCGATTCAATCCCTGTGGCCGAGCAGCTGGCCCGGTCCGCCCGGGAGTGTGGCCGGACCGTCGGCATCTACCTGGAGCTGGATCTCGGAATGCACCGGGTCGGTCTTGCCGCCGTGGAGGACATTCTGGGTCTGGCTCGCCGGGTGGCCGCGCTGCCACCGCTGGAGTACCGCGGCATCACCTTCTATCCGGGACACATCCGCGGTCCGGTCGGCGACCACGCGTCCGAGCTCGGGCGGCTCAGCACCGCGCTTCAAACAGTGATTGGACGGTTGCAGAAGGCCGGCCTGGAGCCGGGGGTAGTGAGTGGCGGGTCGACTCCGACTGTTTGGCGAACCCATGAGATCACCGGGGTGACCGAGTTTCGACCCGGCACCTACGTCTACAACGACCGGATCACGGCTCATATCGGGGCCTGCGAGTGGAGCGACTGCGCCCTTACCGTGCTGGCCACAGTGGTGAGCACCGCGGTTTCGGGCCAAGCCGTAATCGATGCGGGCAGCAAGGCGCTGGGCCGTGAGCCGCCCAATCGAGACGGCGAGGGGTTTGGGGCGCTGCTGGACCGGCCTGAGGTCACCGTGCAAAGGCTTTCCGAGGAGCACGGTATCCTCGACCTCGGTAACACAGGCTGGCGGCCTGCTGTGGGCGAGCAGGTCCGCGTGGTGCCTAACCATGCCTGCATCGTGGTTCACTTGCACGAAATGATCTATGGGATTCGCGGCACCGCGGTGGAGACCAGCTGGCCGGTCACGGCGCGCGGCCGGCAGCCCATAGCCCAGAGCCCATAGCCCAGGGACCTCTCCAGCATGCTTCTTAAACGCTTCTACGATCCCAAGCTCGCCCAGACCAGCTATCTCGTCGGGTGTACCACGACCGGCGAGGGGCTGGTGGTGGATCCCAACCGAGACATCGATCCTTATCTCCAGGCGGCGGACGCCGAAGGGCTCAGGGTCGCCCATGTGACCGAGACCCACATTCACGCCGACTTCGTGTCCGGCGCTCGCGAGCTGGCCCATCGCGCCGGGGCCCGTCTGTACCTGTCGGACGCCGGTGGGGACAGCTGGCGCTACGGATACTCGACCGAGGCAGGTGCAACCCCGTTGCGCGAGGGATCGTGCATCAGGGTTGGAACGGTGGAGCTTCAGGTACTGCATGTCCCCGGGCACACGCCCGAGCACCTGACCCTGCTGGTGACGGATACTGCGACTGCTTCGGAGCCGATGGGCGCATTCACCGGAGATTTCATCTTCGTGGGAGACGTGGGGCGTCCGGATCTGCTCGAGCGTGCCGCACGAGTACGGGGAACGATGCAGGACAGCGCCCGCCAGCTGTTCCGATCGCTGCAGCGGTTCCGGACCCAGCCGGATTATCTCCAGATCTGGCCCGGGCACGGCGCGGGGTCCGTGTGCGGCAAGTCGCTTGGGGCGGTGCCGCAGACGACACTGGGGTACGAGAAGCGCTTCAATTGGGCCTTCGGCATGACCGACGAGTCGGAATTCGTGCGCACGGTGCTCGCGGGCCAGCCTGAGCCGCCGCGCTACTTCGCCGAGATGAAGCGCATCAACAAGCAGGGCCCGCGCGTGCTGGGCGGGCTCCCGCGCCCGACGCGCCTCCCGGCGCTCGCGCTCGACCGCCTGGTCCGCAGC
>JBKJZM010000271.1:0-11084 GCA_046715295.1 Gemmatimonadales bacterium | reverse complement strand
TATCCGGTGGCTGGTGCGGAACGTCACCGAGCGAGAGCAGATGGCGCTGCAGATTCGCGCCCTCAATCTGGATCTGGAGTCCAGGGTGGCCGCCCGCACCGCAGATCTGAGCGACGCCCACCGTCTGTCGCAGGAGCTAGTGGAGAAAGAACAGAGTGCTCGCCGGGCCGCGGAGTTCAGCGAGGCTCAGTCCCGCCACGTGCAGAAGCTGGAGAGCATCGGCGTGCTGGCCGGGGGAATTGCCCACGACTTCAATAACCTGCTCCACGTCGTCCTCGGCAACGCCGACATCGCCCTGAGCAACCTGGCGAAGGGCTCGGCGGCCCGGGAGCCGATCGAGGAGGTGGTGCGGGCCACCCTCCGCGCCGCCGACCTGACCCGGCAGCTACTGGCCTACTCCGGCAAGGGCGCCTTTGTCGTCCGTCATCTCGATCTCTCCACCGAGGTGAGGGAGATCGCCACGTTGCTGCGCACCGGAATCTCTAAGCAGGCGACGCTGGCCTGGGAGCTCTCCTCCACCCTTCCAGCGGTGAGCGCCGACCCAACCCAGATCCGTCAGATCGTGATGAACCTCATCACCAACGCCTCCGATGCGCTGGGCGAAACCGGCGGGACCATCACCCTCCGCACCGGCGTCACCACCCGGCTGGAGGATCTGGACGACCAGCGCTTTGGCATGCCGCTGGAAGGCGAGGGTCCTCCGGATCCGGGAAAGGGCCCTTTCGTATACCTCGAGATCAGCGACACGGGCAGTGGCATGACGCCCGACACATTGAGCCGCATCTTCGATCCGTTCTTCTCCACCAAGTTTACCGGGCGGGGACTTGGCCTGGCCGCGGTCATGGGTATCGTCCGCAGCCATCACGGTCTCATCCGGGTGCGGACGGCGCCCGGCGACGGGACCGCATTCCGGGTCCTCTTTCCCTCAGTCGCTGGAGCGGTGCAGAAGGCCGGTAAGACGACGACGGAGCGAAGCGATTGGCAGGGGAGCGGTACCATCCTGGTGGTCGACGACGAGGAGGGGGTGCGCGAGGTAGCCGAGCGAATACTGCAGGAGATCGGATTTCAAACCATCGGGGCCGGAGACGGCCGCCGTGCGCTGGAGATCATGAAGGAGATGAATGACAGCGTAACGGCAGTGCTGCTGGATCTTTCCATGCCCCGGATGGGAGGAGCGGAGACATTCCGCCGCATGCGCGCCCTCCGGCCCGAGCTCCCCATCCTCATGATGAGCGGCTACACCGAACAGGTGGTAGCCCCCCAATTCAGCGGGTCCGGCCCCGGGATCACCGGGTTTCTGCAGAAGCCGTTTATGGCCGAGGACCTCATCGCCGTCCTCCGGCGCTTTGCGGAGAGTGCATCAGAGTAACGTGCAACTTTCCCCCTGCCAGGCATCTCCTACCCGGGCCGCGACGCTTGGAAGGCACCACGTCGCGTTAACCTACCTGACTGTAACAGTTTATAGCTGGGGGCCGCGGAGCAGTAGCTAAGCCGAGCCTCGGCCGGGCTGGCACCCCCCGGGGGCTGGACTGATACCTGACAGCCCGATAGGATCTCCGTCACTGAGGCAGAAAGTAGATTCGAGCATACTTCCTGCAGCAGGCCTGATCCCTGAGCGCCGGACACATCGCTACTTCAGAGGGACATGACGGCTGATCTCACCCAGCTCTTCGAACAGTATTACGAGTCTCTGGTCCGGATGCTCTATCGCCGCACAGGCGACCGGGACCGGGCAGAGGACCTGGCGCAGGAGACCTTCGCCCGGGCCGTTGCTGCCCCACCCAACAACCCACGTCCCTGGCTCTTCGCCGTCGCGCTCAACCTGGTGCGCGAGGATGGGCGCCGGACGGTGCGGCAGGGACGTCGCCTGGAGCTGCTCCGGAGCGACGACCTCCCAGCCCAGGGCCCGGAAGCAGACCTCGAGCGGAACGAACGGAGTGCCTCGGTGCGCTCCGCCCTCGCGACGCTGGGCGAGCGTGACCGTGAGGCACTCCTGCTCAAGGCAGAAGGGTTCAACTATGAGGAGATCGCCGCCACGCTGGGGCTGTCCAAAGGCGCGGTCGGCACCACGCTGGCCCGCGCCCGCCGGCGGCTGGTAGAGGCGTATCGATCGGAGGCACGAGGCAAGCATGTCGCATCTTGATGAAGGTACGCTCCACGCCCTGCTCGACGGAGAGCTGGATCTCGCCGAGGTGAGGGAGATCCAGACCCACCTCGGCACTTGCGCGGCGTGTGACTCCCGCCTTCAGGACGTCAAGCAGTTTCTGGCCGAAGCCGACCGATTGGTCGGGGCGATGGAAACTCCTGCCGGCTCCGCGAGGGCCCTGCGGGAGCCCACTCGTCCGCCGGCGCGTCCTCTCCCACCACCCCGCGAGCCGCAGGCGTGGGAACCTGCACCGGAGTTGCTCCTCCCGGACTCAGGCGAGAACGTCAGCCGGGCTCGCTGGCTGCGCACTTTTCGGTGGGCAGCCATGATACTGGTCGTTTTTGGCGTCGGGCGCATGATCCAGGGTGCGCTGCGACCGGACGATTACATGCTGGAGCTGTCTACCCGTGATGAGGCCTCGCCCACCACTCCCCCGGCCGTCGTGAGCCCGGTGGAAACCGTAAGGCCCGAGTCACGGCCGTCGCGGGAGTCCCGCTCCGCGCCCGCACCAGTGAACCGAACCCGCACCGCGAAAGTCGCACCGCAATCCAAGGTTCTGGCGGATCAGCCGGCGGCCGCCCCTCTCTCCACCGATGAGGAGCTAGACACTGCGGGTACGGCGACCGAGGACTCCGCTGTCGCCCCGCGGGATACCCAGACGCTTGCCGCCGTCCGGGGCGGCGCCACAACGGCGGCAGCGGAAGACCAGGATCTCGCCACCAGGCAAGCCGCGGCGGCCGCCCTGGAGGAGCTCGACCGCGAGCGCCTGCGGTCCCGCGCGAACGCCGCAACCGCCTCGCTTCCGCCGCCCCGCACCGAGGTCCAGCCGGCCGCCGAGACGCCTCCGGCACCGCGCACCCTGGAACAGCGCGCACAGGTGTATCTGCGTATCGGACTGGACGAGGCTGTAACCCAGCTGGGGCGCCCGGTCCACGTGATCGAAGCCATGTCGCCTGAATTCATCGGCCTCACGCCAGGCCGGCTGGTACCCGGCGCAGATCCCAACCGGCCGGTGGTGCGGGTGGTCTATCAGGACCGTGGGCGGATGATTCTCCTGGATCAACAGCGGTTACGGACCGGTCAGGCACCGGGTGCGGCGGCGGGGAACCTGCGATGGACTCAGGGGGACGTCATGCTCTATCTCCACGGAGAGCCCGGACCAGAGGTGCTGCGAAACCTGCAGAGACGGGTGCGTTAAAGACGGTAAGCGTTTTTCTTTTCCCGCTTACGCTGTCGTATCAAGTACCTCCCTCACCTTGTGCATCAGCTCCACCGACGTGAACGGCTTCGGGATGAATGCGGCACCGCGTCGGACAATCCCGCGGCGCGTGACTTCCTCGTCGGTGTAACCTGAGATATAGAGCACCTTGAGCTCGGGGCGCTCGGCCAGCAGCTCATCCACCAGCCGGCCCGCGCCCATTTCCGGCATCACCACGTCGGTGACCAGCAGTTGGATAGGATGGTCGTATCCCGAGGCCACGGTCATGGCATCCCGTCCGTGACGCGCCTCGAGCACGGTGTGGCCGTGGTCGGTCAAGACCTTCCAGAGCAGCTCGCGCACGCCGTCCTCATCCTCCACCACGAGCACCGTCTCATCGCCGCGGAGAGTAGGCGGGTCCTCCGGCGCGGCCGGCTCCTCCCCTTCCACCCGGGGAATGAAGACCTTGACGGTGGTTCCCTGCTCCGGCTCACTCGATACTCGCACACCACCCCCGTTCTGCTTCACGATCCCATACACGATGGACAAGCCCAGTCCGGACCGGGTACCCTGGGCGTGAGATGCGAGGAACGGATCGAAGGAGTGGGACATGGCTTCCCCCTTCAGGCTGCCGCCGCTATCGCTCACGGCGAGCACCAGGTAGCGGCCCGGCTTGACCGAGCGGATCCGGGTCGACCCGCTGATCTGGCGCTCGCCGGTTTCGATGCTGAGGGTGCCTCCCGCCGGCATCGCGTCGCGCGCGTTGAGCACGAGATTGACCAGCACCTGTTCCAGCTGGCTCGGATCCATCTTCACCTCGCCCAACCCCGGCCGGAGGCGGGTCACTAGCTGGATGTCGGCGCCAACCAGGCGGCGAAGCAACCCTTCCATATTGGATACGACGCTGTTCAGCTCGAGCGACCTCGGCTGAGTTGCCGGCTGTCCACCGAACGTCAGAAGCTGGCGGGTGAGCTGCGCCCCCCGGTCGGCTGCCTTCTGGATCTGCTCGACGTCCTGCCGGCGAACATGGCCCTCGGGGAGGTCGCGCAGGAGCATGTCGCTGAAGCCGCGAATAGTCGTGAGCAGGTTGTTGAAATCGTGAGCCAAACCGCCCGCCAGACGGCCGGCGGCATCCATCCGATGGGCCTGGCGCAGCTGCTCTTCGCTCTGGTGCAGCGCCGCGCGCGTTCGGGTGCGCTCGCTGATGTCGGTGCCGAGAACCAGGCGCGCCCGCCGGCCGTCCACTTCCATTTCGTGCGAGATCAGCTCCATGTCCACGATCGTTCCGTCCTTGCGCTGGTGCTGGGCCAGGGCCACATCACCCCGCGGCATGCCGGAGCGCTCCAGCCCGTGGTGGAGCCCGGGGGCATCCTCCGGCGGGAGGATATCCATGATCGTCATGGAGAGGAACTCTTCCCGCGAGTAGCCGTACTGGCGGGTGGCCGAGTCGTTCACTTCGAGGAAGGCGAGCGTGTCGACCGCGAATACCCACATCGGCTGCGGGTTGCTCTCGAACAGCATGCCGTAACGCTCGTTGGCCTCCTGGGCCGCCCGGTACAGTCGGCCATTGTCCACGGCAAGCGCGGCTCGGCTTGCCACCTCCTCGGCGAAGGCCAGGTCTTCCGCCTCGTACTTGCGCCCGGACTCGGCGCTCACCGCGAGGGTGATCGTACCCGCGCTGCGCCCTCGAGCCAGCATGGGCACCCGAATAAACGACGTCGGCATGAGAGCACGAAACAGCTTGAGCTGCTCCTCATCCTCGGCGCGGCCGCGGAGTTGCTCCTCCGTCACGTCGCCCATCTCGGGGCGCTGCGCCGGACCAAACGGCGGCCGTGCCGAGCCGTACTCACAGAGCGCCCGGACCAGGAGGTCCTTGGTCGGATCCCGGTGCGCACCGGAGATGAACTGCAGTGTCCCCTGCTCGGTGGCCACGTGAATCGCGCACCAATCCCCCAGCGTCGGCACCGCGAGCCGGGACAGATCCCGCAAGGTGAGCATGTAGTCCAGCGACGAGGCCAGCACGGTGCTGGCCTCCGCGATAAAGCCAAGCCGCCGTTCGACCCGTGTCACGTCGTCCCGGGAGAGCTGGATCACGCGGGCCCGCTCTACGCGCTTCGTGAGGCGAGCCACCAGAAGGACGGTGACCGACAACGCACCAGCGAGGGCCAGCAGGCTGTAGCCGTTGGCGGACGTGTAGCGCAGGATGGAGCCCGGCTCAGAGAGAAAGTGAACTGCGTAGACCAGGGTCACCAGGGCGCTGATGCTGCCGGACCGGAGCCCGCCACTGTAGGTGGAGTAGACCGCGGTGAGGAGCAGAATCGGAAACGGATGGCTAAGAGGCAGGTTGTTCCGCCGGAGAACATCGCACAGGATCACCGTGGCCAGGGTCAGCAGGGGACCGCGCACGTAGACACCGACCCGAGCCCAGTCGGTACCCGTGGCCAGACGCGAGACCCTCCGCGCCACCAGTGCGGTGCCAGTCACCGACGGCACTGCTCCGCTTTCACCCATGATTGCTCCGGAAACTCCCAGTGTCAGCCCCCGGACGGCGGCTGGGTTTATGCTGCCAGCCATGCCGTGGGAGCTGTGAGGCTACCAACTTCAAGGCTGGGACCCCTCGCGTCTGTGACAGGCCTTACACCGGAGGGCCGCTCCTATGGCGGAACGCCTCCCTCCGACGCACTTTATCTTCTCCTGACCCGCCGAGGTGCTCCCCACTCGGCCGCAAGCAGACCCACGCCAATCGAGAGACCGCCATGGCCGCGAGCCGGAAGTCCGCCAAGCGCAGCGCCGGGAAAAAGCGCGTGACAGCCAAGCGTCCGTTGTCCAAGAAGCAGCCCACCCGAAAATCGGCCTCGAAGCGCCGGGGGAAGAAGTCCGGGGCACCGAAGGCAGCCGGATTGAAGCGGCAGGCGAAGAAGGGACTGAAGGCAGCGCGGGGCGGGCTCAACAGTGTACTTCGAGCGGGGAAGAAGACCTGGGAGACACTGAAGTCCACCACCGCCCACGTGATGGATTAGATCCTCCTTGCCACCGGGCCAGTCCGACGATATGCTATCCCCCGTCCCTCAGTAACCCCATGGTCCCTCGCAGGCCTTTCGTTCGAAAGGATACCCGCTCCATGGCCTTGCCTCGTCCGGTGTCCAGGATCATCCGTGCGCCCCTGCTTGGTCTCCTTCTCGTCAGTCTCCCGGCAGTACTCCAGGCGCAGGCGCAAGCCACAACCGGCGTCACGCGCGGGACCGTCACCGATTCCACCGGCCAGCCGCTGGCCGGCGCTACGGTAACGCTGCGGAACCTGGAGACCAACGCCGCGCGATCGCTTACGACCAATCAGCAGGGCGTGTATGCCGCTACTCTGCTCCGGGTAGGCAACTACGATGTCAGCGCACGGGCACTGGGATACCGCGAATCCCGGAGGCGCGGGGTACCAGTCGGCCTGGGCGAGACGGTCACCCTCGACTTCCAGCTGGCCCCACAGGTGGTGCGGCTGCAGGAGCTGACAGTGGAGGCGGAACCGGCGCTGGATCTTGCCCAGTCGGCATCGGCCACCCGTTTGGGTGCCGAGGCTGTTGAGGGACTTCCGAACAATGGCCGGAACGTCTTCAACTTCACCACGCTCACACCCAACGTGGCCGTCGTGCAGGGGCCTGATGGCGACGAGATCAGCATCGGTGGACAGCGCGGCATCCACAACAACGTCTCGGTGGACGGGGCCGACTTCAACAACCCCTTCTTTGGCGAGCAGCGCGGCGGGCAGCGCCCCGCGTTCACCTTCAACCTCGACGCGGTACAGGACTTCGTGGTGGTGTCTGACGGCGCCAACGCCGAGTTCGGGCGGTCAGGCGGCGGCTTCGTGAACATCATTACCAAGTCAGGCACCAACGAATTCCACGGCTCGGCCCATTACTTCGGCAAGTATGACGCCTTGTCGGCCGACCCGAGCCACACCTTCGCCGGCGGCGGCACCAGCGGGTTCACCCCCGACTTCGCCCAGCACCAGTTCGGCGCCACCCTGGGCGGACCGATCGCTCGGGACCGGGCCTTCTTCTTCCTGGCCTACGATCAGCAGGAGTACAACGAGACCAAGCAGACCACGCGCCTGGGGTCGATCGATCCGGCGCTTCTCGCCTTTACCGACACCGCGTTCGGTGGTGCGCTTCAGGGCGACTTCGGTCCCATCAGCCGCACCAACGACGCCAACGCGCTCATGGGCAAGCTGGACTTCCGCCTGGGCGAAAAGCATAACGCGACGCTCAAGTACAACTACACCAATTCTCGGCAGGTCAACGGCACCTTCGACGTGGATTTCTGGGGCAGGAGCGCCAACGCGCTGGAGCGCGACTTCTCCCACGCCGTGAACGGAGGGCTGACCTCGCTCATCTCCTCCTCGTTGTCCAACGAGTTTCGCTTTCAGTGGGCCCGCGAGGAGCGCCCGCGGCCGTACGATGGCGCACTCAACCCAGCGACCGGCCGTCCCTTCCCCGATACTGACATCGGGTTCGTCGGTCCGGAGGGCTTCAGCGGCTACCGGGTCGGCATGCCCTTCTTCATACCGGTGGATGCCTACGACTACCGCTTCCAGGTGCTCGACAACGTGTCCCTGGTCAGCGGCAACCACCTCTTCAAGTTCGGCGGGGAATGGAACCGCACCGGGGTCAACCAGACCTTCCGTGGCTTCGGCAACGGCCGCATCGCGTTCACATCGGTGACCGGGTTCCTCAACTACGCGGCTAATGGCAATGGGTACGTCGAATGCTCTGATGGCTCGAGCAACACCACTGGGGCCTGCCCCGGGGGCACGACCATCACCGGGCCAGTGGCGCTCTATCTCCAGCAGGCAGGCATCGGCGGCCTCTCCGTGGACGAGGCCGGCACCCAGACCATCATCCAGAACGAGCTGGCTCTCTTCCTCCAGGACAGCTGGAAGGCCACGTCGAACCTGACAGTGAACTACGGGCTGCGCTGGGAGGCGCAGATCCAGCCCGATCTCATCACCCCGATCCCGGATCTGTTCTACTTTCCCCTTATCGGGCAGACGGTCACCAACTCGGTCGGCACCTTCGAGTTTCCGGGCGATGGAACGATTCCCAGCGATTACTCGATGTTTCAGCCCCGGCTGGGCTTGACGTATGACGTGAAGGGCGACGGCCGCTCGCTGGTCAGGGCCAATGCCGGCCTGTTCTACGCCCGCATCCCCGGGCTCAACCTGGCCAGCAGCCGGAGCACCGATGGATCCCGGGGCCAGTCGATCTTTCGCAACAGCGCATTGATTCCCATCCTGGGAGCGCCGCCGGCCTATGGCGATCTGCTGCCTCCTCCGGGCGTGGGTCCATTCCGGCCCGGCGTGTTCGTGTTCGACAAGGACTTCCAGAACCCGCGGACCTTCAGCGCGACGATTGGGTTCGAGCAGGAGCTGGTGCAGGGCCTGGTGGGCTCGATCAGCGCTACCCACGCGCGCACCGACAATCTGACCCGGTTCTTCAACGCCAACAGCCCGGTCTTCGGCGATGTGCCCAATGAGGGACCATGGTCCGCTGCGCTCGGCGGAAACGGCATCGGCGACCTCACCGTGGTGCAGAGCACCGCCAAGTCCCGGTATAACGGGATCACCGCCGAGCTCCGCCGGGGAACCGGCTCGAAGCTTCAGTTCCAGGTCAACTACACCCTGGCGTTCGACAAGGCGGACGACGACAACGAGCGGGACCCCTTCACCTTCCGCTACGCCCGCGCCGACTCGCTGGATAAGGAGTACAACTGGAGCGACCGGGATCAGCGGCACCGGGTCAACGCCTGGGTGCTGGCCATTCTTCCGGGCGACATCTACTTCAACAACCGAGTGAGCGCGTACTCGGCCCAGCCGGCATCTGAGATTTGCGGCGCCGGCAACGTGGGCACAGGCCTGCGTGCCTCGCAGCCCGCCCAGCGCATCTGTCCCGACGGCCACGTACTCCAGCGCAACACGATCCGGCGCGATAACGCCTATTTCTCCTGGGATATCCGGCTCTCCAAGCCGTTCAACCTGGGACGGCAGGGCACCATCGAAGCCATCCTCGAGGCGTTCAACGTCACCAACAACGACAACTTCAAGGACCCCTCATCGGGGGGCACGTTCCTCGCCTTCGACGGAACGATCCGGAGCGGGCTGGGCGAGCCACGACAGTTTCAGGCGGGTGTGCGCTACATCTTCTGACCAGTGCGATAGACGAACGCCCGCCGCCCCGGCGCCAAACACTCGGCGTCGGGGCGGTCTGTTTTCCCAGAACTCACCTGGCAGTCATCTCCAGCACCTCCCGCACCTTGGGATGTGAAGTGGATACCCAGAAACTGAAGAAAAACGGCAGCGTCAGGCGGCGGGGGTGTAAGTGCGGTCACAGACGACCAGGGAGGCTGCCGCTATGATCGGGCGTCAGTCCCTCTCCTTTTCACCCTTCCGGAGGGTTCTCTATGGTATGGCTTGCTATTGTTTTACTGGTGGCCTGGGTCCTCGGGTGGGCCGTGTTCAAGGTGGCCGGGGGTCTCATCCATGTCCTGCTGGTCATTGCGGTTGTGGTGTTCCTTTTTAACCTCATTTCCGGACGGCGCCGGGTCTAAAGCGTCTCCAAATAGCACCCTTGGCGAACCCCGAGGGCTGGGGTATGTTGCGTTATCGTTCGCAACCATACCAGGGGTGTTATGTCCGGAAAAGCAGTGAGCACGTCTACTCCCGAGTTGTCGGGGAGCGGGTCGCGGCACCTTGTCCTGGTGGTGGACGATGAACAGGGCCTCCGCGATCTGGTCTGCCGGACCCTCCGGGCTGAGGGATACCGGACGCTGGAGGCTGCCCATGGTGGGGAGGCCCTGGAGCTGGTGGAATCGGGGCCGGAGACCATCGACCTGGTGGTAACCGACGTCGTGATGCCTGGAATGGACGGGCGGGAGTTGGGCCGCAGGCTGGCGCGAAGCCGGCCGACCCTGCCCATCCTGTATATGTCCGCTTACGAGGTCAACGATATCTTTCAGCGGGGGTCCCCCCGGACCTCGGCGCCCTTTCTTCAGAAGCCGTTCCCTCGAGACGGACTCATCAACAGCGTCGAACAGCTGCTGCGGCAGGGGTCCAGCCGTTAGACCGGATAGTAAAAGGTGGCTGCCTGGCCACTCAAGCTAAGACCAACCCAACCATGTAGTTCCGTCCACAAGCAGCGGTCCTGACGGCGGTCGCTGGCGCACCCTGGGTATCGGCTGCATAATGGCTCCGTTGTGGCCTATGCACCGGAGACCCGCGTGCCAACCGATCTGGCCGAACTACTCTGCCGCGCCGATCAAGCTGATCCCCAAGCGGCCGATGAGCTGTTCGCGGCACTTTACGGCGAGCTGCACCGGCTCGCGGAACACCACCTGGAACGAGGCGGCAGCCTCACCCTGGGTACGACCACGCTGGTGCACGACGCCTATCTCAGCATGATCGCGGAGAGACGCCCAGTTTCCCGACCGGGCACGGTTCTTTGCGTTCGAGATGCTAACTTCAGGGGGCAGTGGTGCACATACTGGCGGATACCGGTTTCGGAAAAGAGGAGCTTCGATTGGATGCCCACGGCCGGGCCCTGGAACCGGGCTTCACTCGGGTCGGCAAGTCTCGCATCGAGGGAAGGGGTGTGTTTGCGAAACGAAGGATCCCGCGCGGCACCCGAATCATCGAATACACCGGCGATCACGTTCCCATCCTCGGGTTGCTCCGGCGGCTGGAAGAAGGCACGCCGT
>JBKJZM010000270.1:0-4380 GCA_046715295.1 Gemmatimonadales bacterium | reverse complement strand
CGCCACCCTGCCCCTGGGAGCCTGCCGTCGCACCCATTCCGTGGCGCCCGCTCCACCCCCCTCGGACAGGAGTGCGCCAGGTCCTCGCAAGGTCAATTGGCGAAGGAGATTTTGGCGACACTACACTAGATACCGAAGAAATTGTCGAAGCCTGCCGCACGCCAGTCGCGCCCGTACAGCACGGTAAAGAGAAGGCTCCCTTGTTCTGCGGTTCCCTTGGCGTAACAGATGTGCGCGATCCGGGAACGGAGTCGTACAATGCCGCGGTCACGCACCCTTTCACAACCGAGCGCGGTCCAGGTGTGGATCCCCTCGAGCAACCCGCCGATCAGCTGCCGTCTGGGGCTGGGGAAGGTGGCCCTGAACTCGGGCGTGACCAGTGCCGACTCACTGCCGGAGGCCACGGACCGCAGCAATTGCTCGATCGAGATCGGCGGGGTCGGACCCTTGAGTGGGCTGGCCAGGCGATGTGGTGGGGTCAAGGCGGGCTCGACCAACCCCGCGATGCCGACGGCGATACCCTCCGAGTTCGCCTGACTCAGGTTCAGCAACACAATGACGGTCAGATCGAAGTCGGGGTAGCGCTGAACCGTGGCGTGGCAGCCACGCCAGGCGCCGCTGTGTCCGATCCGGCGATATCCTCGTTGCTCGAAGAGATTCCAGCCGAGACCGTAGGGATAGGTGCCCGCGTTGTTGAGCCGGACTGGTGTCCAGCTCATTTCCAGCGCGGCACGGCTGAGCACCTTGGCGTGGTTGAGGCCGGTGGCCCAACGTGCCAGGTCGCGCACGCTGAAACTCAGGCAGCAGTCCGCGGCGGTATTGATCGAGGGTGACACCCATTCCGGGTTTCTGAGCGTGTCGTTCACGAAGTAATACCCGGCGGCTCGATTCGGCACGATGTCGGTATCAGAGTTGACCCGTGCCGTATGCATACCGAGGGGGCGGAAGAAATGATTACGCACCAAATCGCCCCAGAACACGCCGGTCACCCGGTGAATGATGACACCGAGCAGAACATAGCCAGTGCTGCTGTAGCTCTCGAGCTCTCCCGGCTCAAACTGCAGCGGCTGAGCGGCAGCACGGACCAGCTCGCTCTCCGAATACTCTCGGCCCCAGTCGAGCGTCGTGTCCTGGGCGATGCCCGAAGTGTGGGTGAGGAGATGCCGAATGGTCACCCCTGACCACACTGCTGACCCTTCGGGGAGGTACCGGGTGATCGGATCGTCGAGTCGGAGCCGACCCTGCTCGGACAACAACACGATGGCCGCTGCGGTGAACGGTTTGGTGAGCGAGCCCACCGTATACACGGTGCTGTCGGTGGCCGGGACGCGATGCTCCAGATTGGCAAAGCCGTACCCACGCGCCAGGAGCACACTGTCGCCGCGCAGAACGGCAACCGACATCCCGGGGATCCGCTGGCGGGCCAGCTCGGCCCGGATGAACCGATCGACTACATCGGGCAAGGCGGACGTCTGTGCCGCACCCTTACTGAAGCAGAATAGGGTTAGGAGCGAGCAGATTAAGGCGGTCAACCGCATGGCCACCCTCCCGGAATGCGGAGTGCGTTGGGGATTCCAACAATGTACCCGCCACCTCAGACGACGGACAGCGACAGCGGACCACCGAGAAAGCGGCCGTAGCGTGCCGTGGCCTGAGTCAGCGCACGCCGCTCCCCGGCACTGAGCCGCCTCGCAGACTGGACTTCTAGCACCAGGCGCGTGGCGCCAGGAATCGTTCTCCAGGCGCCGGCCACCTGGCCCCCGATCACCAGCGCGCCAGCAGCGAGGCGGAAGCTCGGGTTTGCGTACAGGGAGTGGGGCACCACATGCCGGTCCCGGTACGCCACCAGGTACTCGTCATACCCGGGCAACAGATGCACGGTGGTCCCGGGCTTCGAGTGGCGGGCCGGCGAACGCCCGATGGTCCAATACGTGACGCCGTTCACCACCCGGGGCTTGGCACGGTTGATCTCCAGGCCCCGTTTGGCGTCGGCGGTCCTGAGGCCTGACCACCAGGCGAAGTCGCGTATGGTGGCGGGACCGTGGCTCCGAAAGAACCGACGAGCCAGCTCCGACAGTGCCTCCTCGCGTGAGAGGCGTCGAGCGCCGGAGGCACGGTCCGCCAGGAGCGCGTAGGTGAACTGCTTGCCGCGGCGGGGACCGCTACACATCACTCCCTCGAGCTCGGCATGCATCGCGATGTGGGCGAGGTGGGTGGACTTCCCGGGTAACCCGGCGCGCTCGAGACGTGCGCCCAGCTCGAGACGGGTGAGATAGCGCTCTGCTCCTAGTGCGCGCTCGATGATGCCAGTTGCACGGGTCAGGACAGCGGCATCCAGCCCGAGCTGGCGGTCGTAGGCGGACATGGTGCGATGCACCTGGGGTGCGGTGAGCTCCAGCATCCAGCGGATGTCCGCGGGGGTGACGAAGTGCCAGGTGGGACGGAGGACGTGGGTCTGGAGGATCTGTCCCCGGTTGACCGCCCGGTCCAGTGCCGCGTCGGTCACCCCCGGCAGGCGAAGGCCGAGTGACCACTTCGCCGGCCCGTATTCCTGGGCCTGCACCGCTCCCAGCCAGGCGACCATCCTGGCCGGGCCACCCCGACCCGGGCGGGTGATCCGTTGGTTATGAAGTCTCTGGTCCGTGATCGGCACAGGGCGAGCGGTAGAGGCGCGGGGAGATTCGCTCATGTGGCGCGCCGGATCAGCTCAGCCGCAATTCTCCTGATCCCCTCGACATCGGCCGGGCTCGGCTCACTCTTGGTCGCTTTCCACTCTAGCTCGTCAACGCCGCCGGGATCCTCGGCCACCGTGAGCCAGCGGGTGCCACGGAAGCTGCCGTCCGGCTCGAACCGGCCACCGACACTCTCTTGCCGGATCAGGCAGGGCGCATCGGGATCCTCGGGCGGAGAGCCCCCATCGAGCCCGGTGCGGTAGAGCACGCTGTCGGACCCGCTCAGCAGTGTCCCGCTCGCGTCGAGCACCACCAGGCTCGAGCGCGAGCCGGCCGAGCCCGCGGAAAGGTGGAGCGCGATCTGTTCCCAGCCCGCTATGGCCCATCCGGTGGGACTGGCGAGCACCTCGGGTGAACCCACCGGCTGGCGAGTCGGGACCGCTCCAGGTGGGAGCGGACCCAGCAGGACGTGCCAACCGAGATCCGACGGTCTCATTCGTCGCAGTGGCTAGAACAGGGGAGTGCCGAGGAACAGTATCCGGTAGCCGTGCACCGCCATGGGGATTCCTCCGACCACGGCGGCCGCGGCCAGCAGTCCCGGGGCCACGCGGCGATTGCGCACGACTTCCGCCGCGACCCAGCCGCAGTACGGGAGATAGAGGAGGATCGCGGTGGCCAGCCCGGGGACATAGCCCTGGTCGACGATGGCCCCCGTAATGTGGAAGACGGCATTGGTCAGCATCAGGAAGCTGAGCCACGCGACGAGGAGGATCACCCCGGCCGCGGATTCGCCGGCCCGATAGACAATCACAACGAGGACCGTGATCAGGAGTGCGGTGGCGTTGACGGTCCAGAAAAGCTCTGCGGTAATGCCTCGGGCGACATGGGCGTTGAACCAGGGTACGAAGCCGGGGCTCTCCTCGAGAAAATGAGCTACGAACACGAGCGGGGCCAACAGGAGACCTCGGCCGAGCCGGCCAGGGGACTGCGCCTCGCTGCCTCTCAATGCCGTCCGCCTCGCCTGTTGCGAACCGCGAATCACCCTCTCACGGCGCGCTCAGGGTGACGTCCACCCGGGTAGAGTCAAATGGCGGCTCGTATCGAATCGCCAGGGTGACGGTGGTGTCGGGGGCGTCGAGAAGGCCACTCTCAAACGGAGCCAGCACCCGCACCCGTACGCAGACCCCCTCGATCAGCTCGGGTCCATTGATGCCGACGGTATAGTTACCGTCGCTTCGGGTCGCGCCCGTCCCGTCGGGAGACTCTTGCCGGCCGCAGTCGCCGGCTCGAGCGACGTACGCGAGCACCACCGCGTTCGTCACGGAAGCGCCGGCAGTCGTCTGCACCCTTCCGAACACCGTTGCCGACGGCCCAACCGGTGGACAGCCGCATCCTTCAGTCGGAACGCAGGCCAAACCGATCACCGCGCCCGCCAGCAGTGTTACTCTCAGGGATATCATCCGGCCTCCGAGGGTTGCCCCGCTGCCATCGCACCCGGGTATGGAGATCGCTGCCTTCCCTCAGCCGCCAGCGTGCGAGGGATTCAGCCATACCCTAACCATGGTGCGTCATCCGCGCGGCCGAGGCAAGACAGCGGGCAGGGTCAGGGTGACGCCGAGAAGGCCTTCACGCCGGCTTGAGCGATCTGGCCGTCCTGCTCCGCGGTAACGCCACTTACCCCGATGGCACCAACTATCTGATCCCCCAC
>JBKJZM010000269.1:0-29939 GCA_046715295.1 Gemmatimonadales bacterium | reverse complement strand
ATGTCATGCACCTGGTGAGCGAGGTGCGGGGACAGCTGCGGCCAGATCTCGATGCCGTCGCCGCGCTGGCCGCGTGCTTTCCGGCAGGCACGGTGTCGGGTGCCCCCAAGGTGCGGGCCATGGAAATCATCGACGAGCTGGAACCGGTACGCCGCGGGCCCTACGCCGGCGCAGTCGGCTACGTCGGTTGGGGAGCACGGACACTGGATACAGCCATTGCCATCCGCACCTGCGTCATGAAGGGGGGCCGGGCCTGGATACAGGCCGGCGCCGGCATCGTTGCGGATTCCGATCCCGCCTCGGAATGGCAGGAGACCGAGGCAAAGGCCAGGGCGGTGCTGCTCGCGCTGGCGCTCGCTGCAGGGCAGCGGGGCCGCGGGGCCGCGGGGCCGTAGAAGCCGGGGGTTGTTTGTTGCCGCCCCCCTGCCCCGCCGCCCCACCGCCCCGCATCTTTCCCCCATGCCCTACCGTCTCGTCAGCTTCTCCGGCGATCAGACCTTCGAGCTGCTGGAGGGTCGCAGCCTCGTCGTCGGTCGCGGGGTCACGAGCGACATCGCCATCTACGACCCCACCATTTCCCGTCGCCACGCCGAACTGATCGTGGGCGCCGACGGGGTCCAGGTCAAGGACCTGGGGAGCTCCAATGGAACCTGCATCAACGGCTCCCGGGTCAGCTCCGGGCGATTGAAGACCAACGACTCCGTCACCTTCGGTAAGGTGCTGTTCCAGCTCAAGGATCTGACCACTGGACCGAACCGCTCCGGGGGTGGCCTGGCCCTGCCGGGAAACCTCATCCCCGGGGACACCATCGTTCGCCAGCTCATGGTGAGCGGCGGCGGCCCGCCCGGCATCACCAGCCGGGACCAGCCCTCCGGAGTCGGACAGCTCCGGGTGGCCGCTGCCTCGGCTGAGGAGCGTCAGGCGAAGAAGCTCTCGCTGCTGCTGGACATCGCCCAGAAACTCGCCGGCGAGTTCGACCTCGATAAGCTGCTCCGGAATGTGGTGGACATGCTGTTCGAGGTGATGAACGTGGACCGGGTGTCGATCGTGCTTCGCAACGAGACCACCGGCGAGCTGGTGCCTACGATGTCGAGAAGCCAGCTGGGCGACACCCAGGTACAACAGGTGCCCCGATCGATCACGGAGAAGGTGGTTCAGGAGCGGGTCGCCGTAGTGTCGGATAACACCGCCGCGGACAGCCGGTTCAAGGGAAAGTCGATCGTCATGCAGAGTGTGCGCAGTGCCATGTGCTCGCCCCTGATGGCGGCGGGCGACCGGGTGCTGGGCCTGCTCTATGTGGACAGCGTAACCGCGATGAACTCCTTCAGCGACGAGGACCTCCAGTTCCTGGTCGCCTTCAGCGGCCTGGTGGCGATCGGCGTCCGGAACAGCGCGTACGCGGACCAGGTGAAGCGGGAGGCGCAGGTACGGTCGAACTTCGAACGCTACTTCGCGCCCAACATCGCGGCCGAGATCGCGCAGCAGGACACCGTGGTCCCCCTGGGCGGCGACCGGCGCCCCATCACCATCCTCTTCAGCGACATCCGCGGGTTCACCTCGATGGCCGAGTCAATGCGGCCCGACGCCATCGCCCAGCTGCTGACCGAGTACTTCAGCGAAATGGTGGAGATCATCTTCGAGCACGGCGGCACGCTCGACAAGTTCGTGGGCGACTCGGTCATGGCGCTGTGGGGCGCACCCATCGCGCACGCCGACGATCCGGATCGGGCGGTCCAGGCCGCCGTCGCCATGCAGCACGCCATCCGCCGGCTCAACGAGCGCTGGGTCAGCGCCGGACGGCCCGAGATCGGCGTCGGCATCGGGATCAATTACGGCGAGGTCTTTGCGGGAAACATCGGGAGCCACCGGCGGCTGGAGTACACCGTCATCGGAGACGCGGTGAACGTGGCCAACCGGCTCTGCTCCGAGGCGGGCCCGGGAGAAATCCTGGTGAGCGAGGCCCTCTGTCAGGTGGTGAAGGAACGGGTCGAGTACGAGTACCTGCCCGAGATGGCGCTCAGGGGGAGGACGCGGGCGGTGCAGGTCTATAGGGTTAAAGGGCTATGAGCTATGGGCTGTGGCTGATTCCGCGCAAGGAGTAGCCCATAGCCCATAGCCCATAGCTACTTCCCGAACCGATACTCCCTCCCCGCCTCCCCCAGCAGATTCAGCACCAGCCGGATCGGCAGGCCCATCACGCTGAAGAAGTCGCCCTCGATCCGCTCGATCAGGGCCGCACCGTATCCCTGGATTCCGTAGGCGCCGGCCTTGTCCATCGGCTCGCCGGTGGCCACGTACGCCTCAAGGAAGGCGTCGTCCAGCCGGCGGAACGTCACATTGGTGATATCGGTAGCCTGATGCACCACCTCATTCGCCACCAGGGCTACCGAGGTCACGACCTGGTGGGTGCGCCCCTGCAGCCGCTTCAGCATCTGGAGCGCGTCGGCCGCATCCGCGGGCTTCTCCAGTACCGCGTCACGCACTACCACCGTCGTGTCGGCTCCGAGGACCAGCTCCCCGGGTACACTGAGCGCCTTTTCCCGGGCCAGCCGCTCGACATAGTCCATCGGGGTCTCGAGCGAGCGCCGGACCTCGGGTATGTTCGAGGGGACCACCCGCAGTGGGATGCCGAGCATCTCGAGCAGCTGGCGGCGGCGGGGCGATGACGACGCGAGCGTCAGGGGAGCATCGGTCATGGAGCGCGGTCGAGAATGAGGGTCACCGGCCCGTCGTTGTGAATCGCCACCTGCATGTCGGCACCGAACTCACCGGCGGCCACCGTGATGCCGCGCCCCCGGAGCAGCTGGAGGAAGCGCTGGTAGAGCGGGATGGCAACCTCGGGCCGCGCCGCCTCGATGAATGACGGACGCCGGCCCTTGGCAGTGTCGCCATAGAGCGTAAACTGGGAGATGACCAGCAGCGCCCCGTCCACCTCATCGAGACCCAGGTTCATCTTCCCCTCCGCGTCCGTGAAGAGCCGCAACCCGGCCACCCTCTCGGCCATCCAATCTACCTGCGCCGCGGTGTCGCCGTGAGTGAATCCCACCAGGAGGCAGAAGCCCCTCCCGATCTCTCCGACTACGCGGGCGTCAATATTTACTGAGGCCTTTGAGACTCGTTGGAGTACAACCCTCATGAACTACCTCATGACGACGGGGGTAGATTACCTGGAATAGTATGCCCTTAATCGACACTGCCTCCGCACCACAACGGCCCCGCCCAGATTCCTGGTCTGACGATCGGCTCACCGTAGCCTGGCTGGGACATGCCACGGTGCTCCTGAACTTCCGCGGCTCGTGGGTCCTGACCGATCCCGCGTTGGAGCGGCGTATCGGGCTGGGGCGCGGTCTGGCCAAGCTGGGCCCCAAGCGGCTGGTTGAAGCGGCGCTCCAGCCCAGTGAGCTGCCCCCGCTCGATCTCGTGCTCCTCTCCCACGCCCACATGGATCACACCGACCTCGGCACCCTCCGCCGGTTCCCGGCCGATACGCCGGTGGTGGTGCAGACCGGCAACCGGGACCTGGTTCGACGGTTCCGCCGGGTGAACGAGCTCGCCTGGGGAGAGACAACCGAAATCCACGGCCTCCGCATCGAATCCACCGAATCGCGCCATTGGGGAGCCCGGATGATCACCGACACTCAGCGCGGGTACGGCGGCTACCTCCTTCAGAAGCAGGGGCTCACAGTGCTGTTTGCCGGAGATACGGCGTACACTGATGCCCTGACGCCACTGGGGCAGCGGGGGCTCATAGACCTGGCCATTCTGCCAATTGGCGCGTACGACCCCTGGATCGCCAACCATGCCTCGCCGGAGCAAGCCTGGGCCATGTTCAAGGCTCTCGGCGCAGAGTACGTCCTGCCGGTTCACCACTCGACTTTTCGGCTCAGCCGGGAGCCGGTGGACGAGCCGATTCGACGATTCCTGGCCGCTGCCGGCGACGAGCGCTGGCGGGTCGTGGCCCCCGAGGTCGGAGCCACCGCGGTAATCCCTTGCCGGCTCGCTGACCTCGCTTGCCCATAGTGCCCCTTGACTTGTGTGTTATAACAGATGTTATTTCTGCATGCCCGACGACCTTCAAGCCGAGCTCAAGCAGAGCAAACCCTTCCCGAACGTAGCGGCAGAGGCGCTTTTGAGCGTGCTTCGGACCGCTTCGGTGCTGGAACATCAGCTGACCGAGGTGCTCAAGCCGTACGGAATAACCCACACGCAATACAACGTCTTGAGGATCCTTCGCGGGGCCGGAGACAGCGGGCTGTGTGGCCGCGAGGTCGGGGAGCGGATGGTCTCCAGGGTGCCGGATGTTTCACGCCTGCTGGACCGCATGGAAGACGCTGAACTCATCAGCCGGGAGCGGGACCCCGAGGACCGGCGGCACGTGACGGCACGGATCACTCGGAAAGGGCTCGCGATGCTCGAAAAGGCTACCCCGCAGCTCGACGCTGTCGGGCGCGTCCGGGTCGGCCAGGTCCCGGCCGGCCGGCTCCAGCAGCTGATCGAGGTGCTGACCGCCGTCCGGGGGAACTCGTAGGTTTTTTGGGTGGCGCGCCTGGTCCTCGGCCTCTTGATGGTGAGTCACGGGACTCAGAAGCTGTTCGGCTGGTTCGGCGGCTACGGACTGGCCGGCACCGGCGGCTTCTTCGAGACTCTCGGATTCCGTCCCGGCCGCACGTTCGCCGCCGCCGCCTCGCTCGCCTGCCGCCGGCGCGTTACCCTTGCCCTCACCGGATCGGGCCTCTTTTCCCTCGACGCGCTCCTGGGCTTGAAATCGCTGTGGACGCCCGGAATCGTGTGGGCAGCAATCGCCATCGGACTCATAGGTGGCGTCGTGAACCTTGGGCTGCGCCGTTCGGCCCCCCAGCGCGCAACTGCCTGAATATCATGCCGCAAAACACAAAGCCCCGGTCTATATGACCGGGGCTTCGAGTAGGTAGCCAAGTACGCTGGGGTGTGGCGGCGTTATCAGTTCGCCGGCTACTCCACCGTCACCGACTTGGCCAGATTCCGCGGCTGGTCGACATTGCAGCCTCGACTCACCGCGACGTAGTACGAGAGCAGTTGAAGCGGGATGCTCGTCAGGATGGGCGTGAGCAGGTCCAGCGTCACAGGGATGGTGAACGTGGCGTCGGCCAACCGCTCGATCTCCGTGTCCCCCTCGTTTATGAGTGCAAGTACCTTGCCACCCCGCGCCTTCACCTCTTCGATATTGGACACGATCTTCGAGTGGACCGCATCCCGGGGGGCGATGAACACCACGGGCATGTTCTCGTCGATCAGCGCGATCGGGCCGTGTTTCATTTCCGCCGCGGGATACCCTTCGGCATGGATGTAGGAAATTTCCTTGAGCTTGAGCGCGCCCTCGAGCGCCACCGGGAAGTTCACCCCCCGACCGAGATAGAGGGCATTCCGTGTGGTCCGGAGGAAGCGGTCGGCCAGCAGCTCGATCTCGGCGGAGCGCTCCAGGATCTGCGCCACCTGGTCCGGCAGCTTCTGCAGGGCCGCGATGAACTCCCTGCCCTGGAGGATGCTCAGATTCCGGAGCCGGGCGATGCGGAGGGAGATGAGGGCGAGTGCGGCCACCTGGCTGGTGAAGGCCTTGGTGCTCGCCACGCCCACCTCGGGGCCGGCGTGCAGGTAGATGCCGCCGTCCACTTCCCGCGCGATGGTCGAGCCAACCCCGTTCACCAGGCCGATGGTGCGGGCGCCGCGACGCTTGGCCTCGCGGATAGCCGCCAGGGTATCGGCCGTCTCGCCCGACTGGGAGATCCCGATAACGAGCGTCCGCCCGTCCACCACCGGGTTCCGGTAACGGAATTCAGAGGCGTACTCCACCTCCACCGGAAGCCGCGCCATCTCTTCCAGCATGTATTCCCCAATGATTCCGGAGTGCCAGGACGTCCCGCACGCCGTGATGATGACCCGCTCGAACTGTTTGAGCTCTTCGTCGCTCAGGTTCAGGCCGCTGACGCGGGCGGTGCCCTCCTCCTCCAAGAGGTGACCGCGGAGCGTGTTCCGGAGGCTCTCCGGTTGCTCGCAGATCTCCTTGAGCATGAAATGGGCGTAGCCACCCCGTTCCACCTGCGCCAGATCCCAATCGATCTGGTTGACCTCTTTGCTGATCCGGGCGGTCACCAGGTTTCGCACCCGATAGCCTTCGCGAGTCAGGACCGCCATTTCGCCGTCGTCCAGATAGACCACCGATCGAGTGTACTGCAGCAGGGGGGAGGCATCCGAGGCCACGAACCACTCGTTTTCGCCGACGCCGACCAGGAGGGGTGAGCCCTTCCGCGCCGCCACCAGCACGCCGGGCTCATCGGAGGAGATGAACACCAGCCCATAGGCGCCGTCCACGTCCTTGAGCGCGGCTGCCACGGCCTCTTCCAGGTTGCCCTGATAGAGCTCGCCCACCAGATGGGCGAGGACTTCGGTGTCGGTCTCCGACTTGAAGGTGTGCCCCCGCAGTTGCAGCGCCTTTCGGATCGCTCCCGAGTTTTCAATGATCCCGTTGTGGATGACGGCGATGCGGCCGGACTGGTCGGGGTGGGGTTGGGCGTTGGTCGGCGTGGGGGCGCCATGAGTAGCCCAGCGGGGGTGTCCGATGCCGATGGTACCCTGCGGCATCTTCTCTTTCATCTCGTTTTCGAGCACGGAGAGCTTGCCCGCGGCCTTCATGATCTTCAAGCCCCGGCCATTGACCACGGCAATCCCGGCGGAGTCATAGCCCCGGTACTCCAGCCGGCGAAGTCCCTCGAGGAGCAAGCCCGCAGCCTGGCGGGGTCCGATGTAGCCTACGATGCCGCACATCTTCGTCCCTCAGTACAAGAGTTCTCGGCCGGTGGCCACTAACGCCTCGGCGTCATCCGCGGTCGGTGCTTCAGCGATCAGGCGCACGATAGGCTCGGTTCCAGAAGGCCTCACGTGCAGCCACCGGTCCTGCCATGAAAGCCGTAGGCCGTCGCGCTCGTCGGCCGTGGCGTCGGGAAAACGATGCTGCAGTCTGTCGTACAGCGGGCGGAGCTCGGGTCCTCTGGGACCCTTCGCCTTTACGATCGCATACCGGGGAGAAGCAGCCACCAGTCGAGACAGCGTTACCCCAGTCGTCGCAAGGAGATGCAAGATCAAGGCCACCCCCAGGGGGGCGTCCCTGCCGATGTGCAGCTCCGGCAGCATGACGCCACCGTTCCCTTCCCCGCCTATCAAGGCGCCCTCGTCCCGTATGGCCCGGGCCACGTTCGCTTCGCCCACCGGAGCCCGGATAAACCGGGCGCCGCGTGACCGTGCGGCATCCTCCACCACCAGGCTGGTGGAAAGATTAACCACCACCGTAGGGATTGCTGCCCCAGTGGTGCGTCCGTCCAACACAGCCGCCACGGCGAAGGCCAGGGTGTAATCCTCCCCGATCGGCCGCCCGGTTTCATCCACCAACGCTAGCCGGTCCACATCCGGATCGATGGCCAACCCCACGGCCGACCCGGTCTCCCGCACCAGCCGACTCAGGTCGCCCAGATTCTCGGGCACCGGTTCCGGCGACCGGGGGAACAGGCCATCGGTCTCCAGGTTGATTCCATGGATCTCGCAGCCGAGCCGCTCGAGCAGCGGCACGATCGCGGTTGCGCCCGCTCCCCGGACACAGTCCAGGGCCACCTTGAATCGTTGCTTCCGGATAGCAGGGACATCGATCACCCGGAGTGCCAGGATTGCATCGAGGTGCCTGTCGATCGCCCCCGGGTCGCCCCGCACCTGCCCCAGGTCGGCCCAACCGGCTCGCGCAGGTCCCCGATCCGCCAGCTCCCGCACCACCTGCCCCGCCTCCGCATCGAGAAAGATTCCATCCGGGCCCACGAACTTGAGCGCATTCCACTCGATGGGGTTATGGCTCGCCGTCAGGATGAGCCCGGCGCCGGCATGGTGGTGCTCCACCGCCAATTGCACCGTGGGCGTGGGAACCATCCCGAGATCGATGACGTCTACCCCAACGGACATGAGGCCGGCGGCGGCGGCGCGGGTGAACATCGGCCCGCTGGTTCGAGCATCCCGGCCGAGCACCACGGAAGGACGGACGGATTGCGCGGAGCGTGACCACGCGCCCAGGGCGGCCGCATAGCGCGCGACCAGCTCGGGTGTGAGATCCGTCCCCACATGACCGCGGATTCCCGAGACGCTGATCATGAGGGTGTCAGACACGGGGGGCGTCTTCGGGCTCAGGCGGTCAGGGGGAGGGCCGATCCATTGCCGTGGGCGCCGATGAACGCCTCGACCACCTCAGGGTCGAAGTGGACGCCGGCGCAGCGGTGCAGTTCCTGGATGGCTTCGGCCGCACTGCGAGGACTGCGATAGGCGCGGTTCGTCGTCATGGCATCGAAAGCGTCTACCACGGCCACGATGCGGGCTTCAAGAGGAATCTGGTCGCCTTGGAGCGAGTCGGGGAACCCGCTGCCGTCCATCCGCTCGTGATGCGACCGGGCAACCCGTAGCACGATGGGCGAAGAGGCAAAGAAGGGAGCCAGAATTTTCTCGCCCAGGGTGGAGTGCGCCTTGACGTGCTGGAACTCATCCACCGTCAGGGGCCCGGGCTTGTTCAGGACCTCTTCCCTCGTACCGATCTTCCCGATGTCGTGCAGCTCACCCCCCAGGCGGATGTCCTCCAGGGAGTCATCGGTGAAGCCGAGGGGAACCGCGGTTTTCAGCGCATAACGGCTGACCCGGCTGGAATGGCCGCTGGTGTATGAGTCCTTGGCCTCCAACGCATGCACCAGCATCTGCACGCCGTTGACCAGTGAGGCCCGATTTCTCCGATCCAGGTCCCGTACCCGCACCTCAAGGCTCTGCTGGTAGAACCGGTTCTCGAGGATCAGCCTGCGCTTGTCCATGGCCTTGTCCAGTCGGGCGCGGACCTCGTCCAGCATCACCGGTTTCGAGATGTAGTCCATCGCCCCCAGCTTGAGACACTCCACTGCCGTGTTGACCTCTGCCATGCCGGTGAGCATGATGACGGCCATGTCGGGGTAGCGGAGCAGAGCTTCGCGGAGGAAGGTCACCCCATCCATCTCGGGCATATAGATGTCCGAGATACAGATCGGGACCTCACCCACCCGTCTCAGGACCGCCATGGCCTCGGTTCCGGAGGAGGCCTCGAGCGGAGCCAGACCATTCGTCGCGGCGACGCGCATGAGCACCTGCCGCACCTGAGGGTCATCATCGACAATGAGACAGCGCGCCGTTGGGCCGTCGGTTGGGGTGGAAGTCACGCTGCGAAACTAAATAAGGCGATGGGCTATTGGCTATTGGCTATGGGCTATGGGCTATGGGCTATGGGCGGTGAACTGGCAGCGAGGTCCTGTTCGGTGCATGGAATAGCCAACAGCCAATAGCCATTAGCCCATAGCGCCATTACGCTTCCTTCATCCTCTTAAACTCAGAACTATGACTCGCATTCTCCCGCAGGACCACGAGCACGGCTTTGCCACCCGCTCGGTGCACGCCGGGCAGATCGTGGAGCCGCTCGCCGGCGCGGTCATGACCCCGATCTACCAGACCTCCACCTACGTCCAGAGCGGCCTCGGGAAACACCGGGGATACGAGTACGGGCGGACTCAGAACCCCACCCGCGAGGCCCTGGAGCGGAACGTGGCCAGTCTGGAGGGGGCCACCCACGGGTTCGCATTCGGCTCCGGGCTGGCCGCCTTGGACTCTGTGCTCAAGCTGTTCAAGACCGGAGATCACATCGTCTGTGGCGAGAACGTGTACGGCGGCAGCCACCGGCTGATGGAGCGGATCTACGGCAATCTGGGGATCCGGGTCAGCTTCGTGGACATGCGGGACATCGGCAACATCGAGCGGGCGCTCACTCCCGCCACTCGGATGATCTATTGCGAGACTCCGACTAATCCGATGATGAACCTGACGGACCTGGCCGCACTCGGCGATCTGACCCAGGCCCACGGCTACCTGTACGTGGTAGACAACACCTTTGCCACCCCGTACTTCCAGCGTCCGCTGGAGCACGGAGCCGACATCGTGCTTCACTCCACGACCAAGTATCTGAACGGCCACAGCGATATGGTCGGTGGCTTGCTCGTCACCGCGCGAGACGATCTCGCCGAGCGGCTGGGCTTCATTCAGAACGCGGCTGGGGGGGTGCCGGGACCGATGGACTGCTGGCTGGCGCTTCGGGGAATCAAGACCCTGCCGCTGCGCATGCGGCAGCACGATGCCAGCGGCCGGCGGATTGCCGAGTGGCTCAGCCACCGGGCAACGGTAACGAAGCTCTACTATCCGGGCCTGCCGTCCCATCCGCAGCATGAGCTCGCCTGCCGGCAGATGAGCGGTTTCGGCGGGATGATCTCCCTCGACCTGGGCGACCCGGAACGGGCTCGCCGCTTCGTGGAAAAAACCCGGATCTTCGTGCTGGCCGAGTCGCTGGGCGGCGTCGAGAGCCTCATCGGACACCCTGCATCCATGACTCACGCCTCGGTTCCGCCGGCCATGCGCAAGGCGATGGGTCTGACCGACAGCCTGATTCGCTTGAGCTGCGGGGTGGAGGATACGGACGACCTGATGGCAGACCTGGACCGGGCGTTTCACGAAAGTGAGAAGTAAGGAGTGAGAAGTAAGAAGGGGACCGACAAGTCCTGAGCCGTGCCTCTTCTCACCTCTCACCTCTCACCCCTCACCTCCGAGCGTCTCATCCTGAAACAATGCCATCCTTGGCCCGCATGGCTCCACCTCCAACCACTGAGTCGTTCATGAGCACTACCCTGCCGGTCCCGCACCCACGCAAGACCTTTCCCCAGATCGCGGCGGTGAGCTGGGAGCACCCGGCTGACCGCGCCGCCTTGCAGGCGTTGCGGGCGGTGCCCGGCGTAGACGAGCTGATCCGCAGGGTCCTGGGGCTGCTGGGCGGTGAGCGCGGCATTCGTCTGTTATTCCAGGGAAACGCTGTCCGAGTCGGGCCCACCCAATTCCCCCGCCTCTGGCAGCTGCACACCGACGTGGCCACCACCTTCGACTGGCCCACCGTCCCCGAGCTGTACGTCTCCCAGACACCCTTCTTCAATGCAGGGGCTTATGGGATCAATGCCCCCTTCATCGTGGTCCATTCCGCTGCCATCGAGCTGCTCGATGAGGACGAGCTGCGTGTGCTGCTGGCGCATGAGCTAGGGCACGTCATCAGTGGGCACGCGCTGTATCACACCATCGCGGCGATTCTCGCCATGATGAGTCTCGGGGCGCTTCCGCTGCTGGCTGGACTGGCGGTCCTTCCCATCCGCCTGGCCTTTCTCGAGTGGTCCCGGAAATCCGAGCTCTCGGCCGACCGGGCCGGGTTGCTGGGCAGCCAGGATATCGTGGTCGCGCAACGTATGGACATGAAGATGGCAGGCGGGGGCCGGGGCTCGGGGTTCGCCGGCCAGCTGGACGTCGACGCCTTCATGCAGCAGGCGCACGAGTACGCCACCAGCAGCGAAGGGCTGGATGTCATCTACAAGCTCCTGAGCACCCTGGCGCTGACCCACCCGATGCATGCCGTTCGCGCGGCCGAGCTGCAGCGCTGGATGGCTAGCGGCGAGTACGAGCGCATCCTCCGGGGGGAGTACACCCGCCGCGGGACCGAAGCCAAGGACCGTCCGCTCCGGGACGACGTGGCCGCCGCTGGGGCCTACTACGCCGGCGAAGCGCGGGAGCTGGCCACCCAAGTGGCCGACGCAGCCCGGCGCGCGGCGGATCGCGCCCGCGAGGCGTTCCGGAACGCACAAAAGCCGTGAGGTTGCTCGTGGTCGGAGGCGGTGGGCGGGAGCACGCGCTCTGCTGGGCCCTCCGCCACGAGAATCCGGGGGCCCATATCTACTGCGCGCCGGGGAACCCGGGCACGGCAGAGCTCGCCAGTAACCTCCCAATTCCCTCCGACGATCTAGACCGGTTGGCCGACGCGGCGGACATGAACGGCATCGACCTCACGATCATCGGCCCCGAGGCGCCGCTGGCCCACGGCCTGGCCGATCGGTTGCGGGCGGAGGGGCGTCTGGTTTTCGGCCCTGGCGCCGCGGCCGCCCAGCTCGAGGCGTCCAAGGCCTTTGCCAAGGAGGTCATGGTTGCAGCCGGCGTGCCTACGGCCGCGAGCCAGAGCTTTACCGATCTCGCCCCGGCTCGTGCCTATATCGATCGCCATCCGGAACCGCTGGTGGTCAAGGCGTCGGGGCTCGCGGGCGGCAAGGGGGCGGTAGTGTGCGCCACACGAGCCGAGGCCGGGAAGGCGGTTCGCGCCATGCTGGAGGCCGACCAGTTCGGTCCTGCCGGCCGGACCGTCGTGATCGAGGCGTTCCTCGAAGGGGAGGAAATCTCAGTTCTGGCCCTGACCGACGGACGCGATGTGGAGCTCCTGCCGGTGGCGCAGGATCACAAGCGGCTGCTGGAGGGAGACCGGGGGCCCAACACGGGGGGCATGGGTGCTTACAGTCCCGTGGCCGTGGCTACCCCCGGCCTGCTGGAGCGGGTCAAGCGTGAGGTGTTGTTTCCTACGCTGGAGCAGATGCAGCGGCAGCGAACCCCGTTCTCCGGCGTGCTCTACGCCGGGCTGATGGTCGACCGGGACGGCTTGCCTTGGGTGGTGGAGTTCAATTGCCGGCTGGGCGACCCCGAAGCCCAGGTAGTGCTGCCGCTCGTAGCCGGAGGGCTTACCGACTCACTCATGCGGGTGGCCGAAGGCAGGGCCCCCTCACCATTGGCGATGACTCGTCAGGCCGCCGTCACGACCGTGCTGGCCTCACGCGGGTATCCCGATGCCCCGGAGAGCGGCGCCGTCATAGTGCTCCCCCAGAATCAAAAAGAGGGGGTGACGGTGTTTCATGCCGGAACCGCTCGCGATCGGGACGGTGTTCTCCGCGCGAGCGGCGGGCGAGTGTTGACGGTGACTGCCGTGGCGGCGAGCTTCAGTGAAGCCCAGCAGCTCAGCCGGGAGGCGGCAGAAGAGGTTCGCTTCGAGGGCAAGATCTTTCGTCGCGACATCGGCTGGCGTGAATCGGCACGGCGGGTCGAGCAGAGTCCGGCAAAGATGGTCTAGGAAGGCCAAAACCAGGAGGGTCCATGCCTCGCGTCCACGTCTCCATTGGCATCCTTCTAACCGCACTGCTTGCCGCTTGCGGCGGGGGAGAGGCCGACCTGGTCCAGCCCGGTGCCCGCCCGCCGAACAGTGTCAGCATCGTCTCCCGCGCGGAGACCAAGGGCACGGGTGCGTTTGCTCCCAATCCGCTCACCATTCCACTCAACGGGATGGTTCACTGGTACAATGACGACGACGCGGCGGCAGGGGGTCAGTACGGTGGCAGCAACGGTACGATTCACTCATTGGTGGCCGACGACCTCTCTTTCGTTTCAGAAAATATCATACCGGGTATCAGCTTCGAGCACACATTCGCCACGGCCGGCACCTACAATTATCATTGCAGCATCCATCCTACAATGAGAGGAACGATCACCGTCACGCCCTGACGGCCTCTGATGCCAGAGCTTCCCGAAGTCGAAACCATTGTTCGCGATATCCGCCCTTCACTGATCGGCCGCCGCATTGGCCGGGTGACGCTCAGCCACGACGATGTCCTTCGTGGGGTGACTCGCCGCCGGCTGGTGCGCCGCCTCAAGGGTGCCACCATCAAGGGGGTGTCTCGCCGGGCGAAGCACGCCGTGCTGGAGCTCGACAACGGGCGTCTGATCATCCAGCCGGGCATGACCGGCTCACTGATGGTCCATCGAAAGGCCCTCAAACCCAGCGAAGCGGCGTACGCTGTCCTGCGAGCGGAGCTCGACGGGGGGCGGGAGCTGGTCTACCGCGACGTGCGCAGGCTGGGCACCTTGCTGCTCCTGAACGAAAAGGAGTGGGCCAGCTACACCGCGGCCATCGGTCCCGAGCCGCTGGATGACGAGTTCTCGGCTGACCGCTTCGCGGCCGCCCTGCGGGGGAGTCGGCAGGCGATCAAGAAAGTGATCATGGACCAGCGCCACCTGGCCGGGGTCGGCAACATCTACGCGAACGAGGCGCTGTTTGCGGCGGGAATCGATCCGTCGAAGCCGGCGCGGCTTCTTACTGCCGACGATCAGTGGCGGCTCCATGGTGAGATCCGCCGCATCCTCACCGCCGCCATCGTCTCGAACGGCACCACCTTCCGCGACTACAGGACCGGCACTGGGGAAGAAGGGAACTTCCAGCTCGAGCTGCTGGTGTATGGGCGCGAGGGCCACCCTTGCCGTGCCTGTGGCACTCGGCTGACCGGAACCCACGCGATCGACGCGCGGACCACGGTATTCTGCCACCACTGTCAGAAGTGAGCCGTAGCCGGCGGGCCCAGCGGGTGGCGCCGCTGCCGTCCACCGACCTCGAGCAGCTGCGGCGCCGAGTGCGGGCACTCGCTGAAAACAGGCCGGCCGTCTATCAGATGTTCGACGCGACGGGTCGGGTACTCTATATCGGCAAGGCCAAGCGACTCCGGACCCGCCTTCTCACCTATTTCCGGGCCAGTTACCCCGATGACAAGGCTGCCCGGATCCTCTACGCGGCCAGCGAGATTCGCTGGGACTACGTCCCGAGCGAGTTCGCCGCCTACCTGGGCGAGCTCCGCCAGATCCGGAAGTTCCGCCCTTACTTCAACCACAAGGGCAACCACACCCGACGAGCGGTGCTGATCAAGATTGCCGGCGGAGCTGCCCCCCGGGTGTACGGTGGCGGCACCGTCGCTCGGGAAGACGTTCGCTGTTACGGGCCGTTCCAATCGATGGCGCGCATGTTGGAAGCGGTCCGCACGCTGAACGATCTCCTGGGTCTTCGGGATTGCGCCCCTTCGATGCCGGTGGTGTTCGCGGGCCAGGGGGACCTTTTCGCCGAGCCGCGCCAGGCGGGCTGCATGCGGCACCAGTTCGGGTTCTGCAGCGGCCCTTGCGCCGGCTTTGTCGCGGAGCGGGACTATCGGCGCCGGGTGGACACCGCCATGGCGTTCCTGGAGGGGCGAACCCTTCAACCGATCGACCAAGTGGTGATGGCGATGCAGCAAGCGGCGGGTAATGCCCAGTTCGAGCTTGCGGCGCGCTGGCGGTCGAAGTTCGAGCAGCTCGAGTGGCTGCTGGCGGCCACCAGTCGGGCGCGAACTGCCATCGACCTGCTCACCTTCGTGTACCGTGACGCGGGCGACTTCGGCGACGACCGGGTATACATCCTTAGGCGCGGGGTCGTCCGCGCCTCATTTCCCTACCCGGCCACCCCGATCGAGCATGAGGCGTTCAAGGGAGTGGTGGCCGAGGAGCTCGCGCGGCCCGACCCGCCGGCGGAGCCGCTCCCGCTGGCCTCTATCGATGAAATCCTGCTGATGATGGCATGGTTCCGGGCACATCCAGATGCGCTGCGGAAAACGACTTCCCTCGAACAGTGGATGTAGCGAACAATCCTGATGAGCCCCTCTCAGCATCCCGGCACCCAATGGCGCCACACGCTCTTTATCGGCTATGTCCTGGCCATGGTCCTGGTGTTCCTGCTGCCGGTACCGATGACTCCACTTGAAGAGTGGAGACACGTTGACAAGTTGGTTCATTTCGGGGTTTTTCTGGGGTTTGCCCTGCTCTTCTACATCGACCATGCTTCGAGGGCGTGGTGGATCCTCCCGACCTCGTTCGCGTTCGCGGCAGCTATCGAGCTGGTACAGTGGCTCCTTCCCTACCGGGAGGGTGATTGGTGGGACTTCGTGGCGGGGGCGGCGGGTGCCAGCGTTGGCGCGGTTATTCTACTCTTCAGCGAGCGACGGAGCCGCCTGTGAGAGCGGGAGCCGCCAGGTGAAGATCGCCAGCATTGTCGGGGCGCGCCCGCAGTTCATCAAAGCCGCCATGGTCTCCCGTTCCCTCAGTCTGCTGCCCGATGTCCGCGAGGTTCTGGTCCATACCGGACAGCATTACGACCCTCTGTTGAATGACATTTTCTTTACCGAGCTGGAGCTCCCGCGGCCGGCGTATAATCTGGACGTCCGGTCCGGACCTCACGGAGCGCAGACCGGGAGAATGCTCGAGCGAATCGAGGCGGTGCTGGAGCAGGAGGCCCCGGACTGGGTGGTTGTCTACGGCGACACCAACTCTACGCTCGCCGGCGCGCTGGCGGCGGTGAAGCTTCACCTGAAAGCGGCGCACGTGGAGGCTGGGCTGCGCTCGTTCGACCGCCGGATGCCGGAGGAGATCAATCGAGTCCTGACCGATCACGCCTCCGACCTCCTGCTTGCACCCACAGCAGGCGCGGTGCGCAACCTCCGACAGGAAGGGGTGCCCGAGCACCGCGTGCACCTGGTTGGGGACGTGATGTACGATGCGGTGCGAGACCACACCGTCCGTGCCCTGCGCGTGAGTACGGTACTGGACCGCGTGGGTGTGCAGCCCCGAGGATACGTGCTCGCCACCATCCACCGGGCCGGAAACACCGATGACGGGCCGACACTGGGAGCCATTTTTCAGGGACTGATCGAGGTCGCTTCAACCGTCCCTGTCGTGCTTCCGCTCCATCCGCGTACTCGAAAGAGTTTGCGTGACGCGGGCATCCTGGATGCGGTGGAACATGGCCTTAAGGTGATCGGTCCGGTGGGCTATCTCGATATGCTGGTCCTCGAACACCACGCCTGCCTCATCGCCACCGACTCCGGAGGGGTGCAGAAGGAGGCGTTTTTCCAGGGAGTGCCGTGCGTCACCCTGCGGGCCGAGACCGAGTGGACCGAGCTGGTAGACTCAGGATGGAATAGGCTCGTGCCGCCTTCTGCCGGAGAGGTCGGCAGCGGAATTCTCTCCGCGTTGGCCGAGAAGCAGCCACTCGACCGTCCAAAAAAGATTTTCGGCGACGGCGATGCCGCGAGGCAGATTGCTCAGCTCCTGGTCAATCCCGCATAGTTGAGGGAGTCGGCTCCCCGCTGGTGTTACGAGTCGCTGCGGGTCTCCAGGGCCTGCGCTGCCGCCCAAAGCGGAACGGAAGGAGTGCCAGGGAGACCGAGACCAGGTTGAGTACATACTGAAGCAGACGGAGAGGCAGGACCCTGAGCGCGAACCCCCAGCCTCGTTGTCGCGCCAGCCAGACGAGCAGCGGTCCGTTGAGGGCGAGCGTCGCGGCCAACGCACCGGCGGCTACCGCGAGCCACGTTGCGGCACCGCTCCACAACCACCCGAACAGTGCGAGACAGCTTAGGGTCACCAACCCGGTGCAGATCTGCTCGGAAAGGCGGATGTTCAGCGTCGCGGCGGGCCGAACCTTTTGGCTCATGAGGAGGCGCATCCAGGGGATGCCCCGGTGCCGGACGTCGGTGACGATCATGCCTGGGAGGGTCCAGCGTTTTAGATGCTGTCCCTGGATCTCCGGGCGAAGCACGATCCGATGGCCGAGCGCCGACATCCGGTAGCCCAGCTCCACATCCTCCAGCGCCTCTCCGCCTCGCCCCTCGTCGAACCCACCGCAGCGGGTGAACACCTCGGCCCTGATGGCACCGAAGCCGGCCCAGAAGGTTACCGCATCTCCGGCGTCACGCTGGTGCACGTAGCGGTGGAGGAGGTTCCGGTACTGGCTGATCAAACCCGGCAGAGGGCGAGGAGTCGTATGCCCCGAAGACCGCGCTTAGGTTCGGCTCGCGCTGAGGATTTCGTGCATCCGTCGGAGTGAATCAGGATGGACACAAACATCGGCATCCACGAACACCAGGGCATCGCCACGGGCAGCCTCCGCTCCCCGATTGCGGGCGAAGGCCGGCCCGCGTGGGCCACCTGCCAGCCGCACTAACGTATCGGCGTAAGTGGCCGCGACCTCGGCTGATCGATCCTGGCTCGAGTCGTCGACCACGATCAGTTCCCAGCGATCCTCAGGTAGGTCATTCGCTCGGAGTGCATTCAGCGAGCGGGGTAAAAAGTACGCGCCATTGCGGACCGGAACGATGATGGAGAGTGCGGGATGTTCCACCGACTCAAACCGCGGCAGGCCGGCGTACGCGGCGGCGATCGGCGCCGGGGCGGGCTTTCTTACCGCCCAGCGGGCTCGCAGTGGCGGCTTCGCTCGTGATTCGTTGCTCCTCGTGATATTCGAAGTCGCTGTTGACCGCCCAGAGGTCGTGAGCGGCGCCCTCGAGGTTCGCCGCCGCCAGCATGGCAGTGTACATCGAATGGTCCTGATTGTTGTACTTGTGCATACCGTTCCGGCCAATCGTGTGCAGATTGGGAATGCAGTCAACGAACGTGCGGATGGTGTTGAGGTGGTTCCGGTAGGCCGAATTGTAGATGGGATAGGCCTTGGGCATCCGCACGACAGTCCCCTCGAGGACCCGCGTGCCCCGCGCCAGGCCTAGTGCGCCGAGCTCGCTCGAAGCGAGGGCTATGAGCTCCTCGTCCTTGGCCTCCCACATTCCATCGCCCGCGGAGCAGAAGTACTCCATGCCCAGGCAAGTCTTGTTCTCGTCCGGGACCAGCGCGGAACTCCAGTTGTTGAAGTTTTGAACGCGACCCAGCTTGATGCCAGGCGTATGGACGTAGATCCAATTGTCCGGAAAGAGTCCGGGCTTGTCCAGGATGAGAGCGACCAGGATGAAATCGCGGTACGCGAGCTCTCTGGCAGCGGTCCGAACCATATCCGGCACGCCCAAGCCGAGGGACTGCACCAGGGCGGTCAGGGGCATGGTGGAGATGAAGTGCTCGGCCTCGAACCGCTGCTCTCCGGCTGGGGTTGCCACTCGAGCCGCGACCACCCGATTTCCGGCAAGCTCGAAGGCGGTGATCCGGTGATGGAGGCGCAACTCGCCGCCGAGGTGGTTCACCAGGTCAGCGCAACGCTCCCACATCTGCCCCGGCCCGAGTCGCGGATACTTGAACTTGTGAATTAGAGTCCGTAGGTCGGGCGAGCGCTTCTGGAGTGAGGTGGCCTCAATGAGCGCGCGGGCCAGCGACAGCCCTTGAATGCGCTGGGCGGCCACTCTCGGCGCGAATCTCGGTGCAGGGCACCCCCCACACCTTCTCGGTGTAGGTCTTGAAGAAGATCCGGTAGAGGCGGCGGCCGAAGCGGTTCGTGACCCACTGCTCGAAATTCTCCTCCACCGGACTGGGCTGCAGCCGCGCACGCAAATAGCTCAGCAGGATCAGGGTGGCTTCCCAGGGCCCTAGGCCTAGGAGAGCCTCCTAGGCTCTAAGGGGATAGTGGAAATACTGGCCCCGATAATGAATGCGGGACAGGCGCGGCACCTCGATAAGCTCGTCCCCGAGGACTTCCTCCCAGAACGCTTCCACCTCGGGGATCTTGGTAAAGAATCGATGCCCGCCGATGTCGAACCGGAAGTCCTTGTACCTGACGGTGCGGGCGAGACCCCCAACCTGGGAGTCGCTCTCGAGCGCGCACACCCTGTAGCCCCGCTGGGCAAGCAGATAGCTCGCGGTGAGCCCGGCCGGGCCTGCGCCGCAGACCAGAATCCGATCGCCCGGCGTTAGACGCCACCTGGCGCGGAGGTTGTAAGTAGGACACTGGGCTAAGGTCGCCCCGGAATTGGACCTCGGCAAGTAACGTTGTCGATCACCAGCGAGATGCTCATGGGCTACGCAATGCCCCTATCGCGCCAGAGGGTGCCCCGCCGGGGGTAGATTGTCACCTGAGAGACGTAGAAGGAGCTTCCCAAACCCGACGAACAAACCGAGGACCTGCCCAAGTGGTTGCAAGCGCTCGGATATGACGATCAGGACGACTGAGGTGCGGCCCGGCCAGGCAGACGGGGACCTGCGCCCGCTGCGACTCGGGATTGCCGGTTTCGGGCGGCTCGCGCAGACCTACTACGTACCCGCCCTTCAAGGACTCGCCGGCATCGGCTCGATCGTCGTCGCCGATCCCCTCACGGCTTCCAGAGCCGCGGCTGAGCGATCCCTCCGAAACACCGGGACCTGCCGAACGTATGCCGACCTGCTGGAGCGAGAGCTGGACGGCCTCATTGTCGCGTCCCCGCCATCCACACACCTTCAGATCTGGAATGCTGCGGCCAGGCTCGGCCTGCCCGTTTTCATGGAAAAGCCATTCGTATTGTTTGGTGAGATGCCACAAGCCGAATCGTCGGCGCAAGTCCAGAGGCTGCTGATGGTGAATTTCAACCGGCGGTTCTGGCCCCCATACAGACGACTCCGGGAGCTGGTGCGGAACGGCGGTATCGGGGAACCGGTGTCCGCGGTTTTTGCGCTTCACGTCGATCTCCTTTCCTGGTGCACGGTCACTGCGCATCGCCTCCAACCAGGCGAGGGCGGCGCCCTCTATGATCTGGGCAGTCAAATGTTGGACCTGGTTGCCTGGTGTCTCGGGAGCGAGCTGGAAACCATGCGCGTGGACGTGTCGAGCCGCCGTTGGGAGGGAGACGATGTGCAGTTGCACTTGACCCTGGCGGGCGGAATCGACGTTCGCTGCGACCTCGCCTACGAGAACCGGACCTTCGAGCGAGTCATGGTCGAGGGCCGGCAAGGTCGTGTCCGGCTCGAGGATCCCAACATGGCCGTTCATCTGGACGACGGCGCCGGCAGCCGGCGACTGCTCGGGCGTGGAAAGGACTTCGTCACCTTGGGATTTCGCGGGGTCTGGCGCAGCCGATCCATGGCCCGCTTCAGCATACGCGCATCGCTCAGCGAATTTCTCCAGGGCATCCGCCAGGGCCAGCCGTGCTCACCGGGATTCCTCGACGCGGTGAGGAACGCTGCATGGTTGGATGCGGCCTGTGAGTCGGCAAAGCGAGGGAGGGCTGTGACGGTCGGTGGCGCGGCCGAAGGGGGGCGCTAGCGTGTCAAGCGCCGCACGCAAAGAGCGGGTGGTCATGATCGGCGTAGACGCCGGCGATTTGAACTTCATTCAGGCACACTTGCATCGGCTGCCCAATCTTCGCACCGCGCTGGAGCAGGGCCCCCTGCATCGGTTGCGCTCCACGGCTGGTCTGCTCACCGGTTCCGTTTGGCCGACCTTCTACACCGGTACCTCGCCGGGCGAGCATGGGATTCACCACCACCTGCAGTGGGATTCCCAGTCGATGCATCTGCGTCGGGTCACCGCCGACTGGCTGTACTGCGAGCCGTTCTGGTACGAGCTCGAGCGGCGGGGGCTCGAAGTAGCCGCCATCGACGTGCCGCTGACTTTCCCTTCGCGCCTGCAGCGCGGGGTCGAGGTCATCAGTTGGGGATCACACGACGCGCTCTGTCCTTTCACCACGCACCCGCGGCAACTCGCCTTTGAAATCCGCCGACTCTTTGGGCAACACCCGATGGGCTCTGAGATTCCGGTCGAGAAGACTCCCGGCCAGCTCGAGCGCATCCGCCGGAACTTGGTGGCGGGCGCACGTCGAAAGAGCGAGCTCACGCGGTCACTACTAGCCCAGCGGGATTGGGATTTCTTCCTCACCGTGTTCGGGGAAACCCATCGCGGGGGCCACATTCTCTGGCCGGAATCCGGAGACGAAAGCGACAGCGCGTTCCAGGCCCTGTTGGAGGTCTATGAAGCGGTGGATCGATCTGTCGGCGAGGTGCTGAGCGCTCTGTCGAAGGCGCCGACCATCGTCGTCCTCTTCGCCCTGCACGGGATGGGTCGGAACACGTCGCAGGAACACTTTCTCCCAAAGATCATGGATCGGCTCAACGCTCAGTTCACCCGAAAGGGTGCCACCAGCGCCGACCGCCGAGCCGCCGGCAAGCAGCGCAGCCTGGTGCGCCTGCTGCGCGAAACAGTGCCGGCACGGCTGCAGAATGCCGTTGCCCAGGCCGTCCCGGTCGGTGTGCGCGATGCGGTCGTGGACCGCCAGATCACAGCCGGTCGCGACTGGTCAGGCACACCCGGGCTTGCATTGCTGGCGGATCTGCACGGCTACCTCCGGTGGAACATCTGCGGCCGCGAAAAAGAGGGAATGCTCGACGCCGGCAGTGTGAGGCTGAAGGAGTACCAGGATTGGATTCATCGCGGCCTGTACGAGCTGCGGATCTCCGATACAGGAAACCCGCTCGTCCGCGACATTCTGCAAGCAAGGGACGTGTTCCCCGGACGGCGCACCGCTCAGTTGCCGGACGCGATCGTCACTTGGACCGGCGCACCGCCCGCGTCTCGACTGCACTCCGATACCATCGGCGATCTCTCGGCCGAGCTGGCCAGCGGGCGCGGAGGCAACCATCGACCGGAGGGGTTTTGCGTCGTGATCAGACGGGGGACCGAGGCGGGAGAACAATGGCGGCCGGCGCACATCGGGGAACTGGCCGGAATGGTGTCGGGCCACTTGCTGCAGGGGAGCTGAGACATGAAGAGGAGGGTCTCGCTGCTCCGTCTGGTCAACTGGGAAGTTGCGCTCTTCCTCCTCGCCCTGGTCGCCCGACTGGGGGCCGCGATCACGGTCGGGAGCGGTTTCCATTTCCCGGATGAGACGGTGTACGTCGATGCCGCCCGGCGGCTCTCCACCGGCGGGGGATTCGCGTTTGAGTATGATCGGGTACCTGGATACCCCGTGTTCCTGGCGCTGCTCTCGCTGGGACAGCCCGTCAGCGTCACCTTCTTGCGGGCGGGTCAGGCCGCGTTGGCCGCGCTCGGCAGCGTATTCGTGTTCCGGCTGGCGGATCGGCTGTTCGGCCGACGCCCTGCCATTGTCGCCGGGCTTCTCTATGCCCTGGATCCCCTGCTCGTCATCACGTCCGGCCTGCTCTATCCGGAAGCCGTAGCTGCGCTCCTGATCCCACCAGTCGTCCTCATTGCAGTGCAGGGGTCCGCCCGGGATTCGCTCGCCCGGTCGGCGAGCGCCGGCGCGCTCCGGGAAATCCTGGCCCTGCTTCGGCCCGTCGCGCTGGTCCTGCCACCGATCGTGGCCGGGTGGATCGCGCTAACGGTCGGCGCCAGCCCGGGGCGCCGGGTGGCCCACGTCGGCGCACTGGGTCTTGCCTTCGTGCTAGTGCTCGCCCCCTGGACTGTGCGGAATCTTCAGGTACACGGAAGGTTGGTACCGGTGGCAACCGCGGGTACCGGGACGGCGCCGGTCGGGCAGGATGAGGTCAAACGGCAAGGGCTGCTGACATCCATGGCCCGGTGGGCCTGGACCAACCCAGGCGCCCTCGTTTCGCGAGTCGCCCAGCAGTTTGTGCAGTTCTGGGAAATAGCCCCAACCCGACTGGCCACAGACAATCCAGCCAGGCGTGAGGAGTTCCACCGCCTGGACCCGCGTCTCCCGGTCGAGCCGCTTTTTTCCCGCGAGCTGCGAGACCGGGTGAGCGCCGTATCGTTCGCACTCGAGCTCTGTTTGGCACTGGTGGGGATCGCAGTGGCCGCCCGCACCCAGTGGCGGCGGGTGCTGCTTCCTGTAGCCTACGCAGCAGGCTATGCGCTCTTCGCGGCCAAGCTCCGGTATCGGATCCCGGTATTACCGCTGGTTTTTCTGTTCACCGGTGTCGGCGCGGCCGCGCTCTATTCATTCGTGCGACGCGCCTCCAGTCGACGCGAATCGACAATCGGCTAGCCGTCTGAACTCACCCTTACTTCTCGGTGCCGGTCGCCGTCGTCAAGTTGCACACCACGATCTCCGGATCGGCGTAGAGGCGCAGGGGCAGGACCACACAGCCGACCCCCACACTGACAACCAGCGTCCGACCCTCTCCCACCTCGTGGCGCCCCCGGGAGTACCGGCGAGACAGCCGCCCATGGGGAACTACGATTGGAACTCCGCCAGGAAGCGCCAGCTGACCGCCATGGGTGTGACCACACAGCGCCAAGTCGAAGCGCTCCTTAGCCAGGTCCAGCAGGCCGGAAGGAGCGTGCATGAGCACAACCCGGATACCGCCGGCGCCGGTCAGCGCGGCAGGCGCGTCCGGGCGGCCACACCAGTGATCGTCGAGCCCGCAGATCCAGACCCCATCAAAAGGCGGATCGAGCTGGACATTGCGGTTGGTCAACACCTGAATTCCGGCTGCCTCCAGCCGCCGAACCACGTAGGCAGCGTCGGACCACCAGTCGTGGTTGCCCAGCACGGCAAACCGGCCGAAGGGGGCCGGGATACTGGCCAGCTCGGCCGCGAGCCAGTCGATTTCCGTGGGTACGAACGTTACGAAGTCTCCCCCGAGAAGGAGCACGTCAGCCGAAGCCGCCCGCAGCCGCTCGCATGCGTCCAGCAAGACCGACGCATCGGTGGTCGGGCCGGCGTGGAAATCGGACGCGTACGCCAGTGTGAGCGGGGGTATGGAAGCGGATTCATGGTTGATCGAGATGGAATGCCGTGTGACCTTCACCCTAGAGCGAATCCCGAGAGCCCGGGCGAGGCGGACAGGCCACCCGCCGCGGTACAGGAGGGCCTCCAATCGACTGAGCATACGGGCGAGTGGCATCGCACACCCGTGGGTGAGGAGAGGAAAAGGTTGGTCAACAACCTAACCTGCTACCGCGGGCCAGGCCGGAAAGCATTTCTGCGCGGTTCCAGAGGACTTGGATCGCCTCTTGCAGGCGACCGAGTCGGTGCAGAATCTCGCATCACGAGCCCTTCCCCAACCGCACACAGTCTTACGTCTGCACTGGACCGGCGATGAGCCCGCGGAGTCACGTCCTCACTGTGGTCCTCGAGGATTATTACCACCTCTCTCCCTTCAAAGGGCTGATCGAGCGCGCCTCATGGCACCTGTTCGAGCGGCGGCTCGAGATCGGCACCCACCGGGCCCTGGACCTGCTGGACGAGTGCGGGGTACGGGCGACCTTCTTTGTCCTTGGATGGGTGGCGGATACGGCACCCGAGCTGGTGCGTGAGGTGGCGGATCGGGGTCACGAAGTGGCAAGCAAAGGGTACGACCATCGCAGCATCAGAGAGATGTCGCCTGCTCTCTTCTGGGAGGATATCCACCGTTCCCGCGAGGCGTTGGAGCACGCCACCGGACGGACGGTGTTGGGGTACCGGGTAGCCGATCGGTGGTTCGGCCCAAGGGACCTGTGGGCGCTGGATATGCTGGCTCACGCCGGATACCGCTACGACTCGAGCATCAAACCCATGTTCCGCGCCTTTGCGGAGGAGCCCTGGCGTCGTTTTATCCACCGGCATGAAGGGCGTAGTGGGTCGATCTGGGAGGTGCCGGTCTCGTCGGCCGAGATCATGGGCCTTCACGTGCCAGTGGGCGGGGGAAACTACTTCCGCCAGTTCCCCCGTCGTCTGGTGCAGCGAGCCATCGCCGACTGGGACCGGAATGTGGCGGCACCGTTTGTCATGTACTTCCACACCTGGGAGCTTGACCCCGACCAGCCGCGCATCAGCTCCGCCTCGATTCCTGCGACAATCCGGCAGTACCGGAACCTGTCGCGAATGGAACCGATGCTCCGGGAGTACCTGGCCAAGTATTCCTTTCATGGGATCGCGGACCACCTGGGAATCCGGCATGAGGCGGACCTCCCTCCGGCTGGAGATGCCGCCCGAGCCAGGCACGTCACCCCTCGGGAGTTGGTAATCTGGACCGGTCAAGCACCGGTAAGCATAGTGGTTCCATGCTACAACGAGGAGCTCGCGCTGCGGTATTTGTCCAACACCCTCCAGGAGGTGGAGGAGCTACTGGACCCTTTTTACCGAGTGGAGTTCGTCCTGGTGGACGACGGCAGTCAGGACCGGACTCACGAGACGCTGCAGCGACTCTTCGGTGAAAGGCCAGGTTACGTGATCGTGCATTACGAGCGCAATCTGGGCGTCACCTCCGCCATACTGACCGGAATGCGCCGGGCGAGTTCCGACATCGTGTGCTCGATAGACTGCGACTGCACCTATGATCCCCGGGAACTCCGACACATGATCCCGATGCTCACCGACGGGGTGGATCTGGTAACGGCCTCCCCCTACCATCCCCAAGGTTCCGTTCGGAATGTGCCTCAATGGCGGCTTTCGCTTTCGAAGGCTGCTTCGGCGCTGTACCGGCGCCTGACTCGTCAGAAACTCGACACCTACACCAGCTGCTTCCGGGTCTATCGAAGGAAAGCGATCCTTGACCTGAACATCCGGGAGCCAGGGTTCCTGGGCATCGCGGAGATGATTGGTAAACTGGACCTCCGCGGGGGCACGATCGCGGAATACCCGACGACACTGGAATCCAGGATGCTGGGTCGGTCCAAGATGAAGACCCTGCGCACAATTTTGGGCCATCTGGGCGTCATGGGGCGCCTCGCCTGGCTTCGAGTAAGCCGGCGCCGAAACCTCTCCTGAGAAGTTCAAAAACCCCCGACTTGCCGCCAGTGTTTTTACACTGCATACTACCCCACTCAGGCTCGCGGGAAGTCCCTCCAACCCACCTCTAGCCAAATTAGGACCGGAAGGATGACCTCTCGGCAGGCCTTGTCCACGATCGCCCCCGAGGAGTCTATCGCGTCCGGCAGCCCCCGAGATGTCGCCATTGTTGGCGGGGGCATCCTCGGGATGACCCTGGCACTCCGGCTACACGATCACGGAGTGCGAGTGACGATTATCGAGGCAGCCCCCGTGACCGGCGGCCTCACCCAACCGCAGACTCTTGGCGGGTTTACCTGGGACCGTTTCTACCACGTCATCCTGCTCTCGGATTCGTACCTCCGGGACCTGTTGGGAGACCTCGGTCTTGCCCACCTGATGCGCTGGGGTACCACCCGAACCGGGTTCTACATTGGAGGTAGGCTCTACTCGCTATCTGACGCTCGGGAGTTTCTGCGGTTTCCACCCCTCTCTGCGGGCGACAAGATCCGGCTGGCCGCCACGATCCTGTACGCGTCGAGGATCAAAAACTGGCGGCGGCTCGAGCGGATTCCGGTCGCCGTGTGGCTCCGCCGGCTGTCGGGGGAGCGGACCTTCGACCGGGTGTGGCTTCCCCTGCTCCGGAGCAAGCTGGGCGAGAACTACCGGCGGGCCAGCGCGGCTTTTATCTGGGCCATTATCGCCCGGATGTATGCCGCCCGGCGCTCGCGGCTCAAGCAAGAGATGTTCGGTTACGTGGAGGGCGGTTACAACACAATCCTGCATGCCTTCCGGGCTCGCCTTGACCGGCTGGGTGTTCGGACCCTGACCGGACACCCGGTCACCAGGGTTCGGGATCTGGGAGATCAAGTGGAAGTATGTCTGGGTGGGGCGGGAACGTATGCCTTCGACCGGGTGGTGCTCACCGTTCCCTGCGGCCAGGTGCTCGCCCTCTGTCCGGACCTGTCTACCTCGGAGCACGAGCGATTAAGCAGCGTCGTCTATCAGGGCATCGTGTGCGCCTCACTGATGCTGCGGAAGCCTCTCGCCGGCTTCTACATTACGAATATCACCGACAGCTGGGTGCCGTTCACCGGGGTGATAGAAATGAGCGCGCTGGTGGACCGGGCCACGTTTGGAGGTAACGCGCTCGTCTACCTGCCTAGATATCTGACCCAGGACGACAGCTTCTGGCAGAAGAGCGACGCCGAGATCCGCGAAACTTTCGTAGCCGCACTGGAACGGATGTACCCGAACTTCGATCGGAGCGATGTGCTCGCGTTCCAGGTGGCGCGGGTGCGGGAGATGCTGGCCGTATCAACGCTGCACTACTCAGAGCGCTCCCGGCCATCCCTGCGTACCTCGATCCCCAATGTCTACGTCGTAAATTCGGCGCAGATTGCCAATGGGACGCTGAACGTGAACGAAACCGTGGCGCTGGCCAATTCGAGCGCTCACGAGCTGCGATCGCTCTTTCAGGCTGAGGCTCCGGACACCCGACGGGTGAGGCAGGCATGACCACAGGCAAGCCGCTCGCGAGCGTCTCGCTGGATCTGGACGACCTCTGGACGTACCTGAAGACCCGTGGCGATCCGGCGTGGGAGGCGCGTCCCTCGTATCTCGCCGCGTTCGTGCCTCAGGCTCTCGAGCTGCTGGAGCGCCTGGGCCTGCAGATCACGGTGTTTGTGGTGGGCGCCGATGCCGCCCGTCCGGCAAACCTCCCATACCTTCGGGCGATTGCGGAGCGAGGACACCGAATCGGCAATCACTCCTTCTCCCATGAGTGCTGGCTGCACCTCATGACAAATAGCCAGCTTGAAGCCGAGGTGGTTCGGGCGGAGGAGGCGATCATCGAGGCCACGGGCCAACGCCCGGTGGGGTTTCGGGGACCAGGCTTCAGCTGGTCGCCGGAGCTGCTCGAGCTCCTGAGTACACGGGAGTACCTGTATGATGCGTCAACGCTCCCGACCTTCCTGGGGCCTGCCGCTCGGTGGTACTTCCTCGCGCGGTCGGGCATGAGTTCCGAGGAACGGAAGCGGCGGAGTGCGCTCTACGGCGCGTTTCGGGACGGCTTCCGTCCGCTGCACCCGTACCGCTGGCAGCTCGGCAGCGGCAAGCAGATCCTGGAAATCCCCATCACCACCTTTCCGCTGCTGAAGGTGCCGTTCCACATGAGCTACCTCCTCTACCTCGGTGGCATCTCGCACGGCTTGATGTTTGCCTATCTCCGGGCGGCCATTCGCGCGTGTCGGGCTATGGGAGTGCAGCCGAGCTTTCTTCTGCACCCGCTCGACTTCCTTGGCGCCGAACAGGCACCGGGCCTCTCGTTCTTTCCCGGCATGGCCATGTCCGGGGAACGAAAACGCGACCTGGTTGCCCGGGCGCTCGCGGTTCTGGGAGAGTCGTTTCGACTGGTCCCGATGGAACACCACGCGGATGCATTTATCGCTGCCGGCCGCCTGCCGGAGCGTGTCCCCGCTTTCGCATAAGATCTCAAAGAGGATGGCAGCAATGAAGCGACATGAGTCGATGCGGGCGCTGGTCATAGGGTCGGAGGGCAACATCGGCAAGCCCCTGGTCTCCTACCTCAAGGGCATGGGTTACGCCGTCCTCGAGTCCGACATCCGGCCTGGCTTACGCCCGGGCTACGTGGTGGCGGACATCACCCATCCCTTGGACTTGCTGCCCGCCTTCGACTGGGGCCCGGATGTCGTATTCCTCCTCGCAGCGGTGGTGGGACGCACAACCGCGGAGCAGGCCGGCTCCCTGGCCATGTCCACCAATGTCGCCGGCATCAACAACGTGCTGCAGCTCTGCAAGCGCGCCGGATGCATGTGCGTGTTCATCTCGACATCCGAGATCTACGGGCCCACTTCCGAGTCCATGGCTGAAACAGCAGTGCCTCAGCCCGCCAACCGGTACGGTCTCAGCAAGTGGCTGGCAGAGCAGATGGTCGACTACGAGGTACGCACCTCGGGCCTGCGCGCGGTCACTATCCGGCCCTGCATGGTGTACGATGAGATGGAAGATGTTGGTGAGCACCGTTCGGCAATGATCCGGTTCGCCGCCAGCCTCGCCAGTGGCCGTCCGATCGAGGTTCACCGCGGCAGCGCCCGGGGCTGGCTGCACGTCTCTGACGCAGTCCGGGCGATCGAGGCCGCTGGGCACCTCGAGCGACACACGGTGATGAATATCGGACATCCAGGAATAGTGCCCATGATGGAGTTGGCCGAGATGATCCGGCTGGAGTTGGGCGCTGACCACAACCTGATCCGCAGCGTGCCAGTCCCCACCCAGATCACCCTCGTCAAGCGCCCCACGCTGGAACGGCAACGCCTACTCCTCGGCTTCGAGCCCCGCATGCCACTCGAGGAAGGAGTTCGGAGAGTCTGTGCAGTGCAGCGGAAGCGGGCATTCTCGGCCGCTCAGAACGGCGCTGCCGGTAAGGACACCATTGAGGCTCCCCCCTCCGACCTGCTCCAAGTGCCGACGGGCCGCTGATACCGCGGCACACGACTGAAAATGACCGTTACCGCGCCTGACGCCTCCCCCAGCTCACCGCCTGAGGGAAATGGCGCGACGTCCAGCGCCGGGGGGGTCCCTCTGGTTCTGCTGCCGACCCAGTGCTTCGTCTGCAACGACGACGATGCCGAACCGGTTGCCGTCGGTCAGGACTTCGATTGCAGCTCCAGCCGGGACACCTTCCTGGCCGTACGCTGCCGACGCTGCGGACTCGTCTACCTCAACCCC
>JBKJZM010000268.1:0-2952 GCA_046715295.1 Gemmatimonadales bacterium | reverse complement strand
TCGTCGGTCGGCTGTACGGTGTGACCGACGTCAACGACCGGATTCCGGGACTGCTCGATGAGATGGATCTGGCCGAGAAACGAGGCTCGCTGCCGGGCGAGCTGTCGCGGGGAATGAAACAGAAGCTGGCCATAGCCTGCGGGCTGCTCCATGAGCCCAAGGCTCTCCTTCTGGACGAGCCGCTCACCGGCCTCGACCCGGTGGGCATCCGCCGCATGAAGGCGACGATCATGCGGCGCGCCGCCGCCGGATCGGCGATCATGCTGAGCTCTCATCTGCTCCATCTGGTCGAGGAGATCTGTACCCGGCTCCTCGTCCTCCAACGGGGACGAGTCGTGGCATTCGGTACCACCGCCGAGATCATTGCGCGGCGTCCGGACCTGGGCACGCGGAGCCTGGAGGATGTTTTTCTCGACCTCATCGGTCAGGACGAAGGCGCCGAGCGGTGATCCGCATGTTCGGCTACCTGGCGTGGCGGTCGGCACATAACCGGGTGGCCCGCCAGGTGCGGCACCTGCGCAGCCCCAGGTACCTCGCGGCGCTCCTGCTGGGGCTGACCTATCTCTGGTTCGTCGTCCTTGCCCAGCGGCCGGCGTCGACCACCGGGGTGTTGGCGGACCCACGCTGGCTCGAGCTGGTTGGTGCTCTCGCTCTGCTCGGCGCGGTGGCGTGGGGCTGGATCTTTGGAGTGGAGCGGCGGGTGCTCGCCTTCAGTCCGGCGGAGGTCACCTTTCTGTTCTCAGGACCGGTTTCCCGCCGCGGACTGATCCAGTTCAAGCTGCTGCGCAACCAGCTCCTCATCCTCTTTAACGCTCTCCTGTGGACGCTGATTCTGTCGCGCGAGCGCTTCGGAGTTTCGCCCTGGCTTCGGGTCATCTCGATCTGGGTACTCCTTACAACGCTTTCGTTTCACCGGCTGGGCGCATCCTTCGTCCGGACCACTCTGGCCGAGCATGGGCGGCTGGGTCTTCGGCATCGGGTCGTCTCCCTGGCGGTGTTAGGCATCGTACTGATCGCTCTGACGTGGAGCATCGGGGACGCGCTACCTCGCCTGGCCGGCGCCGACGCACGAACACCGTTTGGGTTTCTGGCGGCGCTCGGAGAGGCGGCCGCCCAGCCGCTCCCGACGGCTCTGACCTATCCGTTCCGGCTGATGATCCGGCCGCTTACCGCGCACAGTGTGACTGCCTGGCTCCACGCCCTGTGGCCGGCGCTGGTCATGCTCGCCCTCCACTACGTCTGGGTAGTGCGCTCCGATACCGCATTCGAGGAAGCGGCCGCTGCGGTATCCTTGCAGCGGGCACAGGCGCTCTCGGAGCGACGAGCGGGACGCCCGGCACAGCGAGCCGGGGGCAGGGTCGCTCCTCCCTTGTTTCGACTGGCACCGCGGGGCTGGCCTGGCGGGGCGATTCTCTGGAAGAACCTGGTGGCCGTAACCCGGACCCAGCGGTTGAGAAACGTCGCGCTTGTCCTGGCGGCTGGAGCGGTCATCGTGACTGCGCTGTCGTTCGAACCGGAGGGAACGCTGGCGGAAGTCGCCGGGTGGTTCGCGGTCACCTGGGCCGGGGCCATGACGGTCATCGGCCCCCAGTGGGTGCGCAACGACCTGCGCGGCGATCTCTTGAAGCTGGATATGCTCCGCAGCTATCCGCTGCGGGGCTGGTCGGTCGTGATCGCGGAGGTCGGAGGGTCGACACTGGTGCTGACCGTAATCCAGCTATCCTTGCTCGTGATCGGTTACCTGGCGTTTCTCGGCAACCAATCGATGGTGCCGGCGCTGGAAGAGCGCACGTTGCTCCTGTTCGCCGCCTTCGCGTTCCTGCCCGGCGTCAACCTGATGGGCATGATCATCCAGAACGGCGCTGCCCTGCTCTACCCGGGCTGGGTTCGTCTGGGATCGGGTCGGCCGGCGGGTGTGGAAGCGCTGGGCCAGAACATGTTGATGATGATTGTATTCGTGGCGTTGCTCGCGGTCACACTGGTGTTGCCGGTGACCATTGGTGGGGGGGCTTTTCTGCTGCTGCGTCGAGCCCTCAACGCCTGGGCCGCGCTTCCTGCCACGATCCTGATGCTCGGGATCATGGCGTTCGAAGCGGCTCTGCTCATCGACTGGCTTGGCCGACTGTTCGAGCGCACCGACCCAGCCGCGGTGGGGATCGGGTAGGGAGAGGCTATTGGCTATGGGCTATTGGCCGGCCGAAAACAAGAAACCCCCCGAATCATCGGAGGGTTTCTGACCATTGGAGCAGCCATTAGCCAACACCCAGTAGCTTCCTCCAATCAGCTCGGGCCGGTGCCGCCCATGGGGCGAGCATCGGGCAACAGCCGCCGGACCTCCCGGTCGAGCGCCGACAGCGACTCGTTGACTTGCCGCTTCGTTTCGTCCCAGGTCCGCTCGGTGGCGGCATCGAGGCGATCAATATCGCGACGAACCGCTTTACGCGCCGCGCGTACGTTTACCACAGCGCTGTCCCGGGCGCGGTCGACGCCCCGCTTGGTGTCGGCCTCGATCCCCGCGACCTGCTCGTCGAGCTTCTTCAGCTGCAGGTCGAGATCCCGGCGGAACTCATTCCGCTGCGTGTAGCTGTATTCGCGGGCCTCCCGGACCTCCTCCCGAACCTCATTGGCTCCTTCCCGAGTTTCCTCGCGGACGTCCTCGGCGACTGAATCGACCTTGTTTGCCGACTCCTGACGATCGCGCGGAGTGCAAGCAAATGCGGTTGCCATCAGCACCGCCGCAGCGGCGCAGGTGATCTGCTTCATGTCCGTTCCTCCTGGTCGTTGGTATGCCGTTGGAGTACGAAACAGGATACTCTGAGTCGGCGATTTCAGAGGTGAGCTAGCTCACGCGTGGAAAGGACACGAAGGTCAGCTCGCTGATCGTTTCACCCGCGGGGATGGAACTGTTTGTGTACCGATCGAAGGTATTCCCGGTCGACGTGGGTGTAGATC
>JBKJZM010000267.1:0-6838 GCA_046715295.1 Gemmatimonadales bacterium | reverse complement strand
ACCGATGCCGAGATCGCCACCGCGCTCAACGACACGGTCGACAATATCCGCTCGGCTCATCGGATGACGTCGACCGAAGTCTCGCTCGATGCCCCGGTCGAGCGGCAGGACCGGGGGGCCAGCACCTTTGGGGAGCGGGTCGCGGGCACCGGCGGCATCGAGATCGAGGAGATGACGGACGTTCGGCTGCAGCGGGAATTTATCGACCGGATTTTCCAGCGGCATCTCACTCCCCGCGAGCGCAAGATTCTCTCCCTTTACTACGGTCTCGAAGAAGGATCCGAAGCTCTCACGCTGGAAAAGATCGGCGCCCTCCTCGGCGTAACACGCGAGCGCATCCGGCAGATCCGGGAGCGGGCGTTCGAAAAGCTCCGTGATTCGCCGGATGTGCGATCGCTCAGGGGATTTTTGGGAGCAGCCTGAGGGGTAGCGCGCTATGGGCTTTGGGCTGTGGGCTACTCAGTTGATCGACGACCCTTCTTGGAATTCAAGGAGGGTTAGTTGTTTTCGGAGCAGCCCATAGCTCATAGCCCATAGCTATCTTCCAGAATGCCCTCCCGCCTTCCCATCTTTCCTCTTCCAGCGGTGCTGTTTCCCGGGACGCCGCTTCCGCTGCACATCTTCGAGCCGCGTTACAAGCGGATGCTGGCTGACTGTCTCGCTGCGGATCGGTGTTTCGGAATCACGCCCGTCCCCCCTGCACGCGACGTTCCCGAGCCGGGAACGGTGGGCTGCGTCGCCGAGGTGCGGGTGAACCAGGAACTGCCGGACGGCCGATCGAACATTGTGGTGCTCGGTGGCTCCCGATTCGTGCTGTCCCGCCTCCTCGATGAGTCTTTGCCCTATCTCGTTGCCCAGGTTCAGACGTTCGACGATGATCCGGACACCCAGCCTGCCTCAGACGAGACGACCACCTTGCGGTCGCTGTTTGCCCGCTACTTCGCGGGATTGCGCCAGCTGAACGACGTCGAACCGGAAGAGCCCGCACTGCCCGACGATCCTTTGAGTCTCTCCTTTCAGGTGGCTGGAGCCATCGAGTGCGACCCCGGCGTCAAGCATCGGTTGCTGGCGGAACGATCGACCGCTCGCCGATTCAAGGCGCTGCTGTTGCTCCTCCCGGTGCTGACCAGTGGGGTGGAGAGCGCCCTCAAGGTGCACCGCCGGGCCCATACGAACGGAAAGGGCGGCGCAGCCCCGGACATCGTCGCAGACCAATGAACTCTTTCTTGATCGAGGCGCTGGTTCGGATCGTTGGACGCCAGTGGGTCCGCCACCGGCGCGCGGATCTGGCCACCTACGCCATGGATGGCCTCCCCACGCGCGAATCGATTCCCGGCGTGGTAATCATGCCGGGCAGTCCCGCAGAGGTGCGGGAGATCCTCCGCCTCTTGCATCTGATTCAGGTGCCGTTCGTCGCGCGGGGCGCCGGCACCGGGCTGTCTGGAGGAGCGCTTGCCGAGTCGGACGCGGTGCTTATTACCTTGACTCGCATGAACCGCATTCTCCGGGTTGACCCGATTCAGCGGAGGGCCGTGGTTCAGCCTGGTGTCGTGAATGCCAGGCTCTCTGAGGCCGTAGCCCCGCTCGGACTCCAGTATGTGCCGGACCCCTCGAGCCAGGCAGCCTGCACGGTGGGCGGCAACGTCGCCGAGAACGCAGGCGGACCGCACTGCCTCAAGTACGGCGTGACCACCAATCACATCGTTTCGCTCGAGGTCGTGCTCCCCGACGGCTCGGTCACCCGGCTCGGCTCCGACCAGGGCGAGGCGTGGGGTCCCGACCTGGTCGGGTTGTTCGTGGGGAGCGAGGGGATGTTCGGGATCGCCACCGAGATCACCGTCCGGCTGGAGCAGATTCCCGAGAGCGTGCGCACCATGTTGGCGGACTTTACCGCCGTTCGGGCCGCCAGTCAGGCGGTGTCGGCGATCATAGCTGCCGGGATCGTTCCAGCGGCGCTCGAGATGATGGACAAGGCCTGCGTGGCGGCGGTAGAGGCCTCGATCTACGCCGCAGGCTACCCCACGGATGCCGCGGCGGTCCTGCTGGTCGAGCTCGACGGCCAGACCGACGCGGTCGGAGCCGAAGCATTCACGGTAAGGGACATCCTGCTGGAGTGTGGCGCCCGCGAGGTGCGGAGCGCGTCGACCGCCGCGGACCGAGCTCGCCTGTGGCAAGGCCGAAAGAAGGCATTTGGCGCCATGGGGCGGATTGCACCGGACCTTGCGGTGCAGGACGCGGTGGTGCCCCGCTCCGCCCTGCCGGATATTATGGACCAGATCGAAGCGATTCGCCGGCATCATGACCTCACGATTAGCAATGTCTTCCACGCCGGTGACGGCAACCTCCACCCCAACATCAGCTTCGACCGGCGAGATCCGGCAGTTGCCGCACGGGTGCAGGTTGCCTGCCGCGAGATCATGGCCGCCTGTGTGGCAGCGGGCGGCAGCATCACCGGCGAGCACGGGGTCGGATCGGACAAGCTCGAATACATGCCCTGGATCTTCGACGCCCAAACCCTTGGTGCTATGCGGGCGGTCCGCCGGGTTTTCGACCCGGCCGAGCGCGCCAATCCCGGCAAGGTCTACCCGGTGCACGCCTGCCGTGAATGGCACGCGGTGAAGAGCGCACGCCAATGAGCGACGCCATCTACGCCCGGCTTCGGGCCCTGCTGGGCACCTCCGGAGTCGATCGGGACGCCAACGGAGTGGCCCGGGCAAGCCCCGATTCCAGCGACGCGCTCTCCCTGGTTTGTCGCCTGGCGCATGAGGAAAGCTGGAAGATCCGGGTCGAAGGGAGAGGCACCTGGCTTGCCCCGGATGCGCCCGCCGACCTTGCGGTGAGCACCCGCGCCCTGGAGCAGATTGTATCGGTAAGCCCTGCCGACCTGGTCGCAACTGTCCAGGCGGGGGCGTCGCTCGAGGCGCTGAGGCGGCGGCTGGCCGACTATGGCATGTGGCTGGCCATCGATCCGCCGGGCCGCCCTGACCGGAGCATCGGCTCGGTGGTGGCCACCGCCACCGCTGGCCCTCTGCGTCACGGTTACGGGCCGGTGCGAGACCATGTGCTTGGCTGTACAGTTGCCACCGGAGACGGACGACTGGTGAACGCCGGCGGCCGGGTGGTGAAGAACGTGGCAGGTTACGACCTCACCAAGCTCCAGGTGGGCGGCTTCGGCGGCTTCGGGATCATCGCCGATGTCCACCTCAGACTCCGCGCGTTGCCCCGGGCCGATGTAACCCTGCTGGCGCGCGGCGCGCGGGACGCGCTCACGGCGGCCGCGCGCGAGCTGATGTCGGCCCACCTGCTGCCCAGCGCACTCGAGCTCCTCTCCCCCGCCCTTGCCGCCGAGGCCGACTGGGTGCTGGCGGCCCGCTTCGTCGGAACCGACGCCGCAGTCCAGGCCGACGTGCGCCGCCTGGGTGCAGGCGGCGAGCAGCTCTGGCAGCCGCTCCCGGCCGACCGCACCGCCGCCTTCTGGAGCGTGGCGGCGCGTGGCAGTCTCGGCGGCCCTATCACGCTGCGGCTCGGCGTCCTCGGCGATGGGATCGACGAAGCCATTGATCTCCTGTCCCATGACCTCGACGAGGGACTGGTCTCGGCGGGGGCGGGGCTGGGCATGATCCGCTGGACCGGCAATGGGCCGCTGGAGCAGCTTCGCGCCCTGCGCCGCGCCGCTGCGGCCCGGGAAATCCCCATGACGCTCGAACGTGCCCCTTGGGCGGTCCGGCGTGCGATCGGGCACTTCGGGGCCTACCGGGAAGGCGTAGGCCAGATCGTCGGCCGCCTGCGGGACACCTTCGACCCTGGGCAATGCCTGAGTGTGGCGCTCGAAGGCGTGGACAATGCTTAAAGCCTCCCCTGTTTCTTCGCTCTCTCATTCCGGTTACGCCGCACTGGATCCCTGCGTGCATTGCGGCTTCTGCCTTCCCGCCTGTCCAACGTACCTGGTCACCGGAGACGAGGGCGATAGCCCGAGAGGGCGTATCATGTTGATGCGCTCCCTTGAGCGCGGCGAGATGAGCCCCAACGATCCCGGGTTGCTGGAACACCTCGAAGGCTGCCTCGGCTGCCGGGGTTGCGAGCCGGCTTGCCCTTCTGGAGTGGGGTATGGCCGCGGTCTGGAGGCCGCGCGGGAACAGATCTTCCACGCCGGGGGCCTGTCCTCAGTGGCCCGGCTGGTGCTGGGCGTCTTTCGATATCGAATGATTTGGCGCCCTCTGTTCGCCATGGCCCGCGCGTTCCGAGCCACGGGGCTGCCCAAGGCGCTGGCCGGAAGAGGCCGCGTAGGATTCGGGATGGGGATGCTCGCCTCGTCGGCCGAGGCCCGGCGGGACAGCGGGAAAGCGGGACAGCAACAGCACACCGGTGAGGTCACAATTCCGGGCCCGGCTGACCCGCTGCCCCGCTTACCCGCCGACGCTCCGACCGTGGTTCTCTTTCGCGGCTGCGTGATGAATGCGCTCTTCAATCACGTGCACGAAGCCACCAAACGAACCCTGGAGGTGAACGGTTACCGCGTGATCGAGGCCGGAGGCCAGGTCTGTTGCGGTGCGCTGCACGAGCACGCGGGAAATGTGGGTGGGGCCCGGTCTCTGGCGGCGGCCAACGTAGCTGCTCTCGAGGGCAGCGCGGATTTCGTCGTCGTGAATAGTGCCGGTTGCGGTGCGCTGCTCAAGGACTATGGGCGCCTGCTGGGCTCGAACGCGGCCGGGAAATTGGCGGCGAAAGTTCGAGACGTCTCCGAGCTTTTGGCCGAGCGAGGGCCTCGGCCGGGTGCACCGATCGGACTGGAGGTGGCGTATGACGCCCCCTGTCACCTTCAGCACGCTCAGCGAATCCACGGAGCACCGCTCGCCATGCTGGAGGCCATTCCCGGCTTGCGCCTTCGCCTCCTGCCCGGTTCGGACCGTTGCTGTGGTAGCGCGGGGATCTACTCCGTCCTCCGACCCACCATGGCTCGCGCGGTGCTCGACAGCAAGATCACCAGCATGGCCGAAGCCAGGCCCCGGCCTGACGTGATCGTCAGCGGGAACCCCGGTTGCCTGATGCAGATCGGCGCCGGCCTCCGGGCAGCCCGGCTTCCGATCGGGGTCGCCCATCCCGTCGAGCTGCTGGACCTGTCGTACGATGAAGCGGGGTACTATGGGTAGTGGGCTCTTCTTACTTCTCACCCCCGTCCCGGTTATACCTTCTCCATGACCTCCGGCATCCTGCTCGACTTCAATGGCGTCATCGTCGACGATGAGGCACAGCATTGCGATGCGCTGATCGCCACGCTGTCCGGCTACGGGTACACGCTGGACCGGGACACCTACTATCGCGAGTATCTCGGCTTCGACGACCGCGAGTGCTTCCGGTTCACCTTCGAGCGAATGGGCCACCCACAGGATGAGACTTCGCTCTGCGAGGCCATCGCCCGCAAACATGCGGAGTATGAGCAATCGATCCGAGCCTCGATGCGGCTGGTGCCCGGCGTCTCCGATTTCATCGAGAACGCCGCGCTCGATGGTTTTCAGCTCGCCATCGTCTCCGGGGCGCTGCGGTGCGAGATCGATCTGGTCCTCCAGCTCGCTGGACTGCGCCCGCATTTTTCCGAGATCATTGCGGCGGAAGATGTCGACGCCTGCAAACCCGACCCTCAGGGCTACAATCGGGCCAGGGAAAAGCTGGAGCTCGCGCCCAAACGCTGTGTGGTCGTGGAGGATTCGATCCCGGGCCTGAACGCGGCCCGCGCCGCCGGCCTGCGTTGTGCCGCCCTGGCTACTTCGTACCCGAAGGATGCGTTCAGCAACGCGGACCTCGTCTGGCAGGATTTCGTGGGCCACGATGCGGCCGAGCTTCCCTGGGCTCATGTCTGAATTCGACCTGACCCTCGACCGAGATAGACTGTCTGAGGTTCGGCACGGCGCGGTTTTGGTGACCAGTGAGCCGGCGGTCTTTCGGGTGCAGGGCCCCGGCGCGCTCGCCTGCCTCCAGGGTCTCCTCACCAATGATCTGGTGAAGCCCGGCGATAACAGTCTGGTGTATGGCGCCCTGCTCACGCCCAAGGGCGCGATGGTGGTGGACTACTGGGTCATCCGCCAGGCGGACGCCCTCACTCTCATCGCCCCCCGTTCGGGGCATGAGGCCTCGCTCGATCTCTTCCGGCGGCAGCTTCCCCCCCGCCTGGCCCGTGTGACCGATTTGACCGGTGAGGCGCGGGTTGCCTGGCTGATCGGTGCGCACGGATTTCAGACGCTGGCCAAATCCGGCGTCAGCATGCCGGAGTCCTCGGGTCGGGTCGCATCGGTAGGCGGGGAGGTGAGCCCGGTTGCATTGGCTCTCGCGCCGGAAGCCGCGCCATTCGTGGCGCTGGCGGTGGGCGCCGAGCCGGCGGTGGCGGCTCTAAGCTCCCGGTTGTTGTCGGCCGGTGCCCTTCCCGGTCAGGCGAGCGACCTGCACGCGGCCCGGATTCTCTGCGGCTGGCCCGCCCTGGGTGCCGAGATCGACGAGAGGACGCTCCCCCAGGAGGTACGGTACGATCAGATCGGGGGCGTGTCATACACCAAGGGTTGCTATACCGGACAGGAAACGGTGGCGCGGTTGCACTTCAGGGGTCACACCAACCGCGAGTTGCGTGGGCTGCGCTGGCGAAGGCCGGAGCCGCTCGACGGCCGGACCATCAGTAAAGGCGAGCGCCAAGTGGGGAGCGTTCGTTCCACCCTTAGTCTCGACGATCGCGCGATCGGACTGGGCTTGATCCGCCGGGAGGTTGGCGTGGGTGAGGAGCTGCTGGCGGGCGGGAAGCCGGCCACGGTGGTGGCCTTGCCGTTCGGTCCCGAGGACCTCGATGGGTGAT
>JBKJZM010000266.1:0-10432 GCA_046715295.1 Gemmatimonadales bacterium | reverse complement strand
ACCTTGAGAGCAACCTGCCGCTCATGGCGGCGGTCGTTCGCGAGGTAGACGGTGGCCATGCCGCCCCGGCCGAGCTCACGCTCGATTCGGTAACGGTCGGAGAGGGCGGCTTCGAGGGCAGCGGTGCTATTCGGCAATGGGCTTGCGACCTCAGGTGGTTTCTCTATGGTATAGCGGACATGTCAGGTAGGCCAGAGATAGATCCCTCCAAGTTTCTCGCCGGGCTGTACTCGGCGTCGGCGCGGGAGTACGCCGAGTTGTGGGCCCCCGTGCTCCAGCCGACCGGCGAGCGGCTGATTGCCGCGATGACTCTAGGTGGGGCCACCACCGTGCTGGATTTGGGGGCGGGCACCGGCGCCCTGCTCCCGGCCCTTCACGCGGCAGCCCCTGTGGCCCGGGTGATCGCGGTGGACCGTGCAACCGGCATGCTACGCGAGGCGCGGGCACGAGGGGTGAGTGCACCGCTCGCCGCCATGGAGCTGGCCCAGCTCGGCATCCGCGGGTCGGTCGCCGACGCCGCGTTGCTGGCCTTCGTTCTGTTCCTCCTTCCAAGCCCCGCGTCTGCGCTGGCTGAGGTTCGACGGGTTCTCCGCCCGGGCGGCGTGTTGGGCTGCACCTCCTGGGGCCGAGGCTCCGACTTGCCGGGTACCGGGATCTGGACCGTGGAGATGGATCTGCACGGCGCAGGTCCCGACTCCAAACCTGGCGCCGCCAAGCAGGACACGCTTATGGACACCACCGACAAGCTTGGCAGCCTTCTCGAGGCTGCCGGCTTGACGGTCTCCCGCGTCTGGATGGAGCGGCCCGAGCGTCACTGGACTTGCGCGGAGCTTCTCGAGCTCGGCAGCCGCTACGGGGCGCCGAGCCGCCGGCTTCGCACACTGGATCCCGTGACCCGCAGGAGATGCCTGGCGCGGGTTGGGGCGGCGCTCGCCGCGCTACCGGCTGAGGGGCTCGTGTATCGGCCGGAGATGCTCCTGGCGGTCGCGGCGCGGGCGTAGTCTCGTCCTCCGACGCGGCTCGCCCCGACGCGGTCGCCCTTCGTATCGGTCTCGCCCCTGCCTCGTAGCAATCCTGTCACCCACGCTTTCTCCCCAGAGACGACATCGTGACTTCCGCGTCACCGGCTTGTGCCGCCGCGATCGGACTATGTCATGCACCGATGTTCATGGACCCCCCACTTAGGAGAAGCCGTTAATGCATGTGCCACATGCCTTGAGGGTAGCGACCGGAATGCTGCTTGTCAGCGCCGCCGCAGCCTGTGACGATGCCGATCGCCTGGTTGAGCCGGGTCCCAGCTCGACCAGCAGCAGCGCCACCCACGGTCAGTTCAAGTTCACCCCACTCCCGGCATCGGCCGTCTGCGGGCCGAGCACCGAGCAGCCGTTCCTGCTTCCCCCCGGATACGCTCAGACCGTCATCGCGCGGGAAGGCGATGGTGGCACACTCGATCTCTGGGACATGAACACCCAGAACGAGACCGGCTCCCAAGCCGGCCGCTTCCTGTATCGCACTCATGAGATCGGAAGCAACGGCCAGGTGTCGGTCACCGACCTCGAGACCAACGTGACCCGAGTGCTGGCCCAGCGGGCGGACTGGGAGCGCCTCGACGGCATCGCGTGGACGCCGTGGAAGACCATCCTCGTCGCCGAGGAAACGACCAACTCGACTTTGAAGGATCCCACCCTGCCGGCGGCCCGCGCGGGGCACGTGTACGAGATCGACCCGGAAACCGGTGCGGCCGTGCTGCGTGCCGCCATCGGCTCGCGCTCGCACGAGGGACTGCGGTTTGACTCTCAGGGAAACCTGTACGGCATCTCTGAGTCCTCGCCCCCGACCGGCGGCTACCTCTTCAAGTTTGTTCCGGCACGGCGGGGCGATCTCTCGAGCGGGCAACTGTATGCGCTCAAGGTCGTGGTCCCGACGGGCGACCGGACCGGTGAGGCCAGCTGGCTGCCGCTCAACACCGCCGCGGCGTCCCTCGACTCCGACGCCGAGGCCACGCGCGTAGGGGCCACCGGTTACGGTCGGCCGGAAGACGTCGAGATCTTCACCTCCACCGGCAACGGCGGCGGTCAGACCCTCTACGTCACCATCACCAGCGAAAATCGCGTGCTCGGCATCGATCTGCGCGAGCCCGCAGGTGGCCGGGAGCATGCGACCGGGTTCGTGTACGACTTTGTGCGCGCTGGGATGAATGCACCCATGGATTTCACCTCCCCGGATAACCTGGCGCTGGACAAGGCCGGCAATCTCTACATCGCCGAGGATCCGGCATCCAATCCGGTGGGTGCAGACATCTGGGTGGCCACGTCCGGCAGGGGGGGACAGCACCAACCGGCCGAGAGCACGGTTCGCTTTGCCAGCCTGCCCGACTGCGCCGCCGAGCCGACCGGGATCTACTTCGACAAGCGAGGCTGGGGCCTATTTGTCCACGTTCAGCACCGTGGCGGCTCCGACCCCCGCGACCTCGCCATCAGAATCGAGCGGGTCGAGTAGCGTACCACTGTAGTACGTCACGCTCCTTTGGGAGCAGGGAATCCAGGCGGTTGGGGCAAGAACCCTTCGGCCTGGATTTCTCGCGTTCGGAAGCGTGTGGTTCACTGGTGCGGTTCGGGACAGTTGCCCATTGGAAGCACTCGGTGTTGTATTGACATCCAGCCTCCTGAACAATTGCCTCCATAACTGCTGACGCTAGAAGGAGAGGACTCGATGGCCCGAGCTCTTCGGAAGACGGCGGGCGTGATGGGCGCCGGTGCCGGTGCGGTGGCGCTCCTCGGCCTGGGGTATGCCGGTGTTACCTGGTATCGATACGGCAAGGTGGCTCGCGGAGGGCCTCGCAATCCGCTGGTCGACCGTTTCATCCCCAAATACGAGATCCGCGAGATCCACCAGACCAGAGTCGCCGCACCGGCGGACGTCACCTTCCTGGCCGCGCACGACCTCGATTTGCAGCGATCCACCATCGTCCGGGCCCTTTTCACCGGCCGCGAGCTGCTCATGGGGGGAGAACGGTCGAAGCGGGAGCACCCGCCCGGATTCCTAGCCGAGGTCCTCGCCCTGGGTTGGCGCGTCCTAGCCGAGGAGCCAGGACGCGAGATCGTCCTCGGGGCCGTCACCCAACCCTGGAAAACCGACGTCGAGTTTCGTGGCCTGGGGCCGGACGAGTTCGCCGCCTTCAAGGAGCCGGGCTACGCCAAGATCGTCTGGACGATCGGGGTCAGGCCGGTCGGAGAAAACGCGTCGATCTTCAGCACCGAGACTAGGGTCGTGACGACCGATCCCGAGTCGCGCTCCCGCTTCCGACGCTATTGGTCGGTCTTCTCACCCGGCATCCTGCTCATTCGGTATGAGACCCTTCGACTGGTGAGGCGAGAGGCCGAACGGTTGGCGGCCGCGGAGCCAGCCGCGCTACCGGAGGTCAGCCTGGCCGGGCAGCAAGCGCCGTAGCTCTCTACGGTCTTCGGTCCCATCAGTGTTCATCGGTGGCAACTTTTTCATGACGTTCATTCGCCCTGCCACTCCGTCTGACTTCCTGCTTTCCGGGAGGGTGCTTCGCGGATTTGGCGCGCATTGTTCGCCCCAGAACCAGAACAGGCCCTGCGGGTGGGGCGGCTGTTCCATCCACGAGGGACGTAGCCAGCCTTTCCGCCCGCAGCATAAACCGGCCGGCCTGCTCGCCGCCCCATAGGGTGTCGAAACGTGCAAATGCGGCGGCCGCCTGCTCGACCGCGAGGCGCTCCAGGGTGTGAAGCCCAGCCTCGCATCCCACCAGGCGATTCGAGTCGATACTGGAGAGAGCCAAGCGGGTGGATGCGATCTCCTCGGCGAGGATATGCCGGTCGTGCAGATCCCCCAAGCTATCCTGGACCGCCTTCAACTGTGTCACCAGGGTTCTCACACCTGGCGCCCGTCGGGCCAATGGCTCCAGCAAATACCGCAGCCGCTTGGCGCTGATCCTGACCGCGTGCCCGCCTTTCACGTCTTCAGCTCCCTGCACCCGCGAGAGGTCGTCGGCCAATTCGGCAACCTGCGCTCGAATCAACTCCCCGGTGACTCGTCCGAAGGAGCGGTGCTCCTGGCTAGGGCCAGTCCGAATCTCCATACGGAACGTTCCGAGCCGGGGCCGAAGCTTTGCGGCCGACTTCAAGAACTGGCGCCTCACATCAGGGATACTGGTACCGCCCGTATCGTACCGCCGCCCTTCGAGACGCCCAATCAGCCAGGACAGCCCCTGAAGGTCCTCCGGACCGAGTCGCTCCGCCTGCTGACCGAGCCACGTCAGGTGCACCTCGGTATCCCGGCCCGCATTCGTGGCCTGGGTGAGCTTTCGTAACCGCTGCCGCAGTCGCTTGGTGATGCTGCCTTTGAGCGGCGAGCGATACGCCCGGCTGCAGCTTCGCAGGCGTCGAAGACCCACCCGGAAGTCGTGCAGCGCGTCCGTGTCCTGGGGATCCCCGAGCCGCCCCTCGGCCCGGCCGATCTCATCCAGGTAACCCAAAGCGAGCAAGCGCGAAGATTCTTCGGCGGGCCGGGCTAGCAGGTCGGAGGGGAGTCGAGCACTCACGCTACTTCCCGAGGCGGCGCAGCTCGCGCGGTGTGAGCAGCCACTCCAGGCTGCCATCACCGGGCTTGGGCGCGCCCGGTAGATCGACCCGGCACGCGCCTCCCTTCTTCAGATCGATAAAAGACGCTGGTGTACCGGTCAGTAGGTAGCCGGCGAGCTGGCTCAGCTGCGGCTCGTGTCCCACCACCCCTACCGTTTGATTGGGTGGCTGCTCCCGCAGCCAGCGCACGACCTCTTCAGGGTTGTGCTCCGTAGCCAGTGCTTCCAGGCTTACGGTTTCGGAGTGGTATTCCCTGGCAACGATCTTGGCCGTCTCGGCAGCCCTCGCCAAGGGACTCGTTGCCAGGACGTCGATGGTGGGTACCAGCCGGGCGAGTCCTGGGGCCACTCGCTGCATTTCCTTCCTCCCCTCGGGCGTAAGCGGCCTCAGCCGATCATCATGGCCTTGGGCCTCCCAATCCTCACGGTCACCAGCTATCCCGTGACGAATGATGACCAGCTTCACGCCGGCTCGGGACGTTTCCGCCCTCGAGGGGTGCGGACCCGGGGCGGTTTGGAACGCTGACCGGCGGCACCGTTAGTGGAGGCGGGTTCGTCGACGGGGGGAGCCCCGGTGGGACCCAGGATGGGAACGAAGCGGAGGGCCGAATCCGCGGCCACGCGGGCGGATTCCCGGGCCATGGATTGGAAGACGGTTTGAGACCGGAGCTCCTCCTGGCCATCGATGGGCATCACCCGCGTGTAGGTGCCGTCCGCTTGAAGCTGCCGGGCCTTGATGTTGTCATTCAACACCACCGCAAGCAGCTCGTCGGTCAGCCGGGCTTTGAGCCGCGGATCCTCGACCGGAAACATCACCTCGATGCGCCGGAAGAAATTGCGGGGCATCCAGTCGGCGCTGCTCAGGAGGACTTCAGGTTCGCCTGCATTCTCGAAGTAAAAGATGCGGCTGTGCTCGAGAAAGCGGTCCACGATGCTGATGACCCGGATGTTCTCCGACAGACCCGGGATGCCCGGTCGGAGGCAGCAGGTGCCCCGGACAACCAGATCGATGCGCACGCCGGCGCGAGCGGCCCGATACAAGGCGTCGATGACGGTCGGCTCGACCAGGGCGTTCATCTTGGCGATGATCCGGGAAGGCCGCCCCGTCTCCGCGTTGCGCCCCTCGCGGTCGATCAACTCGACGATCTGCTCCCGTAACCCGAGGGGCGCAACGAGGAATTTTCGCCAGCGGCGTCCCTGGGAGTAGCCGGTGAGCAAATTGAAGAGCTCGCTGGTGTCTTCACCGAATTCCGGTTTGGCCGTAAACAGGCCAAGATCAGTATAGACCCTGGCGGTCGTCGGGTTGTAGTTGCCGGTGGAGAGGTGGACGTAGCGCCGGATGCCCTCACCCTCGCGGCGTACCACCAGGGAGGCCTTGCAATGGGTCTTGAGTCCAACCACGCCGTAGACCACGTGCACACCCGCATGCTCGAGCGAGCGGGCCCAGACAATGTTGTTCTCCTCATCGAACCGGGCCTTGAGCTCGACCAGCGCGGTCACCTGCTTCCCGTTCTGAGCCGCCCGCTCCAGTGCCCGGATGATGGGGCTCGCTCCGCTGGTGCGATACAAGGTCTGCTTGATGGCGAGGACCTGGGGGTCGTCGGCCGCGCGGTCGATGAAATTCACCACGCAGCCGAATGACTCGAACGGATGATGCACCAGAATATCCTGGCCGCGAATCAAGTCGAAGACGTCCGCGCCAGAGGCAAACGCCGGCGGCACACCGGGAATCAACGGCTCGTCCTTCAGGGCGCGAAATCCTTCGAGCCTATGGAGTGCCATGAAGACCGTGAGGTCCACCGGCCCGGGGACTCGGTAGACATCTCCATCCTGGAGATCGAGGGCCCCTACCAGCATCTGCACGAACCGCTCGTCGGCGGCATCGGCGATCTCCAGCCGAACCGCGTCGCCCCGCATGCGTTGGCGCAGGTTTTCCTGGATCGTCTGGAGCAGGTCTTCGGCGTCGTCCTCATCGATGGTCAGATCGGTGTTGCGGGTGACCCGGAACACGGTGTGGCCGAGCACACGAAAGCCGCCGAACAGGGTACCGAGATGGGCCGCCACGACATCCTCCAGGAGGACGAAGCGAACCCGGTCGGGAGTCCCTGGCAGAAGTACCACCCGGTCGAGAACCGCCGGTACCTGCACCACCGCAAAGAGCTCCTGGAGCTGATTGGCGTGTCTTCTCTCGACCAGCAGCGCGATGTTGAGGCTCTTGTTGTGGACGTGGGGAAATGGATGGCCCGGATCTATAGCGAGCGGAGTCAGCACCGGGTAGATGCTGGTGGCGAAGAGGGTATCCACGTAGGCCAGCTCCGCCGGCGAAAGCTCCGCCAGGCGTACCCATTCGATGCCGCTCTGTTGCAGCTGGCCGATCAGCTCTGTGTGGAGCAGCCGGTACTGTTCGGCGACAAGGTTATGCACCCGCTGCGCGATCCTCGTCAGCTGCTCGGTTGGCGCCAGCCCATCCGCCGGGAAATCCTGTGGCTCCAGACCGGCGTAAAGCTGCTCTTGCAGCCCGGCGACACGGATCTCGAAGAACTCGTCCAGGTTCGAGCTGACGATCGACAGGAACTTGATCCGCTCCAGGCCGGGGTGGGTCCGATCCGCCGCCTCCTCCAGCACGCGTGCGTTGAACTCGAGCCAGCTCAATTCGCGGTTGAGGTAATGCTCCTGGGAAAAGACGGGTAGGTTTTTGGGCATTCTCTTCGGGGGTTAACCGGCCGCTGCCACGTGCAACCGCGGTCCTCGCGGGGTCACAGAGAGTTTGGGACGAGACCGCGTCCGACGCCACACCAGCTCCACTTCCGTATCAAAAGCCTTGCTGAACAGGTCGGACTTGCGCTTGGCGTCAGCCGACTCCACCTGCGGTGAGGCGCCGGCCTCGATATTGAGCCGAAGGCGGCCCCGAAGCGCGCGCACCCGGAGGCCGGTTACCGATTGAGAGTGGGTCCGGTCCAGGCCGTCGGCAATCCGCAGGATGCCGCTCAGCCGGCCGATGAGCCGGCGGTCATCGCCCGACAGGCGGGCGAGGTTCTCATGAGACTTCTTGGGAAAGGCTCGACGGTGATACCGCGCGACGTTGGCGATCACCTCGACCTCGTGGGGTGAGAAGCCAGGCAGATCACCGTGCATGATCAGGTGATAGGCGTGCTTATGATGCTTCGAGTGGCTGATCAGATAGCCGATGTCGTGCAGCAGCGCGGCAGCCTGAAGCACATCCCGGCTTGCGGCAGGAAGTGCGAAGCGAGCCTTGATGCCGTCGAAGATCTGGAGGGCCAGTTTGGCCACCTGCTCACAGTGCCGCTCATTGGATCGGCACTTACGCGCGAAGTGGCGGGCCCACTCTATCCGGTTGCCTGGCTGCGGGAGCAGGGCCACAGCCGAGCGTCCCGGGAGCTCGGAGATCATGTGCAGCAGGAGACCATCCCGAATCCCCCGTTCGTTGACCAGGATCTGCTGGCTTCCAAGTCGCCGGACCAGACGAGCGATGACGCTGGCCCCCGCTACGATGATGTCGGCACGGTCGCTGCTGAGTCCCGGCATCTGGCGGCGAGCCTCCAGCGGTGCTTCCCTGAGCCGGTCGAGCAGGTGAATGACCTCGGCCGGGGTAAGCACATATCCCTGGACCGACCCATGGCGCCCCTCGCGCTGCCATTTCGACATGTGGGCCAGGGCGGTGAAGCTGCCGCCGCTCCCGATCATGATCTCGGCCCGGTGAGCGGGCTGGCGGATGGCCCCGCGGATGCTGTGGTCGATCTCGTCCTTCATGGCCTTCCAGTGCTTGTCGCGTAGCGGATCCGACCGGACGAGGCGCTCAGTGACCCTGACCGCGCCGAGGGGAAGCGAGTAGACCTGATCGACCGCGGTTCCCGCCGAAAGGATGACCTCCACACTGCCCCCGCCAATGTCGACCACGGCGGTGGAGCGCCCCTCGAGGTCGAAATGCCGGGCCGCGCTGCGAAAGGCCAGCTGAGCTTCCTCCTCGCCGGAGATCACCTCGATGCGGAGCCGGTGCTGCTTCAGGACCTCTCGGACAAATCCGCGCCCGTTGGCGGCCTCCCTGACGGCACTGGTCGCGATCGCCCGGATCTCGGTCACCCCGAAGCCATCGGCGATGGCCTTCATCTTCCCCAGGGCCGCCAGCGCCCGCTCCATCGCCGGGTCCGACAAGCGGCCGGTGCGATCCAGCTTTGCACCCAGGCGGACCATCTCGCGCTCTTCATCCAGGATCCGGTAAGTGTCGTCGTCCTGGACCTCGGCCACGATCAGCCTGATCGTGTTGGTCCCGACGTCAATGGCTGCGAGGTGGGGTGCGGACGAAGGTTCTCGAGTAGTCATATAGAAGTGGTACTAGATATCCACCGGGTTGCGCTAGATCGCCAGCCGGCTTCGTCACGACAGCGTAACGATCGTTGTCACCCCCCGACCCGCCCAGCCTGCCTGCGATCACGGGGCCGAAACAGATCGCCCCGTCCCTCAACCTGGCTGTAGACCGGATTCTTGATCTTGTACCAGGTCGTTGCCGGGCCGTACGGATCGCTCTTCCGTTTGGCCACGATCCCCTCCAGGTCCATCTTCCTGGCCGCACTGAACAGGGCGCGCCCATCCTCCTCGAGAGTCAGAACCTTGTACAGCGGGCCGGTGTCCTTCGCCAGGAACTCTCCCAGGGCTCGTTTACGCTCCGTCAGGGGGAGCGCTCGGAGGTCGGTCCCGTCGACCCACAGGAGATCGAACGCCGCGAAGGCAACGTACCCCATGCCCCGGAGCAGGTCCCGAAAGACCGGCTTTCCCTGCCGGTTGAGGGCGACAACTTCCCCGTCCAGGATGGCCTCGCGACTGCCCAGTATGCCGGAAACCCGCTCGCAAAGGTCCCCGAAGCGTTCGAAGCGGAAGTCCCGGCGCGATCGAATCTCGCAGCCAGCCGGCGAGTTGTAGATCAAGCCGCGAAATCCGTCGTACTTCGGCTCGAACAGCCAGTCGGGGTCGTCGAATGCATCGGCCCGAGCAGTGAGGGTGAGCGGTTCAATCCTGGGGAGCCCGCTGACCAGGCGTAGATCGGGACCGAGAAGGCGGGACTTCGTGGGCATGACGGCTCCGGGGCCGAGTTCACGGCCGGGAGCCCCTCCCACGAGAAGGGCGGTTCGGTGGGGGGGTCGAGTGCGGCGGTGCCGGCCCGACCCCCAGGTTGAGCCAGAATCTTAACCCCTGAAAGGCGTTGTCGGTAAGGCGGGCGGACGGGCGGCCAGCGGTGACTGGCGTAACAAGCAGCGGGGCATCATCCTGATCGTAGCGAAAGATATCACCAGTGCCGTATTCTTCGGCGCCTGCGACAGCCACCCTTACATCCTTACCACCTGACCGACCGACCGTCCGACCGCCAATCCACCCGTCCGCCACCACCCGCTGTGCGGGTACCCGGCCCGTCCGTCCGCCGGCGAATCGGAGCCGTTCTTTCGCCGGCGGTGTTTGTCCTGCTGCTCGCCCTTCCGATGGGAGCGCTTCCACCCCCGGCGCATCGCCTGGCCGCGGTGTTGGGGGCGGTGGTGGTTCTGTGGGTAACCGAGGCGCTGCCGCTCGCGGTCACCGCGCTGCTCGGCGCCGCCGTCTGCGTGCTGCTTCAGGTCGCCCCCGCAAAGGAGGTCTTCGCTCCCTTCGCCGATCCGCTGATGTTCCTGTTTATCGGGGCATTCATCCTGTCGCGCGCCATCTTCCTGCACCGGCTCGACCGACGGGTTGCGTACGCGGTGCTCTCCCTCCCCTGGGTCGGGGCCCGGCCCAGCCGCATCCTGCTCGCCTTCGGCGCCGCGACGGCGCTCATCTCGG
>JBKJZM010000265.1:0-6403 GCA_046715295.1 Gemmatimonadales bacterium | reverse complement strand
AGCCTGAACGTCACTGAACTGATGTTCGAAGCCCCCGGAAAGAGCCGGGTGTCATACCGCTGGTGCAGACCGCCGACGCTGAGCACGGGCAGGTAATCGCCCCGCTGGGCCCGAAGGGCCGCTTCAGCGGAGCTTTCGTTGGCCCGGGCCGTCCGGTACTGCGGACCCTGGTCGAGCGCAATCTGGAGCGCCTGGGGCAGGCTGATCGGAAGTCCGGCGGCCGGCGTGGTATCCACGGGTGCCGCATCCACCGGCCCGGAGGCACCGACCCGCCGACCCAGCTCGAGTTGGGCCGTTCGGAGGGCATTGTGCTGGCGCAGACTATCGACCTGAGCACGAACCAGCTCGAGGACCAGCTGCAGTGAGTCGGTCTGCACCGCGGCTCCAGACGCCACCCGGGCGCGCGCCACGCCTAGCCCTTCGCGCGCGCGCCGGGAACGTTCCCGGTTAACGCGGGACAGCTCCTGATTGACCAGCACGTCGTAGTAGCTCGACTCCGTCTCCAGGGCCGCGTTAAACCTCTGCTCCAGCTCGCTGGCCTCGGCGCTGGCGAGATCGGCTTTGGTTCGGGAAAGGTCGCTGAATTTCCGCAGGCTGAAGATTTCGTAGTTGGCGCTGGCCCGTGCAACGACCAGTGTTTGGGTAGGGTTCGTCGGATCTGCCGGATTGAAGAAGCTCTCGGAATACTTGGTCTGGTCGAGTCGCAGATCAACCGACGGAATGAAGAACGCGAGCATCGCGGCGCGCCGGCCCCACTCGGCATTGTCGATCTGCCCCAGGGCGCGGACGTAATCAGGATCGAATCGCGACGAGCGTCGGACTGCCTCGGCCAAGGTGATCCGGGGCATGGAGTCGGTTCCCGGGATCGAGTCCACTCGGACCGGCGAAGCCTGGAGGGCGAGCAGCAGCAGAAGCATCAGTCGGCCTCCGCCGGTGCCAGAGCGCTCCGGCTCTCCGCCCGGGCCTTCCTGCGCTGAAAGAGCCCGTCAAAGATCACATAGACCGCGGGGACGACGTACAGGGTCAGGATGGTAGAGAACATGAGCCCACCCACGATGGCATACCCCAGCGGACGCCGGCTCAGAGACCCGGCCCCCAGGCCAAGGGCGATCGGCAGCGCCCCGGCGACGGTAGCGACCGACGTCATGAGGATGGGGCGGAGACGAATCCGTCCCGCCTCCTGTGCCGCAGCGATGGTGTCCATGCCACGTTCCTTCAACTGGTTGATGTATTCCACCAGCAGAATGGAGTTCTTGGTTACCAGCCCGATCAGGAGGATCATGCCGATCTGGCTGTACACATTGAGCGTCGACCCCGCCAGCTTGAGCGTCAGCAGCGCACCGGTCACCGCGAGCGGCACCGCCAGGAGCACGGTGAACGGGTGCACCAGCGACTCGAACTGACTGGCGAGAACCATGAAGACCACCACGAGGGCCAGGAGGAAGGCGAAGTAGAGTGCCGAGCCGCTCTCCTCCAGCTCGCGCGACTCGCCGGCAAGGGCAGTAGCGCTGCCCCGGGGCAGTACCTGATTGGCGATGGTCGTGAGCGAGTCGAGGGCCTCTCCCAGCGTGAACCCGGGGGCCAGGCTCGCTGTAATGGTTGCGGACCGGACCCGCTGGAAATGGTTCAGCTCGCGTGGCCCCACCCCTTCCTGTACCGAGGCGAGCGCTTCCAGCTTCACCAGCTGGTTATCACGGCCCCGGACGTACAATCCCGTCATGTCACTCGGCGTCGCACGGGCTCTGGGGTCGAGCTGCACGATCACGTCGTACTGCTTGTTGGCCCGAGTAAACGTTCCGGTCTGGCTGCCACCCAGGAGCACCTGGAGGGTGGTTGCGACATCGGACACGGACACCCCAAGGTCCTCGGCCCGATCCCGGTCGAAGCTCACGGTGAGCTGCGGCTTGTTGACCCGGAGGTCGCTATCCACGTTGACCAGCCCGGGTATCATCCGCGCCCGGGCAAGCAGGGTGTCGTTTCCCTTGGCCAGCAGATCGAAGTCCGGGTGCTGAATGACGAAGTTCACCGGACTCCCCCAGCCGAAGGCGGGGGGGTTGCTGGCGAACGCGAAAATACCCGGGATCCCGAAGTACTGCCCCTGAACCTCGCTCACGACGTCCATCACCGTTCGGTCGCGATTGGACCAGTCTTCCAGGTTGGTGAAGATGATGCCTCGACTGACCCCATCGCCGATGTTTACCACGCTGAAGTAGCTGCTGATGTCCTTGGTCTTCGAGAGGATTGCCTCCGCCCGCCGCTGGTAACTGTCGGTATACGCCAGCGAGGAGCCCTCCGGCGCAATGATGAAGGTGAGGAACCAGCCTCGATCCTCTGCCGGGACGAACTCCCGCTTGAGCGACCGAAAGACCAGGAACGCGCTGGCGGTGATCAGTGCTGTGATACCCACGACCACGAGCCGGTGCCGAAGGGTGAAGGCCAGAGTGCGGGCATATCCCGAGGCCAGGCTGTTGAAGCCGTTTTCCAGAATCCGGTAGAGCGGGCCATGTCGCTGGGGCACCCGGAGGATCTTGGCACACAGCATTGGCGTCAGGGTGAGCGCCACGAATCCGGAGATAATCACCGAGCCCGCGACCGCGATGCCGAATTCATTGAACAGGCGGCCGGTGGAGCCCTTGAGGAAGGCAAGGGGCGTGAACACCGCCACCAGGGCGATGGTGGTCGAGAGCACGGCGAACGCGATTTCCCGAGTGCCGTTGATGGCGGCTTCCTCGGGGGATTCGTGCAGCTCTTCCTGGTGCCGGTAGGCGTTTTCCAGCACGATGATCGCGTCGTCCACCACGATGCCGATGGCGAGAGTGAGGGCGAGCAAGGTGAAATTGTTGATCGAAAAGCCCATGAAGTACATGATGGCGAACGTCGCCACGATGGACGTGGGGATGGCAAGGCCGGGGATGACCGTCGCGCGGAGGTTTCGCAGGAAGATGAAGATGATGATCACCACGAGCAGAGCAGCGATCAGCAGGGTCTCTTCAGCCTCCTTGATAGAGCGCTTGACGAAGATGGATTGGTCGAACCCGATGTTGAGGGTGACACCGGGCGGTAGCGACGCCTGAATTCTGGGAAGCTCCGCGCTGATGGCGTCCGACACCGAGATGATGTTCGATTTCGACTGGCGGACTACACCGATTGCGATCGACTGAGTGCCCTTGAAACGCAACGCACTCCGCTCGTCCTCGGGGCCTAGCTCTACCCGGCCCAGGTCCTTGAGCTTGACCAGGATGCCGCCCGTGTTGCTGACTGCCAGGTTCCCGAACTCTTCCGGAGTCTTGAGCTCACCCAGTGAGCGGACTGTAAACTCCCGGCGCTCCGATTCGATGCGGCCGGCCGGCACCTCGACGTTGCGGCTCCGAATGGCCTGTTGCACGTCCTGCACCGTGAGGCCGCGGGCGGAAAGCTCCGAGGCGGACAGCCACACCCGCATCGAGAAGCGACGCTCCCCGAAGATCCGTGCCTGGCCTACGCCAGGAAGAGTTTGCAGGCGGCTCTTGACCAGCCGGTCGCCGATATCGGAGAGCTGGAGCAGGTCATAGTTCTCGCCTGACAGGGCCAGCCAGAAGAACGGCTGCGCGTCGGCGTCCTGTTTGGCGACGACCGGTTCTTCGACGTCCTCGGGCAAGCGTTCCCGGATTCGGGCGACCTTGTCCCGGGTGTCCTGGGCCGCCGCCTCGACTCCCCGCTCCAGGTGGAACTCCAGGGTGATGTTGCTGACACCTTCCCCGCTGGAGCTCGTAAGGGTACGCAGTCCCTCGACCGTGCTCAGCTCCTCCTCCAGGATGTCGGTCACCGCCGACTCGACCACTTGGGGGTTCGCTCCCGGCAATACCGTCGTGACGGAGACGATCGGGGCATCGACATCGGGAAACTCCCGAACCGCAAGCTGGGTGTATCCGATGACACCGAAGAGCACCAGCGCCAGGCTGAGCATGCTGGCCAGGACTGGCCTCCGAATCGACATATCCGAGATTTTCATAGCATAAACCCTGCGGCTAATGGCACGGGAGCCTGTCCGATCACATTTGCAAGCTGCTACAGGAAGGGAACCTGCACACTACGGAGCCGGGCGGCCGGAGATTCACGCGCCCCAGCCCCCTATTCGTGCTAGATTGCCCATCTCTCCATCTGTCAGGGGACAATGGCACCCAAATTGTCGAGCCGCCAGCAGGCGCAGTTGGCCTACCTTCAGCTCCTCCCGCAGAAATTGCAACGCATTTACAGCGTGGTCGAGCAGCTGGCGCTTCCGCGGGTGGACGAAACCCTCATGCGGGGGCTCGGCAGGATCCTCGATGACATCAAAGGCAACGCCGCCTCGCTCAGCTTGAGCGGCCTGGCCGAGACGGCAGGGCGCATGGGCATGGTGGTCCGTGGGGGCGGGGGGATGCCCGCAAAGGTGCGCGGTCTGAGGGAGTTGCAGGGTAGTCTTAAGACCAACTACGACGCGGCCTTACGAATAGCCACCACGCCGGGCGCACTTGGTGAAGAAGAATCTTCACCAAGCGCCACGCCGGCCTAGGCCGGCCTGCGGCCCCGCTTGGCGAGAAACCGGTCGACGAGCGGCCCACTCATCAGAATGATCATGAAGTGGATCAGCACGCCGATGAGCAGGGACACGTACGTGAGCGCTCCGAGGATCAACCCGGCACCGATGGAAGCGAAGAGAACTCCAAACCAGTACATCGAACCCTCCCGATGATGATTTCGCCCGCGGGACCGAAGATTAGTCAGAACGGTTCGACCACCGCAACCGACACTCCGTAACATCGAGGTATTACCATGCACACTACCGGTTTCGTGGCTGGCCTCCTGTTAGCCTTGATCCAGTCGCCCTTCGCAGCGGCCCAGTCGACAGGCCAGGCCCAAAAGGATCATCCCGATCACGCGGTCCAGGGTGGCGGAGCCCTCCCCGCCGGCTGGTCGGCGCGACCCGACGGCACAGGAGACCCCAAAAGCGTCAAGTTCGTCACTATGGAGCCCGGATATCATCTTATCCTGGGTCCTGCAACGCTCCTCTACCGGAAGAGCGACCGGGCGAACGGGCCCTTCCATACCCTGGCGACCTTCCACCAGATGAAGAAGCTGGAGCATGCCGAAGGGTATGGGCTGTTCATTGGAGGCCAGGCGCTCGACGGCAAGGGCCAGAAGTACACCTATTTCCTGGTGCGCGATGACGGGACATACCTCATCAAGCGCCGCGACGGTGACAAGACCAGCGAGGTATCCAGGGGCTGGACCGCGCACCCCGCAGTCAAGAAGGGTAACGCGGAGGGCAAAACCACTAACCTCCTGGAGATCGACGCCAAGCAGAACCCGCGCAAGATCGATTTCAAGGTCAACGGGCAGACCGTCTACACCGCCGACGCCGCGAACACCCACGTCAACGGTATCGTCGGCCTTCGAGCCAACCATAACCTGGATCTGCACGTCGAAGGATTCGACCTGCACCAGTGATCGTGCGGGGGCAGGGCCGCCACGATAGCCTTGACGGTCGACCCGTCTCCCATACATTAGGCTGATGCATACCCACACCCCTCGCTGTTGGAATCGACTCGCCAATTGCGACGCCTTTACGTAGGCGGCCGGGTGTCGGGGTGTATCTGTTGCCGTAGTTCCCGGCCCGCTGCTCTCCAAGCGGGCCTTTTCGTTGAGGGCGCCTCACTTTCCCCACCCTTTGGGAGACCATCATGCAGCGAGCGAGAGTCGGTGGAGCAGCGTTCGTCGTTATCGGTGCGCTGGCCGGTGCCGCCCCGGGCCACGCGCAGGCCACCTTCGGTGTGGACCTGGATCTCTTCAGCTCCTACGTCTGGCGCGGCCTCAGTCTCACCAATAAGCCGGTGGCACAGCCCGCCGTGTGGGTCAGCTTCCCCGCGGGGAACGCCTCGATCACTGCGGGCGGATGGGCCAACATCGATTTAGGGAAGTACGACCATCTGGCTGATGACATCAGCGAAAGTGGTGGGAGCTCGGCTTTCAACCTGTCCGAGTTTAACCCATATGCCGAGGTCAGCTTTCCGGTCGGAAGGGCTACGCTCACAGGCGGCGCAATCAGTTACATCTATCCGAACGACGAGAACGCACCGGCTGCCGGCCTTCTAACCAGCGATGCAAACACGGTCGAGGTGTACGGCAAGGCAGGATTCGACGTGCCGTTGAGCCCGGAGATATCTGTTTATTACGATGTGGACAAGATCAAGGGGGCGTATATCGAAGGGGGTATCAGTCATTCTCTCGCCGCCAGTGAGAAGATCTCTATCTATCTCGGTGCAGCGGCCGGATTCAGCGCCGGGCAAGGCATACCGGACGACCCGCTCTCAGACGAGTCGTTCAACTTTGCCGATAACGGCTTCACCCATCTCGATCTTTCCGCGGGCGTTCCGTTCACCGCGGG
>JBKJZM010000264.1:0-16910 GCA_046715295.1 Gemmatimonadales bacterium | reverse complement strand
ACCTGCCCCTAGTTCATTGTAGACCTCGAAGAAAATACCAATGATTCCTTGAGTTACGTCAGAGTGTTTCAATCCGTGTTCATCCGTGTTGATCCGTGGCTTCCATGGGTCGCCGGAGGGAACGTAGGCGGTCTCACCGGGGCCGTTTGTATCCGTTAGCTTTGGCTCGTGACCTTCCAGCGCAAACTCCTGCTCGGCTTCTCACTCATGGTTCTCCCCGCCCTCCTGATCGGGGCCGAGGCGATCCGGAGCAACCTCCTGGAACGCCGGGCCTTGCAGGCGCTAGGGGAGAGCATGGCCCGTACCCGGACGTATGCCGAGCTGGAAACCGCCATGTTCGATCAGGGTGAGATCATCTGGCGCTACCTGAGCGGCATGGACCCTACCGCCAAGCAGGAGTTTCGGCTGGCTGGACAGGTGGTGGACTATTGGCAACAGCGCTGGATCAAAGAGTTGCGCCCTGAGGAGATGGGGCTCGCCGAGGGGGTTCGCGACATCCAGCAGCAGATCCAGAGCGCCGCGGCGAGCATCTTCGGCCTCTACGACTCGGGCCGGCGCCAGGCGGCGTTCACCCTGGCTCAGCAGGAACTCAAGGGTCGCCTGCAACCCGCCCTCACCCAGCTCAATCGGGACATCTACCGCCGGGCACGGGAGTCCAGCGTCCGCGGTGCTTATAGCCGTCTCGAGGAGATCCTGGCGGCGCAGGAGCGCTTGCTCCTCCTGATCGTGGTTTTCACCCTGGGGGCAGGGCTGCTCGGGTCCTGGCTCATATCCCGCAGTCTGGCCCGGCCGGTCAGCGAGCTCACCGGAGCCATGGCGGTCGTGGGGGCGGGTAACCTCGAGCACCCGATTACGCCCAGCTCCAGGGACGAGATCGGCGAGCTGGCCCGAGCCTTCGCCGGCATGACCGACAATCTCAGGCAATCGCGGGCTGACATGGTCCGGCTCAACCGCGAGCTGGAGGCGAAGATCTCTCAGCTGGAGCGCACCCAGACCCAGCTGGTTCAATCCGAGAAGCTGGCGTCGATCGGTGAGATGGCGGCGGCTGTTGCTCATGGGCTTCGGAACCCGCTCGCGAGCCTCCGCGCGGCGGCGCAGGTCGTGCGGCACCACCCCGAGTCTCCGTCGTCAGGCGAGCACCTGGACGCAATCATCGAGGAGGTGGACCGCCTCGACCGCCGCATCAGCCACCTGCTGAGCTTCTCCCGGCCTGCGCCTTTTCGGCCCACGAGCGAGAGCGTCGCCCGGCTGGTGGAGGCGTTGTTGCCGGCCTTCGCCGAGCAGCTTCGCGAGCGAGGAGTGGAGCTGGCAGTCGAGATCCCGCCCAGCCTGCCGGAAGTGCGGGTGGACCCTATGCAGGTGGAGCAGGTCCTGGTGGAGCTGGTTTCCAACGCGCTCGACGCCATGCCGCGTGGCGGTCGGCTGCGTATCGGCGGCGCGGTGAACGACACTGGACCCGGAAGTGAGGTCGCCATCGAAGTCTCCGACACCGGCTCCGGCATACCGGAGAACGTCCTCCCGTCGGTATGCGAGCCATTCTTCACTACTCGGGCCGATGGTACCGGCCTCGGACTCGCCATCGCCAAGCGCTATGTCGAGCAGAACGGCGGCCGGCTCGAGATCACCAGCCGGCCGGGCGCCACCACGGTGCGGGTGCGACTTCCGGCCGCGGCTCCTGCTGCCGTGGGAGCTCCATCATGAGCGGTTCGACCGTGCTCATCGTGGACGACGAGCGCACCCTCGCCCGGGCGGTTAAGACATTTCTGGCGGAGGCCGGGTACGAGGCGGAGGTGGCCGGCGACGCTGAGAGAGCCAAGGAGCTGGTCGAAAGCCTCCGGCCCGATGTGGTCTTCGCCGACGTGCGCCTTCCCGGCATGAGTGGAATCGAGCTGCTTCGATGGATCCGCGATTTCGATCCCTCGATCCCGGTCATCATCATGACTGCCCACGGCACCATCGAGGGCGCGGTCGAAGCGGTCAAGCTCGGCGCCTTCGACTACATGAAGAAACCGGTCGATCTGGAGGAACTGAAGCTGCTCGCCGACCGCGCCCGGGAAAACACGCTGATGAAGCAGGAGCTGTCCTACTACCGGAGCCGGGCCGCCAGCGAGCTGCCCTTCGCCGGGATCCTGGGGAGCTCGCCCTCGTTGGCAGCGGTGATGGACCAGGTCCGACAGATTGCCGCGCTGGACGAGACGCCGCCGGTGCTCATAACCGGCGAAACCGGGACCGGGAAGGGCCTGGTGGCCCGGACCCTTCACGCCTCAGGACCTCGGGCGGCCCGGCCGTTCATCGACGTAAACTGCACCGCCCTGCCGGCGAATCTCATGGAGGCTGAGCTCTTCGGATACGAGCGCGGAGCTTTCACCGACGCCAAGGAATCCAAGATCGGCCTGTTCGAGGCGGCCGAGGGCGGCTTCCTCTTTCTAGACGAAGTGGGCGACCTCGAGCTGTCACTCCTGGGGAAGCTGCTGCGAGCCATCGAGGAACGCACCGTGAGACGAGTCGGCGGCATTCGAGACCGGAAAATCAACGTGCGCATCCTGGCCGCCACCAACCGGAACCTGGAGTCCGAAGTACAGCGCAATCGATTCCGCAGCGACTTGTATTTCCGTCTCGCGGTGATCCTGCTGCATCTTCCGCCGCTTCGGGAGCGGGGAGACGATGCACTCGTCCTGGCAGAGCACTTCCTCCGGCGGTTCAGCACCAAGTACGGCAAGGATGTGCGCCGGATCGACGCCCGGGCGCGGGAGGTACTGTTGTCCTACCCTTGGCCCGGCAACGTGCGGGAGCTGAGCCACGTGATCGAGCGGGCGGTGCTCTGGAGCCGGGACACTACGCTCAACGTCGAGCACCTGTCGGTTGCGGCTCCGATGCGGGTGGCGACCGAGGGTCCTGACCTCGCCGCGGTTCCCGGTCTGCCCCTCGAGAGCGGTGACCTGACTCAAGTGGAGCGTTCCATGATCGAGCGGGCCATGCGTGAAGCCGGCGGCAATCAGACCCGGGCGGCCCAACGCCTGGGCATCAGCCGGGATACGTTGCGCTACCGGTTGAAGAAGTTCGGGATCGCGGCTGGGTGAGAAAACCCTATTTGGTTGGGATGCCCCAATCGCCCACTCCCTGAAAGAGTCATACAGTACCGCCGTCCCGACGCCTCAAGCCCCTCCCCCCAAACAGATTATACAAATTCGCTCGGCTCCGGCTTCGAAATGGCACGCCGCCTGCTTTATCCCGGGTGTGGTCGGGTCATCTAGAGGTCCGACTGGGTGAAAGCACCCATGTAGCTTGTCGATCCACCTACCATCATTTGCGGAGCGTCTCACCATGTCTTGGACCAAACCCGAAGCTGAAGTCGTGGCCGTCACCATGGAAGTCACCGCTTACGTCGCCACGCTCTAACCAGAGCTGAGACCAAGGGCTCGCGAAAGCGGGCCCTTCGGCTGTTCACCGTGCATGTCGTCTTGCTTGGTACCGCCGCCGGCGGTGGATTTCCCCAGTGGAACTGCTGGTGCCCTACCTGTCGCGTGGCTCGATCCGCCCCCCATCGCGCCTCGAGACGGAGGCAATCCTCGGTCGCCGTCAGCGTTGATGGGGAGCGCTGGTTCCTGCTGAACGCCTCGCCTGATGTGCGGGAACAGCTGGACTGCCTCCCCGGCCCAATTCCCACCGGCGTCCGCCACGTGGCTGTCGAGGGAATCGTGGCCACTGATGCCGAGCTGGACCACACGCTGGGCATCGTCCTTCTCCGGGAAGCCCGTCGCCTCCAACTCTACGTCACTCACGCAGTGCGGAGGATTCTGGAGCGGGACTCCCGAATCCTGCCCATCACTCAAGCATTTGCGCAGGTGGAGGTCACTGAGATGGCACTCGAGGAACCGGTACCGCTCCGCTACCGGGACGGAACAGCCACGGCTATCTCGATTCTGCCATTCGAGGTTCTGGCCGGGCCGCCCCGCTTTGCGCTGGAGCACGCCACGGGGCATACGGTTGGCCTGATCCTGCGCGACGAAGTCACCGGCGGGTCGTGCGCCTACGTCCCCGGCTGCGGGGAGTTGGACCAGCCGCTGCTCGAGCGCCTGGGCGACACCGATCTGCTCCTGTTCGACGGGACCTTCTGGACCGATGATGAGTTGATCTCCCTCGGTATCGGCGACCGCAGCGCGCGCGAAATGGACCACCAACCCATCTCAGGAGCGGGCGGCAGCCTGCCTCTGCTGGCCGGGTTGTCGCGCCCAGCCCAGGTGTACACCCATATCAACAACACCAATCCAATGCTCCTGGAAGGCTCGCCCGAGCGCAAACAAGTCGAAGCGGCCGGGATCCTGGTCGGCTACGACGGCATGAGCTTCTCGATCTGACTACCATGACCGCCATCCTCAGCCTGTCGTCCCTGGCCGCCCCACCGCCACCGGCCATCCCCGTCCTGGAGCGGCCGCTCAGCCCCGAGGCGCTGGCCGACGGACTCCGCTCCTTCAGCACTTCCTACTATGCGCGGCATCCATTCCACCAGCTGATGCACGAGGGCCGGCTCACGGCAGCACAACTTCAAGGCTGGGTGGCGAACCGGCTGGCCTATCAGCGGGCCATTCCCCGGAAGGACGCCGCGATCATCTCGAACTGTCCGGACCCCGCGGTGAGGCGGGAGTGGATTCAGCGCATCATCGACCACGACGGCACCGACCCTGGCACCGGCGGCATCGAGATGTGGATCCGGCTGGGTGAGGCGCTCGGCGTCCCCAGGGAAGAGATGGAGGACGAGCGGCACGTCCTCCCAGGCGTTCTGCTCGCGGCCGAATCCTACGTCACGTTCTGTAAGACCAAGCCATGGATCGATGCCGTGGCGTCGTCGCTGACCGAGTTGTTCGCCCCCGACCTCATGCGGAAGCGGATCTCAGCCTTCCCGGAGCACTATCCGTGGATCCGGCCCGAGGCATTGGAGTACTTCAAGAGCCGGTTGGTGCAGGCCCCGCGTGACAGCCAACAGGGTCTCAGGCTGGTGCAGCTCCACTGCACTACGGTGGAAAGCCAGCAGCGAGCCTTCCAGGCTTTGGCCTTCAAGCTGGAGATGCTCTGGGTCATGATCGACACCATTCACCACGCCTACGGTGGGTCATGATCGTAGCTTCCGACTCGGTGCCCAAGCTCTGGCGGATGGCACGTCTTCAGTTCGACCCGGTCCGGCAGCGTCCCGTGCTGTTGTATCCCGAAGGCGCGGTTCTGCTGAACGACACCGGCGCCGCAATCCTCGAGCTCTGCAACGGCAGTCACACGGTCGCGCAGATCGTGACTATTCTCAATGACCGGTACCAGGCCGACGTGAGCAGCGATGTCACCGAGTATCTTTCTCTTATGGCCGAACGGGAGCTGATTCGTGCCGGGTGAGATCCCAACCACGCTGCTGGCGGAGCTGACACATCGTTGTCCGCTGCACTGCCCCTATTGCTCCAATCCGCTGGATCTGATCCGGGCCGAGAGCGAGCTGGCCACCGACGACTGGAAACGGGTCTTCACCCAGGCCCGAGAGCTCGGCGTTCTGCAGCTCGGCCTGTCGGGTGGGGAGCCACTCCTCCGCAAGGACCTGGAGGAGCTTGCCGCCCACGCTCGGCGGGAGGGCCTCTATTCGACCCTGGTGACGTCGGGCCTGGGCCTGACGCGGGCGCGTGCCGAACGGCTCAAAGAGGCCGGCCTCGAGCACATTCAGATCTCTATCCAGGACTCGGATCCGGACGTGGCCGAGCGAATAGCCGGGGTGCGCTCGGTCAAGCACAAGCAGACCGCGGCGGCCATCGTCCGGGAGCTCGGCTTCGCGTTTACGGTGAACGTCGTCCTCCACCGGGCCAACCTCGACCGGCTGGCCGAGATCATCGATCTTGCCGCCGACCTCGGAGCCGACCGGATCGAACTCGCCAATACCCAGTATTACGGCTGGGGGCTTCTGAACCGCTCGGCGCTCATGCCGACACGGGAGCAGGTCGAGCGCTCGCGTGAGGTCGCCGAACGAGCCATCCAGCGCTACCGCGGCCGCATGCAGATCACCTACGTGCTCCCCGACTACTACGAGCTGTATCCAAAGGCTTGCTATGGCGGCTGGGGAAAACTCTACCTCGTGGTCACGCCCAACGGCATGGTACTGCCCTGCCACGGCGCAACCCAGATCACCACCTTGCAGTTCGATGAGGTGCGGAGTCATTCGCTGGAGTGGATCTGGCGGGAGTCGGCGGCGTTCCGCGCATTCCGGGGCGACAGCTGGATGAAGGAGCCTTGCCGCAGCTGTCCTCGAAAGGCCACCGACTTCGGCGGCTGCCGCTGCCAGGCATTCGCACTCACCGGCGACGCGGCGAATACCGACCCGGTCTGCACCTTGAGCCCGTTACGCCGGGTGGTGGACGAGGCGTTGACCGAGTCGTCGCGGGAGATGCTCGAGTATAGCTACCGCTCCATCGCAGGTGAGCCCGTGCGGGCGTGAGCGGCGGTCCGCTCGCCATAGAGACACAGCGGCTGGGACGCGACTACGGCAAGACGCGAGCGCTCGACGCCCTCGACCTCGAGGTGGCTCCGGGTGCCCTGGTTGGGCTGCTGGGACCCAATGGTGCCGGCAAGACTACGGCAATGCTCCTGCTCGCCACCCTGCTGGCGCCCACTCGGGGCAGCGCTCGAATCTTCGGTTACGACACCACGACCGAGCGTCGCGCCGTGCGACGGCGGCTGGGGCTCGTGTTCCAGGAGATCAGCGTAGACAATCTGCTCACCGTCTCGGAGAATCTTCGTTTCGCCGCGCGTCTGGCTGGTTTCGGCGGCCGGGCTGCCCGCCAGGCGGTTGCGGACGCGATGGCGCGCGCCGGTCTTGCAGACCACGCTGCAACCCTCGCGGGACAGTTGTCCGGGGGGTGGCGTCGCCTGCTCGATATTACCCGCGCCTCTCTGCACCAACCCGATCTTCTCATCCTCGACGAGCCAACGGTGGGCCTCGACCCGGAGCATCGTGACCGGGTCTGGTCGCTGCTGGAGAGCCAGCGTCGCAGCCGTGGAACCACGATCCTGTTCTCGACTCACTACCTCGCTGAGGCGGAGTCGTCCGACCGGGTCGTTCTGCTCTCGTCGGGCCGGGTGGTGGCCAACGACTTGCCCCAGGCGCTCCGGGCCACGATCGGCCTGGAGGTGGCCGAGGTCGAGGGATCGGGCGCCGAGCGTCTGGTCAAAGCGCTCCGTGGGCTCGGCGCCGCGGCCAGCACCGTGAAGACGGAACGAGGGTTTCGGGTGGGACTCACAGGGTCACGCGAGGCAGTCGTCGAGCTGGCCGGCACAGCGCCGGGCATCAAGCGGTTCGCGTTGCGGCCAGCGACGCTGGAGGATGTGTACTTCGCGCTCACCCAGACACCAGAGGTGACATGAGCTCGCTGAGCGCCGTGTACGGCATCGTCAGCAGAGATCTGACACGGTCAACCCGGCAAAAAGGTCGGTTGTTGGGTGGGATCGTACGGCCCTTCATGTGGCTGCTGCTGGTGGGGACCGGCTTCAATGCCATCGCCCAGGTCGGGGCCGGTGTCTCCTACCAGGCATTCGTCTATCCGGGGATCGTCGTGATGGCCGCCCTCTTCGGCGCCATGCTCATGGCCATCTCGACGGTGTACGACCGGGAGTTCGGCATGCTGCGGCTGATGCTGGCGAGTCCGGCAGGAGTGCCGGCAGTTCTGACCGGGAGGGCGGTGGCTGCGGCGATCGTCGGTTTCCTCCAGGGGGCTGTCGTGCTGGCATTGGCGCCGCTGTTTGTGCCGGTCTCGCCCCAAAGCCTGGCTGCGGCACTGGGTGCGCTTGCCCTGGGAGCCCTCGTGAGCAGCGGCCTCGGGCTGCTGGTGGCGGCGCGCCTTCGATCGGTGGAGAACTTCGCGGGCGTCATCAACGTGGTGCTGTTCCCGCTGCTGTTTGTGAGCGGGGCGTTGTACCCCACGAACGGTATGCCGCCCTGGCTCCGGTTTCTTGCCCGGATCAATCCGGTGACCTACCAGGTCGATCTCATGCGTCACGCCTTCGGCCGACCCACCGAGTTCGCCCTCACCACCGACGTGCTGGTGCTGACCGGGTCAGCCCTGGTATTTCTGGCTCTGGCCGCCTTGCTGTTCGATCCGGAGCAACGGTTTATCGGGCGCAGCCGGGCCGCTGGGTCAGGTCACGAACCACGGTAATTCGCTGCTCCACCTTAGAACGGACGGCCTGGCGAACCGCCCGGCTGGGAGGGACGGTAGTCTCCACGACGATCCGTCGGTCCCGCCGGATCAGCCCGAGCAACGGATGCCAGACGAACTCGCCCCGCTCCTGGGTCTTCTGCCGGAGCTTGAGGGGTATCGTATCTGCCGGCGTCGGGACGGCCCGCGATTCTTTCCGACTCTCCAATGCGAAACGAAAGACTGGCACACCCGATAAGGCGCTGTCCGGCAGCCGCCGGATGGTCAGGCCGAGCGAGTCGGTCCACTCCTCTCCGGTCTTGAGGACGCGAGGCGGGACCGGTGGGAAGAAGTCATCCAGAGCCCCGCTCATCTCCGCTATCTCCGCCACTTCATCCGGCACGAAAGGGCGCACCCGACCGGTGTAGACACCGGTTCTACTCAGCGTCCCGCGGTAGCGTCCGCCGAGCAGGCCGTCGGTGTCCGGGCTGATCGTCGTCTCCGGTGATCGGCGGGTAAGCACCAGCGTGTCGAGCCATCCCTCCAGCCCCACGCCGTCCTTCGATGGAGCCGCCCGAAACTGCCAGAACCCCCGGCGCGCCGAGGTCTGGTTCCGTATCCGCCCACCGGCCTCGGTCAGAATCCTGGATTCGCCCCGCTCCAGAAATCTGGCGCAGTTCAGCTGTGTGGCATTGTAGCCAACGGGCCACTCCTGGCGAGGCGTGGCTGGAGACAGCGTCCACGGCAGGAAAGCCGTGGTCAGCACGATGACCAGGCCCGAGAGCCCCGAATTGATCATAGCGCTGGCCGAGGGCGACTACTCCACCTGCATGAAGGGATAGCGGTAGTCAGTTGCCGGGCTCAGCGTCTCCTTGATACTCCGAGGCGAAACCCAGCGGAGCAGATTCAACACCGACCCGGCCTTGTCGTTGGTCCCGCTGGCGCGGGCCCCGCCGAACGGCTGCTGACCCACCACCGCGCCGGTGGGTTTGTCGTTGATGTAGTAGTTGCCGGCGGCGTGGCGAAGCGCCCGATCCGCTTCGGCGAGCGCTCGGCGGTCTCGGGCAAACACCGCGCCGGTTAAGGCGTAGGGGCTGGTCTGATCCACCAGGGTGAGGGTCTCCTTCCAGCGCGCCGCCGGATACACGTGCGCTGTGAGAACCGGCCCGAAGATCTCCTCGCACATGAGCCGGTAGGCGGGATCTTCGGCCTGAAGCAGTGTTGGTTGGACGAAAAAGCCTACCGAATCGTCGCTGCCGCCTCCGGCCAAAACCTTCACCCCGCGGTCCCGCTTGGCCGCCTCCAGGTGATCCCGTAACCTGGTGAAGGCCCGGCGATCGATGACCGCGCCCATGAAGTTCCGGAAGTCGGTGACATCCCCCATCCTGATGTCCTCGATCATCGCCACCACGCGATCGCGCACCGCCGGCCACAGCGTATCCGGTATGTAGGCCCGAGAAGCGGCGCTGCACTTCTGACCCTGGTACTCGTAGGCTCCGCGCACCATTCCCACCGCCAGTGCATCCACGTCGGCGCTCGGGTGGGCCAGGATGAAGTCCTTACCGCCGGTCTCGCCTACGATCCGGGGATACCCCGCGTAGCGATCCAGAGTCGCGGCCACCGACCGCCAGAGGCTCTGAAAGACAGGGGTGGAGCCGGTGAAGTGAATGCCCGCCAGCCGGCGATCGACGATCAGAACGTCACTCACCTCGACAGAGTTGCCGGGAAGAAAATTGATGACACCGGGCGGCAGTCCGGCCTCCTCCAGCAGCTTGAAGAAGTGCCAGTTGCTCAGTGAGGCGGTAGCGGACGGCTTCCAGACAACCGCGTTCCCCATCAGGGCAGGAGCGGTCGGAAGGTTGCCGCCTATCGCGGTGAAGTTGAACGGCGTGATGGCGTAGATGAAGCCCTCGAGCGGGCGGTGGTCCATGCGGTTCCACACGCCGGGTGAGGAATCCGGCTGCTCCTGATATATCCGCTCGGCGAAGTGCACATTGAACCGGAGGAAGTCGATCAGCTCGCAGGCGCTATCGATCTCGGCCTGATAAGCGGTCTTGCTCTGACCCAACATGGTGGCGGCATTGAGCAGTTGCCGGTGCCTCGTTGCCAGCAGCTCCGCGGCCCTGAGGAAGACCGCGGCCCGGTCCTCGAAGCGCCAGTTCCCCCAGTCCCGCTGGGCCTCGACCGCCGCGGTCACGGCGGCGTCGATGGTCTTCCGATCGGCCTGGTGCACCTTGGCCAGGACTCGCTGGTGACAGTGTGGCGCCACGACATCATGGGTGACCCCGGAACGCACTTCGCGCCCGCCTACCACCGCCGGGATGTCGGCTTGTTGGGCGCCCACGGCTGCGAGCGTGGCCTTGAGGGCGGCCCGTTCGGGAGTTCCCGGCGCGTAGCTCAGCACCGGCTCGTTGTGGGGGGTTGGGATGTTCCAGATGCCGCTCATCACTTCACCGAGATCGAGGATCCGGCAAAGATAATCAGAAGAGCCCGGCCGGCGGCCGTCCGGGTCCCCCCAGTACCGGCTTCTCCAGGAGCATGAAGCCGTTGTTCTTGAGGATGGCCTGTCCTTCCGGAGAAAAAATGAATCGCACGAATGCCTTCCCCGTCTGGGGGTGCTGGGCAGCGGTCGGGATGGTGAGCGCATACACGATCGGCTCACCCCGGAATTCTACCGAGTCACCCGCGGTGCGTCGGGAGCCCGGAGTCCAGACCCGGGCCTGGGCGTACCACCTGGCGAGCTTTGGATCGCTCAGATCGACCTCCGGGGGCAACTCAACGTGGCGCAGCCCCGCCGTGCTGGCGATGGATGCGTAGGACCAGGAGTAGTCCAGCTCCCCCGCCTGCACCAGGGCGGTCAGGTCGGCTTCCTTGGGCCGGATGTACTTCGGTGGGAGTGCCCGCTCGAGCCGGCCCGCCAGTCCGGGACGTTTATAGAACTTCTCGGCGAGCTGAAAGACCATCAGGGTGCGATAGCCGTTCGGATCCAGGGTCGGGTCTGACCGCCCAGTCCGCACTTCCGGCCGCAGCAGCACCTGCCACCAGTTCTGCCCGTTAATCTCGTCGGCCGCGAGCGACTGGTCGGTGTAGATGAGCACCATCGAATTCCGGGCGAACGTGGCGAACCAGGTGGCGTGCTCCGGGATCAGGAGCTTTGGAATAACGCCGTAATCAGCCACTCCGATGACATCCGGGATCTTGCCGAGCTCCGTCAGCTTGCGTGCGGCCTCGAGGCTGCCCGAGTTCTCCTGGGCGGGAATCACCCCGGGGTGTTTTGCCTTGAAGGCGCGCAACAGATCGTTAAAGGGCTTGGCCAGGCTGCCGGCGTTGAAAACGACCAGCTGTCCGGTCACGGGGGTCTGTGCCTGCGCGGTTCTCAGTGCACCAGCGGCACAGCAGAAAAGCACTCCGTAAATCACGCTCCGCATACGCCTCTCACTCCTGGTCGATTTAGAATTTTGCCTGGACCTGCGCGAGCAGCCGGCCTTTCCGCACCCCTGGCTCGCCCAGCCTCCTGGAGAGGTAATCGAAGGTCAGCCTGAGATTCCTGCCGCTGGGGTAGACGTTCAGTCCAGCCGTCCAGGCCCGATTCTTCACGCCCGTCGCGATGCCGGGCCGACCGAACTCCTCGTATTTGCCCACCACCTGCACGGCTGGTATGACGAAGGCAGCGCCCAGCCCGTACCAGCCCCAGTCGTCCGGACCGGAGGCTTCGTCACGCGTCTGGCCCAGGTATTCGCTTTTGAGTGCGAACCGGGCGTCCTCGTACGCGGCATCGACGCCGTAGCGAGTGCTGTCGCCGAAGTACCGGGCACCGTTCACCCCCAGTGAGAGCTGTGGCAGCAGGCGGACGGCCAGCCGAGCCATACCGAGCATGGTCGAATCGGTATTCGCCGTCACGTTCTGGCCCTCGCCGTTGAACACTCCGGCCCAGAGCCCAACCTGACGGTAGGTGTATTCCGCCATCAGCCCGATGTCGCGCTTGGGAGCGAGGGAGTCGACGACAGTCGCTCGATCAGGGGTCTCGATATCGGCCAGGGAAACGAGAAACTCACGGGTGAAGGGCGTCTTGAACTGCCCGGCCTGCACTGCCCATGTACCGGGATTGTAGCGGATGTATGCGTCTTGCAGCGACACGCTGGCCCTTCCGGTCCCCACCGAGCCGGTGCGGAACTCCCCCTGGACTCGCCAGGTCACGCCTTGCACGATGCCGCCCGAGGCCGAGAGCCGCGCCCGGTTGATGGTGCCGGTGAGCCCGACGTCACTCTGGTAGACCTCTCGCGCCTGGATATACCCGCTCAGTTTGACCGGAGATGGATCGGGCGGTGGCGAGGGCGAAACGGGAGGATACTGCCCGGCAAGCGGGGCCTGGACGAGAAACGAAAACATCAGTCCAGCAAGGGCAGACATCCGCACGGCGGCCTTTCGGCGGGAGGCACGCCCAACCTACCCGCCGGCGACTCGATAGGCAAGCAGATGCCTATCGCCTCACGGCCTCGTCAAAGGCTTTCCGAGTCAGCCGCTCGACCTCGCGTTGCCAACGGGCGAACACCTTGACCAATCGACGGGCTTCGGGCGTCAGTCGAGCGCCGCCGCCGGTTCGACCACCCCGGGTGGTGGCAAGCACCGGCGCCCCGAGCACCCGCTCCATCCGCCGCAGGCGATTGAGGCAGGTTCGATAGCTCCAGCCGACGGCCTGGCCCCCGTCCCTGATCGTCCCGGTCTTGTCGACGGCAGCGAGAAAGCGGAGATAGTTGGGCCCCATCAGAAACACACCGTCCCAATTGAGCCAGAGCTTCTGTCTAGGCGCGAGATGGCGGCGAAGAGCCGCCGGCTTCGGGGCGGGCTTCATGTAGCAGTTATCTCAGAATTCGACTTTCCACGCAAGGCCGGCATGACCGGGACCGAGCAGCACGCTGGGAGGGCGTAAACCGAAGATGCGCCACCGGCCGTTCATCAACTTAGCAGAGGTGATGCCCAGTGCCGCGCCGGCGGCCACATCGGTCAGCCAGTGGCGGTTGTCGTTGATCCGCGACCAGCCGACGCCGGTAGCCAGCGTGTACAGGCCTACCGTAGCCCAGGTGCGGTTTATATCGTCTGAGAGCGCCGTCGCGAAGGCGAACGCCATGGCGGTGTGCCCCGAAGGCATGGCCTCCTGCCCGGAAAAGGGCACATAGCCATCGGAGTCCGGACTATCGGCGGGACGCGGTCGGCCCAGCACCAGCTTGCCCGCCATCCCGGCGGCGCCGGCAAAGGCAAGGGTCGCAGCCAGCCGGGCTCCGGAGCGGGTCAGGTCATCATTCCCGCTCAAGAGACCTGCGGTAACCAGCCCCGCCGTGACGGTTCCATACACCTCGATCTGACCGAAGCGACGGAGCGTTCCCGCCAGCTCATCCTTCGATGCGGATCGTCCACCCTGCACGAACTTCTGTAGTGGCTGGTCGAGCAGCATAAAGGCGGAGAGCCCGCCCAACGCGACCGCCCCGTGCCACCAGCGAAGTACCGTTGGCTTCGGAATCGAACCTGGTGCTTCCTCCTGGGCGACAACCTGCAGCGGGTGCGCCGCAACCAGCGCAATCAACAGCCAGCGGGACAGCAAGCCGCGCCCTGGCCGGATCTCGCAGCTTGATACTCCTACTCTCCGATCCGAAGGTTTACCTTCGGGCGTAGGGATGTCGGCTCGGGTACTGACCTCGGCTCGGGGATGTGTGATGACGCGATCCTTTGGCGTTGTGATGTTGGTGATGGCATTGGGATCCTGCCGGTCCTATGACCTGGAATCCCGTCTTACGAGTCAGAAGGGACTGGTCCCACCCGACCGGTTCGCCCGCTACGGCCACGAGCAGGCACAAGAGGTGGCCATTGCCCGCGAGTACGGCCATGCCGACGACGGCTCAACCCCCGAAGATCTGGCCGAGCGGGCCGGGACAGCAGTGAGCTACGCTCGAACCCTGCCTGCGGTGAGAGACGCAGGGGCTGACCCTCTCGGTTTTCGGCTGACGATTCGCTTCAAAAGCGGCTGGCTGACGGTGGTCACGCCAATCGACGACGGAAAGCGCGGCGCGGAAACCGGGGGGCTGCCCGCCGAATCGGGCTCTGGTTTAGGGCGCTAGTCGTCCAGCGCAATATAACCCGAGGTCCCAAGAGTCCCCGTGGCTGACTGCTTTCAGGTCACAACCACTCTGCCGAGCGAGGCTGCAGCGCAACAGGTTGCCGCCAAGCTGGTGGACGAGCGCCTCGCCGCCTGCGCCCAAGTGAGGGGCCCGGTCTCGAGCACTTACTGCAACCTTAAGACCACGAACGCCCGGCTTCCGGCGCTGACGGCGCGGATCCGGGAACTCCACCCCTACGAGGTGCCCGAGATCATCCCGATCCGGATCGAGGATGGCGACGGTGAATATCTGCAGTGGATGCTGGTCTATGCGGGACGCAGCCGGGAGAGTACTGACACCATAAGCCCAGTGGGTGACGAGCACCGGTTTCGCTGCCGGGCCAGCAGGTCCAGGAAAGCACGATCGCAGCAGTAGGCGGGGCGGCACCTGGGACACTGGCTCACATGCGTGCCTACCGCCTCGGCCTCTTTCGAAGCCAGCTCTTCATCAAGATATTCCCATAGCAGCACGAGGACCGCTTCACATTCCATTCGTCTCTTCCCTGGCGGGTGTCGTCCGCTCACCCCGGACGCTTTCACCAGAACAGTGGGATCCAGCGCCCGGTTCCGTGCCGCAGGTACCCATCCGGAGGAACCCGTGACCAATAGAGGACGGCTCCTGACGCTGCTCGTGCTGCTGACCTTTGCCGGCTTCCTGCTCTGGTCTACCCTGTCCTCTCAACGAGCGGAGTGCACCGTCACGGTCGCCTTTAACAACGCTCGGAACAGCGCTACGGCCTCGGCCGCTTCCGATGCCGATGCCACCCGGGAGGCGCAGACAGCGGCCTGTGGTCCGCTCGCCAACGGCATGAACGAGTCGATCGCCTGCGGCCGGATCCCGCCCATCAGCCGGCAGTGTCGGGCGCTCTGAGCGGAAGGCTTACGCTCTTGTAACCCATGGCCAAGTCCGGTTTCCCCCACCCCCTCGCCCTCCTGGTCGGCTGCATATTCCTCGCGGCGGCCCTCACCTGGCTGCTGCCCGCGGGCCAGTACCAGCGAAGGGAAGACCAGGTAACCGGCCGCAGTGTGGTCGTGCCAGGTACCTACCGGCGAGTGGAGCAGCAGCCGGTTGATCCGTTCCAGGCGCTCGTCGCAATCCCCAAGGGCATAGTGGATGCCGCCTCTGTGATTGGCCTGATCTTCTTGATCGGCGGGGCCTTCACCGTGGTCGAACGTACCGGCACGTTCGTCCGGCTGGTGCATGGCCTGGTCCGCCGGATGAAACGCCGGGGCATTCTCGTGATTCCCGTCGCCAGCATCGCCTTCGGTCTGGGCGGGATCATGATGCAGATGCAGGAAGAACTGATCGCCTTTGTTCCCGTGTTGCTCCTTCTGGTTCGCCAGCTGGGCTTCACCCCGGTTATCGCGGTGGCCATGAGCCTGGGTGCGGCCGCGGTTGGAGCCGCGTTCAGTCCGGTCAACCCATTTCAGGTTGTCATCGCCCAGAAGGTGGCCGAGCTCCCGCCGGCCTCGGGTCTCGGATTCCGGCTGGCCTTCCTGGTTCCGGCACTGGGCCTCTGGATTCTGGGCACCATGTACCATGCCAGGCGCACCCGCGTTGCCCCCGACGCCTCGGGACCGGAGGAGCGAGCTCCGCTGGATGGGCGCGATCTCACGGTACTCCTGGCCATTCTCGCCGCCTTCGCCATCTACATCTATGGCGCACAACGTCTTGGCTGGGAGTTTAATGAGCTTGCCGCCCTCTTCTTTGCGGTTGGCGTGCTGGCGGGTTTGGTGGGACGCCTGGGGCTGGGGGGCACCACCGACGCCTTCGTGGATGGATTCAGGTCGATGACGCTGGCCGCGCTGTTGGTAGGGTTTGCCCGTTCGATCTATGTGGTGCTCAACGAGGGTCAAATCGTGGACACCATCGTTCACGGTCTGTTCACCCCGATAGCCGAGCTTCCCACCACCCTGGCCGCGGTGGGAATGATGGTGGTGCAGGGCGTGATCCACGTGCCGGTCCCGAGCACCAGCAGTCAGGCGGTCCTCACCTTGCCCCTGCTGGTGCCCCTCTCGGATCTGATCGGCCTTTCCCGTCAGGTCACGGTTCTGGCTTACCAGTATGGGGCCGGCTTGTGCGAGATCGTGACTCCGACGAATGGAGCGCTGATGGCAATGCTGGCGGCGGCGGGTGTGCGCTACGAAGACTGGCTCAAGTTCGTGGTTCCCCTGTACGCGGGGCTCATGGCGTTAGCCGCACTGGCGCTGGCCCTGGGGGTGGCAGTCGGGCTGAGGTGACTGAAGGACGTGGCTCAGCTCACGGGCTGACGAGCCCCTCCAGTATCTTCAGATCCGCGAGACCGACGTGGCGGGCCTTTTCTTTCCCACCCTCGAAGGCGATGACGGTGGGGATTCCCCTGATCCCGAAGCGCGAGGCGGTCAGAGGGTTGGCCTCGGTGTCGAGCTTGACCACCAGCGCCTCTCCGGCACGTTTCTGGGCCAGCTCGTCCAGCGTCGGTGCCATGGCCTTACAGGGGCCGCACCAGTCCGCATAGAAGTCGACCAGCACCGGAACGCTCGACCCTGCTATCGTTCGTTCGAAGTCCTTGTCCGTCACCTTCTGGGGCCGGTCGAGCCGGAGTGGTTTGCCACAC
>JBKJZM010000263.1:0-7052 GCA_046715295.1 Gemmatimonadales bacterium | reverse complement strand
CGAAGAACCCGTCGTTCACCCGCTCGAGCCGAGACCAGTTGAACGTCCGGTCGCTCTCCAGTGAGCTGCCGTAACCCAAGAACGCCACCGTCCCCGGCGTGGGCTCGAACGAGGCGAGCAGATCGAGCCGAAAGCCGTTGAACTCCGTCACCGGCTGCGGCGCGCCGCCGACGAATAAGGGACCGCTGGTAGAAGGATCCTGGAGCGCCGCCCGGCGCTCCGAGCGATACTCCCCAATCACCCGAAAGAAGAGTGCACGGTTGGGCTGGTACTCCATCTTGAGACGGGGAATGGTCGAGCGGGCGAACTCGCTGCCGTCGAGGCGGAACAGCCGGAACAGCGTGCCGAGCGCCGTGACCCGGATGGTGGACGTAGGCCTGAGATCCACACCGCCGACGAGCTGCCAGCCCCGGCCGGTGGCTCCCTCCTGAAAGATGGCGGCCCGTCCCCGCCCGTAGGACACCGTGGCTCCGAGTTGCCGCCAGGTCGGCGTGGTGACCTTCACCTCCCCGGTGAAGCCGGAAAAATCATCCGGCGGAAGGTAGGCGGGCCCCGCAGCACTGCCGAGGGTGTAGCCCGCAAAGCTGTTGTCCTGAAAGTTCACGAAGTTCCGCTCAGCGTGGCCGTTGAGCTCCCACCCGCCGCGCAGCTGGAAGGTGGCATCGGCCTGCTCGAACCCCTCGAGGCCAGGCTTGAATCCAAAGCCCTTGTATAGCCAGGTCCGCTCCGGGCCGAAGAACACGGTCAGGTTCTCCAGCAGCGCGCCGCGGGCACCGTAGTGCGTGAAACGGTTGAAGGCATGCCCGGTCACCACACCACTCCGAAGCCGGTTCACGAACCCGGACTGCGCATCGAAGCCCTCGCCCTGTCCCTTCAGCAGGTAGTTGAACCCCCAGCTGCGGCCGGTTCGATCATACTCGGCCTGCCAGATGGGAGCGTTCCTGCTGCCGGCAGCGTCGCTGGTCCAGGAGCGGCCGTACTGAAACTGCGCGTAGTAGAGGCTCCACACGTACCGGAAGTCCCCGGCCAGGATCCGGTTGTAGGCGCCTCCCTGGTCGCGGTTGGTAAAGGTGACCCCTGCGATGGAGTTGCGGCCGAAGTCTCGGCGAAGCCGGGTGATGTTGAACCAGGCGTCGTCCGCATCGGTCTCATCCACCGCCGTGAGATGCGCCACCCCCAGTTGGCCGAACTTGCCGGTGAGCTTTGCGCCGGCCTTGGGATTCACGATGCGGCGGGTGTAGACCAGGGTCTGAGGCGAGCCGAAGAGCTCGATCCCCTCAAGGAAGAAGGGCCGCTTCTCCGGAAAAAAGAGGGCGAAGCGCTCGTTCACCGTCACCTGCCCCTCGTCGCTCTCCACCTGGCTGAAGTCGGGATTCACCGTTGCATCGAGGGCGTAGCTGCTGAATCCCAGCCGCAGGTTGAGGCCAGCGTCCGGGTTCACGTCTTCCCGGGTGAATCTCCCGCTGACGCCGTTGCGAGTGCCGTCGGCCGTGGCGGTGACGAAAGGCTGGGCCTCGACCGTGACGCCATGCCTCATGTCGTGTAACCCGCCGAGCGCTCCCTCCTGCCCCAGGAAGCTGGCGTTGGCACGACGAACGTCGGTCCACGTATCGGTGTAGCCGGTGCGCTGAACGACGCGAGTCACGTTGAACCCCCAGGTCTGGGGACCGCTCCCGGGGTACCGCAGACTTCGGAAGGGAATCCGGATCTCAATCTCGTAGCCCCGATCGGTGATCCGGCCCTTCGAGTCCCAGGTGAAATCAGGGTTCTTGTCGACGCTGCCCGGAATGAGGCTGCTGACCTGGCCCGCACCCTCGCTGCGCACCCCGTCAGCCTGGACGCCCAGCGGGTTCACGCCGAAGAAGAAAGCTCGGCGGCGGTCATGGAAGGTGTCGAGATCGAGGACCACGTAGTCCTCGTTGTCGATGTTGTCCCGGTCCGCCACGGTGGCTCGGATGGTGGCGGGATTGCGGTCGTGGGCGACGATGCCAAAGTAAATGGCGTCCGGTGAGTACCAGACCCTGACCTCGGTTTCCTCTTCGGCAGGGCGGCCGTCCACCGGCTGGTACTGCCAGAAGCCGGTGAGCCGGGTGGCCTGAGCCCAGGCCGGCTCGCTGAGCACCCCATCGACCTGGATCTCACTCTCGAGACGGGGAATCTCCGCGGTGGGCGAGCCTTTTCCCTCGACGACTGGGCCGGTGGCCTGAAGGAGCAGCAGGAGCGCGAGCACGGTCCGCTAGTTTGAAGTGGAGGTGGCCGGGGAGGCCGCAGGGAAACTAATCTCAGAGGAATCTACGGGAAGGCCGCGAGGTCGGTTTTCCAGGCCTTCACACAGAGACCGCCGGTGTCCCCCAGTACTGTCGCAGTGAGTGGACGATCACGGGCAGGCCACGAAAGACGCAGAACGCCACCGCCAGCCAGGCAGTCACCTGCAGTGTCGTCATCATGGTGGGTACCGCGCGAGCGACCGTCGTCTCCGGAGAAAAGCCGCCGAACCCCTGCGCCAGCGCCAGGCCGCAGAACGTCGCCGTCTTGGTAACCGCGTACCCGGTGCGCATCCAGGTCGACCCCACCAGGAACCGCCCGAGTGCGGTGCGATGCTGCGCGAACGGCGCCGTCCCCTGCCCCACGCCGATGCTGCGGAAGGCGTCCGTGAGTGTCGTCCGCGCGATGATGATCAAGGGTATGGCCACGGGAATCAGTCCCAGATCGGCAAAGCACAGCCACAGGACCAGCTCGTACGTGCGGTCGGCGGCGATGTCGAGCACGCTGCCGAACAGGCTGGTCTGCCCGGTCCTGCGGGCCACCATCCCATCCACCGTGTCGAGCATCAGGCCCACGAAGAGCAGCGCGACCCCGGCGAGCCGCAGCGTCGGTGATCCGAAGTACAGGATCAGGACGCTGATCAGGAGGAGCGGGAAGCGCGAGAGCGTGATCCAGTTGGCCAGCATGGCTGCCTCGATGGCTGGGGTCCGGGTGATGCGCAGACAGCCCTCCTGACGTACAATGGTGGCTGTTGGATGAGTTTCCCGTCAACGAGTGGCTCTTACATGGAGGGCTTGCACATGACCGCCGGAATCCGTCTCGCCTTGCTGCTAGCCGGCAGCCTCGCCTTACCCACGCTTGGCACCGCACAGAACAAGTCCGATGTCGAGGCCGTCAACCGGCTGATCGATCAATACGGAGATCTCGAAGACAAGATGGACATGAACGCACAGGCCAAGCTTATGACCCCGGATCGGGTCTGGATCGCCCAGGGCGGCGGCCGTCGGACCGATCAGGCAACGAACATGCGCATTCAGCAGGCCAATTTCGATGCGCTGAAGAAACAGGTGCCCGGGGTGGCGACCTTTACCGAAGACCGGGATAGACTGATAAGGTTCCACGCGAATGGCCAGGTGGCCACCGCGAGCTTCTACCGCTATACCACGTTTGTGCTCCCGCCCAACACTCCTGCCGAGATCGCGAAGGATTTCGCTGTACCTCCGGCCGGGGTGGGCACCCTGGTGCTGGAGAAGCGCGACGGCGGGTGGAAGATCGTCCACACACACTTCTCTAATCTCGTAGCGGCCAATTAGCCGATGGGCAGGTGACGCGTTTGACGAACGGAGGGCACATGTTCGCAACCATCGCCTTGCAGACAAGCCTCGCCGCCGGTCTCCTGGGGGCGAGCCCGACCGCCCCGGTTTCAGTATCGGGAGTACCGCGCGATACGGCCTGGGCCGACCCCTCACCCCACCGCACTCGCTACGTGGGCGTATCCAGAACCGTCAAGCTGGAGGTATTGGACTGGGGCGGTTCCGGAGCTCCACTGATATTTCTGGCCGGCGGAGGGCACACGGCTCACGTGTATGACCAGTTCGCCATCCGCTTCACCAATCGCTTTCACGTGCTCGGCATCACCCGCCGCGGCTCCGGCAAATCGTCGCACCCAAAGGCCGGCTACGACACCACGACCCTGGTCCGCGACATCGTGAGCGTCCTCGATAGCCTAGGCCTCCAGAAGGCCTCCTTCGCGGCGCATTCCTTTGGCGGCAGCGAGCTGAACCTCCTCGGGGCGCGCTACCCCGGCCGCGTTGACCGCCTGGTGTACCTGGACTCCGGCTTCGACTTCCGGGCCATAGGAGAAAGCCCGGAGTGGAAGAGCGGTGTCCTCCGAGCACCGCAGCCACCGACCCCCACGTACGACGATGAGGTAGGGTCGGCATGGAGCTGGACGCTGTGGGCCGAGCGCCTCTCCGGACCCGACGTCCCGGAGGCCGAGGTTCGTACACTGTACCGGTTCGACGCTGACGGAAGATTCGTCGGCGGCACGGACGTGGCTTCGACGGTGCAGAGGCTCGTCAACGGCACGGAAGCCATCGACCTTGGGCGGATCCGTGGCCCTGTGCTCGCTCTCTACGCCATCCTCGACTCACCCGAAGCGATGCTCCCCTACTGGCACGCCCTCGACCCGACGGCTCGAGCTCGCGGCCAGAAGATGTTCGAGGCGCTGACGCGGCTCCACGTCCGGCTGCGGGCAGATTTCAGCGAGAAGGTGGAAGGCGCCAGGGTGGTCCGCATTCACGGCGCCCGCCACTACATCTTCCTGACTCACCCGGCCGAGGTGACCCACGCCATGCTGGAGTTCCTGGCAGGCGCCTGAGGCATGTCCATCCGACGAACCGCATTTCTTTTGGCTCTCGTCTCCGTCGCGGGATGTCGAACGGGGCGCAACTACCCCACCCCCGACAGTCCGCGATACGCGGGTGGGTCGCGCCAGAGCGCGGTCGAGCGCCCCTCGGCCGAGACCTTACGCGTGATCTCCTTCAACATCGAGTTCGCCCTGCAGGTGGACAGTGCCATCGCGGTGCTGGCGTTCGATCCGGCGTTGCGTCAGGCCGACGTGCTCCTGCTCCAGGAGATGAACGAGGAGGCAACCGAGCGGATCGCTACGGCGCTCGGCCTGTGGTACGTGTACTACCCGGCGATCTTTCATTACCGCACCAACCGGCACATGGGCAACGCGGTGATGTCCCGCTGGCCCATTGTGGAGGACCGGAAGATCGTCCTTCCCCACGTCTCCCGTTTCGTCCGGACCCAGCGTATTGCCACGGCCGCCACGATTCGCGTGGGCGACATACTGGTCCGGGTCTATTCGACCCATCTTGGCACCATGGGGGACCTGGCCCCTGCGGCACGGCGGGACCAGTTGCGCGCCATCCTCGCGGACGCCGAGCGTTACCCGCGGGTCGTCATCGGGGGCGACATGAACGATACGGGGGTCGGGGAGGTCGCTCGAGAAAAGGGATACGTCTGGCCCACCGAATACGGCCCCGCGACGACCTGGCTGGGGCGATTGGACCACATCTTCTTCAAGGGGATTCCCGCACCAGACAGCGCGGCGGCGGGCACCGTGCTCGACGTGGGGGGCGCGAGCGACCATCTCGCGGTCTGGGCAATCGGCATTCTCCGCTAAGCGGTTCCGTAATTTCGCGTCTGTATCCTTTGGTACATTGTCAGGAGAATTCATTCCGTGCTGATGTTTCATGTGATCGCCCTCTGGACTACGTGCGCAGCCACAATTGCGCCGTCGCTCGTCAGGTCGCAGAATCCCTCGCACCGGCACACGTGCCGATTCGTGAAGATCCCCATGCGCGACGAGATCCAGCTCAACACCAGCGTCTGCGAGCCTGAAGGTCAACACGAGCCGCTCCCGTTTCTCATCACCCGCACGCCCTACGGCATCGCCGCCGACACCGCAGTGCCCACGAGCTATCGCTTCCTGGCGGCCGACGGCTACATCTTCGTCTCCCAGGACATTCGCGGACGCTACGGCAGCGAGGGGCAATTCATCATGCAGCGGCCCCTCCACGATCCGGCCGACTCCAGTGGGGTGGACGAGACCACCGACACCTATGACACCGTCGGGTGGCTCCTCAAAAACGTGCCCGGCAACAATGGTCGAGTCGGTGTGCTGGGTGTCTCCTATCCGGGGTTCCTGGCCACGATGGCCGGCATCAACCCACATCCCGCTGTAAGGGCGATCTCGCCCCAGGCGCCGATGACCGACACCTGGATGGGGGACGACTTCTTCCACCAGGGCGCCTTCCGACTCTCCTACGGCTTCGAGTACGCCGGGAGCATGGAGCTGAGCAGCGACCAGTCGGTGCCGCTCCCGATCGGGACCTGGGACACCTACGACTGGTATCTCCGCCTCGGTCCGCTCTCCAACGTCAACACCAGATACTTTCACGGAAGAGTCCCCACCTGGAACGCGTTCGTCGCCCACCCGGCGTACGACACCCTGTGGCAGAAGCGCGCGGTGCAGCTGCTGCTGAAGTCGCCCGCCGTGCCCACGCTCAGTGTGGGTGGCTGGTGGGACCAGGAGGACCGCTTCGGCCCGCTCGCGACCTATCAGGCGCTGGAGCGCGGGGACACGGCCAATCGAAATTTCCTGGTGATGGGCCCCTGGAACCACGGTGGGTGGCGCAACCCGTCTCGGCAGATGCCGGTAGTGGACCCAGGCACGCAAGATGCCTATCTCAAAGATGTTGAGGCTCCTTGGTTCGCGTACTACCTGAAGGATAAAGGGCGCCCCACCCAGCCCGAGGCTCTGCTCTTCGACGCGGGCGCCATGCGCTGGCGCTCGTTCGAGACCTGGCCGCCAAAGACCCGCGGCGCGCCAAGGAGCCTCTATCTCCGGGCCGGCGGCACCCTCTCGTTCGATCCGCCCGGGGCGGGCGAGTCTCCCTTCGACCAGTACGTGTCCGATCCGGCGCACCCGGTGCCCTACCGTCCCCGTCCCATCGAGCAGACCTATGATTTGCGCGGCTCGCGCTGGCGCACCTGGGAGACGATAGATCAGCGGTTCGTGGATGGCCGGCCCGACGTGGTGAGTTGGGTCTCGGAGCCACAGGCCGAGGACCTGCTCGTTGCCGGCGACGTCACCGCCCGCCTGTTTGCGTCCACGACCGGCCGCGACGCCGACTGGGTGGTCAAGCTGATCGACGTCTTCCCCGACAGCGTCCCCGAGGCCTGGGAGCTCGGCGGCTACCAGCTGATGGTGGCGC
>JBKJZM010000262.1:0-10346 GCA_046715295.1 Gemmatimonadales bacterium | reverse complement strand
TCCACCAGCCGCTTCGACTTCTCGATGACCATGTCTGCTACCTGCACGTGCCGGTCGGCGGGCTCGTCGAAGGTAGAGGAGATGACTTCCGCCTTGACGTTCTCCTCCATGTCGGTGACTTCCTCAGGCCGCTCGTCGATCAACAGCACGATGAGGACGATCTCCGGGTGGTTCTCGCTGATGGCGTTGGCCAACTTCTGCATCAGGATCGTCTTGCCGGCCTTCGGCGGCGCCACGATCAGCGCTCGCTGGCCCTTGCCGAGCGGGGACAGGAGATCTACCACCCGCATGGACAAGTCGCCGTTTTTCCGTTCCAGGCGTATGCGCGAATCCGGATACCGCGGCCGGAGGTTGTCGAAGGCGATCCGGTGCTTGGTCTTCTCCGGCTCCTCGAAGTTGACCTGCTCGACCTTGAGCAGGGCCAGGTACCGCTCGCCCTCCTTGGGGGGCCGGACCTGTCCCATGACGGTGTCGCCGGTGCGGAGGTCGAAGCGCTTGATCTGACTGGGCGAGACGTAGATGTCGTCGGGCCCGTACAGGTAGTTCCAGTCCTGACTCCGCAGGAAGCCATAGCCCTCGGGCAGGATTTCCAGCACGCCCTCGCCTCGAATGACCGTGTCGGAGTCGAGCAGCGACTGCTCGATGCGGAAGATCAAGTCCTGCTTTCGAAGGCCCGAGTAGTTGGTGATGTTCAGCTGCTCGGCCAGCGTGTGCAGTTCGGCGCCCGACTTCTGCTTTAACTCAGCGATATCCACGGGGGGGACTCCAGGCGGACAGGCCCGGCCAAGGGTCGAGCTGGGGGGTTGGGTTGTGAGAGCAAGATCAAGCGAGGTTGGACTGTATGTAGTTGGCGCCGAGCGCCGGAGCATGCAAGACGTTATGGGTCGGGGAGTTTCCTATCGGACAAGAAAGCTCCTTAAAGTAGAGGCCCGGGGGGGCGGAGTCAAGAGGGAGGTGGCCTGACTCTGTTGCGTAACCTCCCGGCGGGTACAATCTTTCACTCGTGACGGCAGCCGGGTCACGGAGGTTCCGCAGGGATACCCCAGTAATTCGGGTTATGATGCCATCTATCCAGGCCTCATGAACGACGCCGACAAGCTCAACCGATTTCGCCACGATCTGTCGAATCCGCTCTCGGCGCTGCTCGCCGAGACCCAATTGCTCCTGCTCAATGAGGCCCAGATCGACCCCGAAACGCTGGTTGGACTCAAGGAGATCGAGGCGCTGGCCATCCGGATGCGCACGATGTTGCGAGAGCTCTAGCCGAAGGAGTTACACCGAGATGGGCAGGTCGCCGGGGTGGGGGAATGCCGCGACGAAGGCCTCCACCGCCTGAGGATCCAGCTGGGTGCCGGCTACCCGGCGCAGCTCCGTGACCGCGACATCCGCCGGTCTTGAATCACGGTAAGGACGCCGGGTGGTCATGGCGTCGAACGAATCAGCGACGGCGACGATGCGCGCCTCGATCGGAATCTTCTCTCCCCGCAAGCCATCGGGAAAGCCCGCCCCGTCCAGCCGCTCGTGGTGCGATCGCACGATGCGCAGGACGTCAGGCGACTCATGCGCCAGGGGGGCCAGCATCCGCTCGCCCAGGGCGGGGTGCTCGGCTATCTGGCGGAACTCCTCGGCGGTCAGCGAGCCTGCCTTGTGGAGCACCGCTTCCCGGGTGCCGATCTTCCCGATGTCGTGCAGCTCGCCCCCCAACCGGATGCCGTCCAGACCGGGGCCGTCGAAGCCGAGCTCAGCGGCGGTTGCCACCGCGTACTGACTCACCCTGATCGAGTGGCCGCGGGTGTAAGCGTCCTTGGCCTCGAGCGCGCGGGCCAGCATCTGAATGCCTTGGAGAAAGAGCTCCTGAATGCGCTGGGCCTGCACCTGCACCTGACGTTCCAGGTGCTCCTGGTAGAACCGGTTCTGCAGCACCAGCGCACGCTTCTCCAGCGCGCGAACCACCCGGGCTTGCAGCTCGTTCAAAGAGATGGGCTTCAGCAGGAAATCTGCCGCCCCCAGGTGGAGGCAGTCCACCGCGGTGGTGGTCTCGCTCATCCCACTGAGCATGATGACCGAGCTGTCCGGAAAGCGCCGCCGCACCGCGGCGAGGAAGCCCATGCCGTCCAGCTCCGGCATCCGCATATCCGAGATGATCAGCGGGGTCTCGCCGATACGGTCGAGAACCTGTAACCCCTCCTGCCCGCTACCAGCCTCGAAGCAGTTGAAGCCCTGTGCCTGCAGCATGCGGGTCAGGGACCGGCGGACACTTGGTTCGTCATCGACGATGAGACAGTTGGCCGAGCCGGCCACAACCGGCGGCGCGTCCTGGGCTTCTAGCATTACGGCTGTTACCGATTGGTGGGGGATAGGATGCCACGAACATCCGATCGCCACACATCGTAAGCCGGTTCACCTTGATTGTCCACTGTCGGGCCTCGCGGCAGTATCGGCGCAGCGGGGCGGATAGACGGGCGGGGGCGCACCGGCGAGTGCAGCGGAGAATGTCATCCTGAACGACGCAAAGAGCCTGCCCCGAGCAAAAGCGAGGATCTCTTTAACCTGTGGACCAGTCCGCCTGTTCGCGCGCCCGCCCCTCCGCTTACTTTACGTCATGGCCAACAGCAACACATTCGGCGCCCGGTCTACCTTGAAGGTCGGCGGGCGGACCTTCGAAATCTTCCGCCTGGACGCCCTGGCCCGGGCCGGCGTCGACCTACAGCGTCTGCCCTACTCTCTCCGAATTCTGCTCGAGAATCTGCTGCGCACCGAGGACGGCGTCATCGTCACCCCGGAGGACATCGAGGCGCTGGCGCGGTGGACCCCCGGCAGCGGCGTGACCCGCGAGATCGCCTTTACTCCTGCCCGTGTCCTGCTGCAGGACTTCACCGGTGTGCCCGCGGTCGTGGACCTCGCCGCAATGCGGGATGCCATGGCGGACCTGGGCGGAGATCCCAGCAGGATCAATCCGCTTCAGCCAGTGGAGCTGGTAGTAGACCATTCGGTTCAGGTCGATGCCTTTGGCACGCCGCAGGCCTTCGCCACCAACGTGGAGCTCGACTATCAGCGCAATCGCGAGCGCTACCAGTTCCTCCGCTGGGGACAGCGGGCGTTCGAGAACTTCCGGGTGGTTCCGCCCAACACCGGCATCGTCCACCAGGTGAACCTGGAGTACCTGGCGCGGGTGGTGTTCACCTCCGACGAGAACCCGCATGCGGCCGCCGGGTCTCACCCCCAGGCCTACCCCGACACACTGGTGGGCACCGACTCTCACACCCCCATGATCAACGGTCTGGGTGTGCTCGGCTGGGGTGTGGGTGGCATCGAGGCGGAAGCCGCGATGCTGGGTCAGCCCGTTTCCATGCTCATACCGGAAGTGGTTGGCTTCCGCCTGGAGGGCAGGCTGCCGGAGGGAGCCACGGCCACGGACCTGGTCCTGACCGTCACCGAGCTGCTCCGCCGCAAGGGCGTGGTCGGCAAGTTCGTGGAGTTCTTTGGTCCCGGCCTGAGCGGCCTGGCGCTGGCCGATCGCGCCACGATCGGCAACATGTCGCCCGAGTATGGCGCCACCTGCGCCATCTTCCCGGTCGACGAAGTCACTCTGCAATACCTCCGGTTTACCGGCCGCTCCGAGGAGCGGGTTGCCCTGGTCGAAGCCTACATGAAAGAGCAGGGGCTGTTCCACTCGGCGGCGTCGCCGGAGCCGGTGTTTACCGACACACTGACCCTGGATCTCTCGAGCGTGGAGCCCAGCATCGCGGGTCCCCGTCGGCCCCAGGACCGGATCCGGCTCTCGGATGCCCAGCGTGCATTCCGGGCTGCGCTGCCCAGCCTGCTGCCCACCGGCAGCCCGCCTCCGGGAAAGGACGGGGCCAAGGGACCCGCGCAAGGGCCGGCGGCTGTCGGAGTGTGGGGTGAAGGGTCGTCGCAGTCTCCGGCCGCCCACGCGGTGATGCTGGAGGACGCCGCCGAGGTTTTGGATCATGGCTCGGTGGTGATCGCCGCGATCACCAGCTGCACCAATACCTCCAACCCCTCGGTGATGCTGGCTGCCGGCCTCCTGGCCAAGAAGGCGGTTGAACGCGGCCTGGTGACGAAGCCGTGGGTCAAGACGTCTCTGGCTCCCGGCTCGAAGGTGGTCTCCGACTACTACGATCGTGCCGGCCTCACACCCTATCTCGACCAGCTCGGCTTCAACGTCGTGGGTTATGGATGCACCACCTGCATTGGCAACTCGGGGCCGTTGCCGATGGAGATCTCTGATGCCATCCAGCGCCGCAACCTGGTCGCCTGCTCGGTGCTCTCGGGCAACCGCAACTTCGAAGGGCGGATCAACTCGGACGTGCGGGCCAATTACCTCATGTCGCCTCCCCTGGTGGTCGCGTTTGCACTCGCGGGCCGGATCGACATCGACCTGCTACACGAGCCGCTGGGTCACGACAAAAAGGGTGTGCCGGTCTACCTGCGCGACATCTGGCCCAGCTCCGCCGAAGTGGAGAAGACGCTGGCTTCCGCCATCCAGTCCGACATGTACCGCCGGAGCTACTCGGGCGTTTTCGCGGGGGATCAACGGTGGAGCACACTGGACGTGCCCGAAGGGAATCGCTTCGAGTGGTCACCGACATCCACCTATGTGCGGCGTCCGCCCTACTTCGAGGGGATGTCCCGGGAGAGTCCCAAAGGGGTAGCGGAGATCCGGGGCGCACGGGTGATCGCGGTGCTGGGGGACAGCGTCACCACCGACCACATCTCCCCGGCGGGCAGCATCAAGAAGGACTCGCCAGCCGGTCAGTACCTCACGGGGCAGGGGGTCCTGCTGGCGGACTTCAACTCCTACGGCTCCCGGCGTGGCAATCACGAGGTGCTGGTCCGGGGCACCTTCGCCAACACCCGGATCCGGAACCAGCTGGCGCCGAATACCGAGGGAGGCGTCACCACATATCTCCCCACCGGCGAGGTGATGCCGATTTACGATGCCGCGATGCGATACCAGGCCGATGGCACCCCGCTGTTGGTGCTCGCCGGCAAAGAGTATGGATCGGGGTCCAGCCGTGACTGGGCGGCCAAGGGACCGGCGCTTCAGGGGATCCGCGCCGTCATCGCCGAGAGCTACGAGCGGATCCATCGCTCGAACCTGGTGGGGATGGGAATTCTGCCGCTGCAGTTTTCGTCGGGCGAGTCTGCCGAGACCTTGGGCCTCAGCGGACGCGAAGTTTTCGACCTCGAAGGACTTGCCGACGCAATCGCCACCAGGTTCGCGAGCGGCCGCACGCTCCGGGTTCGGGCGCGAAGTGACGACGGCTCAACCGTCGACTTCAGCGTCACCATCCGGATCGACACACCCCAGGAAGTCCTCTATTATCAGCATGGTGGGATCCTTCCGTACGTACTCCGGCAGCTGCTGTCGGGCCGCCAAAAGCCGCGGGCGATTAGCGGTGCGTCTCCCATAGCGGAGGCAGTCCCTCCCAGCTCGGCGCGAGTGGACGAGGGCTCCATCGAGTCGTTCCCGGCGAGCGATCCGCCGGCGTATTAGGGAAGGCGGGAAATCCGTCTTTCCCGCCCTTGCCGTACTCGCTAGATTTCCTCACCCTAAGGGTCCCCCCCGATACATCCGGCTTTACGCCGTTGTCCGCATCACCGTAGCCACAACCAGTCTCAACCTGCCGACCCGTCGGCGAGGAGCGGGAATGCCAGTGCAGGCACGCCTGCGACAGGAGCACAAGCGGAGATATCAGGATCTGGATTCCACCAACTGGTACCAGGTCGTCCCGGTCTTTCCCGGTGTCACCCAGCGGATGGTCAATATGGCGGGCGAGCGGCTCACACGGCTGGCTACCCCGCGTGGCTTCATGACCGTCAGGGCAGACCACCTCGAATTTCGATCAGCCGGGGTAGAGGCGAAGGCGCAGAAGGCGTGATCAGGCGGGTGGGCGGGTGGGGTGATGCTGATCCAGCATCCCCCGGACCTTGGTGGCCAGGCGCGCCGGGGTGAACGGCTTCTGCTGAAACGGGGCGTCGGGCTCCAGCAGGCCGCGTTGTACCACGTCTTCACCAGTGTAGCCGGACATAAAGAGGACCGGCAAGCCGGGCTCGATCCGAGCGAGGCGCTCGCCGAACTCTCGTCCCCCCATTTCGGGCATCACCACATCGGAGAGGACAAGATCGACGGTTCCGGGGTGCTCCTCGATGTACTGGATGGCCTGCAGGCCATTCCGGGCCTCGATCACCGAATATCCCTGGTCTCGGAGTCCCCGGCAGGCCAGGTTGCGCACGACGTCCTCGTCCTCGATGACCAGGATTGTCTCTGATCCCCCCTGCGGCGCTTCCTGCGGTTCGCGCGTCGCCTGCCCTGCCTGCTCCAGCTGGGTCGCGGGCAGGTAGATCTTGAAGACGCTGCCCTCTCCCGGCTCGCTATAGACCCACACATAGCCACCGCTCTGTTTCACGATCCCGTACACGGTCGATAAACCCAGGCCGGTGCCTTGCCCGATGGCCTTGGTGGTGAAGAAAGGCTCGAATATGCGGGCCTGCACATCCGGATCCATTCCGCATCCAGTGTCGCTCACCGCCAGCATCACGTAGCTGCCCAGCGGGAGGCTGACACCGCCGTGTCGCTGGGCGTACACCTCATCCCACACGGCCGGCGCGGTCTGAATGCTGACCCGCCCATGGCGCTCCATCGCGTCGCGCGCGTTGAGGACCAGGTTGATGAGCACCTGCTCCAGCTGTCCCCGGTCGGCTCGGAGTTGGCCGGCGTTTGCCGAAAGCTGGAGGTCGAGGACGTGGTCCTCGCCGAGAGATCGGCGGAGCATCTTCTCCATGTCGGCGACCACGGTATTGACCTCGAGCGCCTGTGGCTGGAGAAACTGCTGCCGGGTAAAGGCGAGGAGCTGTCTGGTCACATCGGCGGCGCGGGTGCCCGCCTTGATGATCTCTTCGACGTCGGCGCGGCGATCGTCTCCCTCGTCCAGACTGCGGAGTAGGAATTCACTGAATCCGATTACACCGGTCATCATGTTGTTGACTTCGTGGGCCACCCCCCCGGCGAGCTTGCCGGCAGCCTGCATCCTCTCCGCGCGGCGCAGGTGCTCTTCCACCCGCTTCCGCTCGGTGACGTCCCGATAGATCCCCCGTACCACGCACGGCTTTCCATCCTTGAACGTGCAGCTCAGATTGCCCTCGACGGTGATCGGCGCACCCACCTTGGGCACGAAGACCAGCTCGACATGGTCGAGCCTTTCTCCCTTCAACACCCGCTCGATCACCTGGACGTAATACGCGCGATTGTCAGGCGGCAGCAGGTCGACCAGCTGCATGCGTCCGACCTCGGCTTCGCCATATCCAGTACCCTGCTGCCAGGCGTGGTTCACATACAGAAGCGAGCCGTCCGGGGCCGCCATGCACACCAGGTCGCTCGCGTTGTCGAAGAGATCGCGATAGCGCTCTTCGCTCTCTCGGAGTTCCCGGTCGGCCCGCTTGCGCTCGCTCACGTCCCGTGCGTTCAGCACGATTCCTTGGATGATGGTATCGGCCAGCAGGTTCGTCCCGACCGCCTCCAGCCACACCGGCGATCCGTCCCCCCGACGCAGGCAGAATTCGATCGGTCCGGCGCCATTGGTGCGGCCGTTGCCGGTCTGGAGCAGCCCGAGCACCGTCTGCACACCGCTGCCATCGAGATATGACAGCAGGCTGCTGCCCACGAGTTGCCCGGGGCTGTATCCCACGATTCGCTCGGCCGAGTCGCTGGCGTAGAGAATGGTGCCGTCCGGCGCCAAAATCGTGACCAGGTCGGAGGAGTTCTGCACCAGGGAGCGGAATCGCCGTTCGCTGGAGGCTAGCGCGGCCTCCGCCTGGGCCTTCTGGGCATGGGCCCGCGAGCGCTCGAGCGCGGCTTCGATGGCCGGTCCGATTCGGGCGAGGTTGCTCTTGAGCAGGTAGTCGGTGGCGCCCGCTTTCATGCACCCGACTGCGGTTTCCTCGTTGACGGAGCCGGTGACAATCAGGAAGGGGATGCTGGGGGCTCGCTCCTTGGCCAGCGAGAGAGCGGTCATCCCGTCGAACCGGGGGAGGGTGTAGTCGGAGAGGATCAGGTCAGGTCCGAACTCATCCAGCGCATGAAGAAAACCGTCTCGACTGTCCACCCGGTGGGACAGGAAGGGGATGCGGGCCCGCGCGAGCTCGTATTCCATGAGCTCGGCGTCCATCGGTACGTCTTCGAGTATGAGGATGCGAAGCGCATCTTGGGGCATGCGAGATCCAGGTCCGAGAGAGCCGGGTTGCCGGCCTCCCGGAGGAAGCCCTATAATTAAGAGTTGCCCGCTAAGTTGAAGTGTCGCCGATGTATGCTGTAAGTCAAGCACCCTCGGTAGCGAGGATGTCTTGGCTCCGATGTGATCTGCCTCACAGCCGTCTATCTCGATGCTCCTTCACCTTGGTAGGCATCCGTCTACCAACCTAGCTCGCTCCCTCGGGAGTTTTTTTTCATGCCGACTGACAAGCCGCCCGGCATTGGTCGCACGACCGGCAATGGTCGCACCTCCAAACGTCGTGCCGACAACCGGATCACGATTGCTTCCTCTGAGACGCTCGACACCGATCACCTGCTGGCGGTCCTCACCGCGGTGCGGAAGGGCGATTTCTCCGTCAAGATGCCCATGTCGCAGACTGGCGTCGCGGGCAAAATCTCGGACACCCTGAACGACATCATCGAGCTCAATCGGGAAACGAGCAGGGAGTTCGAGCGGGTGAGTAAGGCAGTCGGCAAGGAAGGCAAGATCACCCAGCGGGCACACCTGAATAGCGCCGCCGGATCCTGGGCTGCGTCGGTGAGTTCGGTGAACACCCTGATCGCCGACCTGGTCCAACCCACCAGCGAGGTGGCCCGCGTCATCGGGGCCGTGGCCAAGGGGGACCTGTCGCAATCGATGTCGCTCGACATCGAGGGCCGGCCATTGATGGGTGAGTTCCTCCGGATCGGCAAGACCGTGAACTCGATGGTGGACCAGCTCAGCTCCTTTGCGTCGGAAGTCACCCGCGTGGCGCGCGAGGTCGGGACCGAGGGCAAGCTGGGCGGCCAGGCCCGGGTAAAGGGTGTAGGCGGCACCTGGAAGGATCTGACCGACAACGTCAACTCCATGGCCGGTAACCTCACGGCCCAGGTCCGTAACATCGCCCAGGTGACCACGGCCGTTGCCAACGGGGACCTTTCCAAGAAGATCACGGTCGACGTAAAGGGTGAGATCCTGGAGCTCAAGAACACCATCAACACCATGGTGGACCAGCTCAACTCCTTCGCCTCCGAGGTGACCCGCGTGGCTCGCGAGGTCGGCACCGAAGGGAAGCTGGGCGGTCAGGCCCAGGTGAAGGGTGTGGGCGGCACCTGGAAGGACCTCACCGACAGCGTCAACAGCATGGCCAGCAACCTGACCGGCCAGGTGCGCAACATCGCCGACGTGACGACGGCCGTTGCCAACGGGGACCTTTCCAAGAAGATCACGGTCGACGTGAAGGGTGAGATCCTGGAGCTCAAGAACACCATCAACACGATGGTGGACCAGCTCAACTCGTTTGCCTCCGAGGTCACCCGCGTGGCCCGCGAAGTGGGCACCGAGGGCAAGCTGGGCGGCCAGGCGCAGGTGAAGGGCGTGGCCGGCACCTGGAAGGACCTGACCGACAACGTGAACTCGATGGCCGGCAACCTGACCGCCCAGGTGCGGAACATCGCCGAAGTCACGACGGCGGTGGCGCGCGGCGAGCTCAATAAGAAGATCACCGTCGATGTGCAGGGCGAGATCCTTGAGCTCAAGAACACCATCAACACCATGGTGGACCAGCTCAGCTCCTTCGCGTCCGAAGTGACCCGCGTGGCCCGCGAAGTCGGCACCGAAGGGAAGCTGGGAGGCCAGGCCCGGGTGACCGGCGTGGGCGGCACCTGGAAGGACCTGACCGACAACGTGAACTGGATGGCCAGCAACCTGACCGCCCAGGTCCGGAACATCGCCGACGTGACCACGGCCGTGGCCACCGGCGACCTGTCCAAGAAGATCACGGTGGACGTGCAGGGCGAGATTCTGGAGCTCAAGAACACCATCAACACGATGGTGGACCAGCTCAGCTCCTTCGCCTCGGAAGTCACCCGCGTCGCCCGCGAGGTCGGCACCGAGGGCAAGCTCGGCGGTCAGGCCCAGGTGAAGGGCGTGGGCGGCACCTGGAAGGACCTGACCGACAACGTGAACTCGATGGCCGGCAACCTGACCGGCCAGGTGCGCAACATCGCCGACGTAACGACGGCCGTCGCCAACGGGGACCTTTCCAAGAAGATCACAGTCGACGTGCAGGGTGAGATCCTGGAGCTCAAG
>JBKJZM010000261.1:0-7104 GCA_046715295.1 Gemmatimonadales bacterium | reverse complement strand
CTCAGCTGACCACCATACGCGATGCCCGAGCGCTCCTCGCACGCACCGATTCCACTCGAAAGGCGCTGGACCAGGGATTCCAGCAGTTGGACATTCGTGAGACGCTGGACACCGCCCGTGGGCTGGTGCAGCGGCTATCCGCCGCCGACCCGAAGAAGCTGGGCGTGGACGGCACCCGCCAGGCCATCCAATCGGTGCAGCAGACGCTCCGGCAGGTGGACGCGGCCAAGAAACGGCTGGAGGCGTTGGAACGACATACCCGCACTGGCGTACAGCTCCTCGGTCAAGGCACCCAGTTACTGGATCAGGCTCGGCAGAAAGACTTCGCCTTCGCCAAGTCCCTGCTCAAGCTGCCCAGCTTCTCGGCGCCTGACATCGGAAGCGCCTTTTTCGGCAAGGTGAGCATCGAGCGCTTCAAGCAGACACTCTACTGGGCCGAGCTGGCTCAGCAGTACATGCCGCCCGGGCTGCTGCCTCGTCCGACCCCGGGGCCCCAGCGGTTACGGGCCGCGGGCGCCACCTTGGAGTTTCCCCGGGAGAAAGAGTTTCCCCGCTTCCTGCTCGAGCAGGGGCAAATCGACTTCTCGATCGGGGGGACCAGCGCGGTCCAGGGCGCCTATCAGGCCACGGTGCACGGGCTGACCTCGACGCCCACGCTCTACGGCCGGCCCACAGTGGTCAAGGCGAGCCGACGGGCCGAAGGGTCAGGCATAGCGGCGATCGATATAGACGCCACCCTGGATCACGTCACGGCTCGAACCCGGGACGCAGCCACGGCCAGGCTGCGGGGGATCAAACTACCGTCCTTCGATATTCCCGGCATTCCGTTCCGGGTGGTGCCCGGCACCGGTACCAGCAGCCTCGACTTCACGATGGTCGGCGGAGGCGCGGAGCTCACCGGCAGGTGGGCGATCCAGTCCCAACAGGTCAGCTGGACCGTGGACACTGCCGGGCGCTCAATGAACGACATCGAGCGGCTGGTGTGGCGGGTCGTATCCGGATTGAATGACCTGGAGGTGGTGGCGGAGCTAAGTGGCAGCGTCGGTTCTCCGAAGCTTTCGGTGTCCAGCAACCTCGACAAGGCCATCGCGCAACGGCTGCAAGCCGTCATGGGCGAGGAGGTGGCCAAGGCCGAACGGTTGGTGCGGGCCAAGGTCGACAGCCTGGTGGCCGACAAGATCGAGCCGGTCAAGCGGCAGGTCGCCGCGGTGCAGGCGCAGGCCAACCAGCGGATCCAGGTCGAGAGGCAGCGGCTCGACCAGGTGGAGCAGCAGCTGCAGGCGGAGTTGAAGCGGCTGACCGCTGGGTTGGTGCCGGGGTTTGAGTTACCCAAGATCAAGCTGTAAAAGGAAAACCCATGCGGATCGGGGTCCCCAAAGAGACGACGGCAGGCGAGCGTCGTGTCGCACTGGTGCCCGAATCGGGCAAGAAGCTGATCCAGGCCGGCTACCAGGTGGTGGTCGAGGCCGGTGCGGGCTCGGCAGCCGGCTTTCCGGACGCGAGCTATCGTGCTGCCGGCGTGACGCTGGATCCCTCGCCGGCCACGATCCTCGGCGCCGACCTAGTGTTGAAGGTCAATCGCCCCGAGGAGAACGAAGTCGCGGCGATGCGGCCGGGCAGCATTTTCCTCGGCTCGCTGATGCCGCTCCGGAACCTCGAGACGGTTCGAATGCTCGCCACGCGCGGGGTCACCGCCTTTTCCACCGACGCCATTCCTCGAACCACCCGCGCCCAGTCGATGGATACGCTGTCATCGATGGCCAACATCGCGGGCTACAAGGGCGCGCTGCTCGCGGCGGCCGAGCTCAACAAATACTTCCCCATGCTCATGACCGCCGCCGGCATGGTGCCACCAGCCCGGGTCTTCGTGGTTGGGGCGGCGGTGGCGGGGCTTCAGGCCATCGCCACGGCCCGGCGCCTCGGGGCCAATGTGTTTGCCACCGATGTCCGGCCCGAGGTTAAGGAACAGATCGAGAGCGTGGGCGCCAAGTACGTGGGGATCGAGCTCAAGCAGGCCGCGTCGGCCGGCGGAGGATATGCCAAGGAGCTGACGGAGGAGGATCGGGCGCGTCAGCGGGAGCTACTCGCCGCCCAGTGTGCCCAGTCCGATGTGGTGATCACCACCGCTCTCATCGGCGGCGTGTTTGCGCCGAGGCTCATCTCGGCCGACATGGTGAAGGCGATGAAGCCGGGAGCCGTAATCATGGACCTGGCTGCCGATGGCGGTGGCAACTGCGAGCTTTCGCGCCCTGGCGAGACAGTGGTTGTCGACGGCGTCACCATCGTCGCGCCGCTCAACCTCCCGGCCACCATGCCTCTCCATGCCAGTCTGCTCTTCTCCAGAAACCTCACCGCGTTTCTGCTGGCCTTTACAAAAGAGCGGGTCTTTCAGCTGGACTTCACCGACGACATCCAGCAGGGCGCGGCCATCACTCACGATGGTGAAGTGAAGCACGCGCGGACGCGGGATGCCCTCCAGAAGGTGGGAACATGACGGAATCGATAGACTACTGGTCCCTGCTGTACGTCTTTGTGCTGGCGGCGTTCATCGGCCTGGGCGTGATCCGCCGGGTATCACGACTGCTGCACACGCCTCTGATGTCGATCACCAACGCCATCTCAGGCATCGCGGTCATCGGGTCGATCCTGGTGACCGGCGGCGACTATCCCACCGGGATTCGCATCATGGGGGCCATCGCCTTATTCGCCTCGATGACCAACATCGTCAGCGGCTTCCTGATCACCGACCGGATGTTGAAGATGTTCAAGACCGACCGCACCCCGAAGGCGGATAATCGGCCATGAGCCACGCGGTCGTGCAGCTGTCCTACCTGGTGGCGACGGTCCTGTTCATCTTCGCGCTTCACTGGATGAACGCCCCGGTCACCGCCAGGAAAGGGGTGTACGCCGGCGTCGCAGCCATGGTGATCGCCGTCCTGGTCACCTGGGCCCAGCCCGAGGTCGTCCACCACGGCTGGATCGTCCTGGCGATTATCGCGGGCTTCGCGGTGGGCATCCCCCTCTCCATGGTGCCGCTGACCGCCGTGCCCCAGCGGACCGCCCTGTCCCACGCCTTCGGTGGCCTGGCCGCGGGACTGGTGGGCACCGCCAAGTACTACTTGTGGATATCCGAGGGACCAGAGCACCTGACCACGTTCCGGATGGCCGCGATCATCGTGGAGATCATTCTGGGGTACCTGACGTTCACCGGAAGCCTCATGGCTGCCGGAAAACTTCAGGAGGTGAAGTGGATCCCCCAGCGGCCGGTGACGTATCCCCTGCAGAACTTCATCAATATCGGGCTCCTGGCCCTCGCCGCGGTCGTCGGGGTCGCGCTGACCCTCAATCCAACCGCGGCGTGGGCGCCTATGCTGTTTCCGCTGGTGATCGCGCTCGCACTGGCGTTCGGGGTGCTGCTGATCATCCCGATCGGCGGGGCCGATATGCCAACCGTGATCGCGATCCTGAACGCCTACGCCGGACTGTCGGCGGTGGCCATGGGGTTCGTGCTGGACAACAAGTTGCTGATCACTGCCGGCGCACTCGATGGCGCCAGCGGCCTGATCCTGGCAATCATCATGTGTAAGGCCATGAATCGCTCGTTCATCAACGTCCTCTTCGGTGCATTCGGCCAGGCTCAGCAAGTCAAGACCGGGGGAGATGAGAAGGTCTATAAGGCCGAAACCGTCGAGGGCGGTGCCCAGGTGCTGGAGCAGGCAAACCTCGTGGTCATCATCCCCGGTTACGGCATGGCCGTCGCCCAAGCCCAGCATAAGGTACGGGAGCTGTACGATCAGCTCAGGAAGCGGGGGATCAGCGTAAAGTTTGCGATCCATCCAGTGGCCGGGCGCATGCCAGGGCATATGAACGTGCTGTTGGCCGAGGCGGATATTCCGTACACCGACCTGGTGGAAATGGACGAGATCAATTCCGAGATGCCGCAGTGCGACGTGGCCCTGGTCGTGGGAGCCAACGACGTGGTCAATCCAGCGGCGCGGAACGACAAGTCCAGCCCAATTTTTGGTATGCCGATCATCGACGCCGACAAGGCTCGAACGGTGTTTGCCATCAAGCGGAGCAAGAACCCCGGTTTTGCCGGCATCGACAACGAACTCTACTTCGCCGAGCGAACCTGGATGTTATTCGGGGACGCCAAGAACGTCGTGGGTGAGTTGGTGAAGCAGCTGTCGGGCAGCGGTACGCATTAATATCCGACAGTATTGCGTTCCTGACTGCCAAACTTGCAGATGGACCGGGCGACTAGGCCTTACCCCGCTAGCGGGGCCGCAACTCTCCATCCCGCTGTGGTTTATCTAAGGTGTTGATTTCTCATATCTTAGACACTATATTGGGCGACTTAAATCTGGCTCGGCCTCAGGCGTGGCTGGTAACCGAGCATAGGGACAAGAGTCCCCTAGGAGGCTAAGGCGTGACAATCAAGGCACGTAGCAAACGTCGCCCGGTTCGACCGGCTCAGATCGCTCGTGCAATTGACGAGGGTCGCGAAAGTCTCGACCTCTATCTCGACGAGATCAGCCGGGTTCCACTCCTCAATCGTGAGGAGGAGATGGAGCTCGCCCGGAAGGCGTTTAAGGGGAATGTGGTGGCTCAGGAGAGGCTGGCGCGGCACAATGTCCGCTTCGTCGTGTCGGTGGCCAAGAAATTCCAGAATCGCGGGGTGCCGCTCGTCGATCTCATTGGTGAAGGCAACCTCGGTCTCATGACCGCCGCCCGGAAATTCGATCCGGATCGGGGAGTGAAGTTCATCTCCTACGCGGTATGGTGGATTCGTCAGGCGGTCCAGGCAGCCATCGCGCGGCACGGGCGGCCGGTTCGGGTACCGCTCAACCGTACTGCCGACCTCAGCCGGCTCGGTCGCACCACCACTCTGCTGAAGGATCGGCTGGGCCGGATGCCCACCACCGAGGAGCTGGCTCGCGCTACCGGTCTCACGGTCGAAGCGGTACGCTCGTTGAGCGCCCTCAACTCCGAAGCTGTTCGGCTCGATCACCCTACGCGTGATGGGGAAGGGAACGAGCGCATTGAGCGCTTTACCAGCGGTGAGCAGGAAAGCACCGATATGTCCACCATGGCCAACAGCCAAACGCGAGACATCGAGGCAGCTCTTGCCGCGCTGCCCCCGCGGGACGCCAAGGTGCTCCGGCTGTATTTCGGCCTGGACGATGGCAATAGCCGCACGCTGGAAGAGATCGGCCGTATGATGGGGGTAACCCGCGAGCGGATCCGCCAGCTTCGCGATCGGGCGCTCCTCCGGCTCCGCGAAGGTGAAACCGGCGAGCGGCTGAAGGATCTGGTTGCTTAGAAGGCGAGTGGCTATGGGCTATGGGCTGGCCCGATGCTTGAGAAACCCTCCCAGCACGTGGAGGGTTTCTTTTTTGAGGAACAGCCCACGGCCCATAGCCCATACCCACTCGCCCCCATGAACCCCATCCCCCACGCCAACAACCGCCAGGACGACGGGCTGCGCATCGAGTGGGATCTGGATGGCCACGAAGGGTTCTTCCCTGCCCGCCACCTGCGCCTGGCCTGCCCCTGCGCCGGTTGCGTGGAGGAGATGAGTGGTCGGCCGCTTCTGGATCCCATCTCCGTCGCCCACGATATCCGTCCGGTTTCTCTCGCCCTGGTGGGCGCGTATGGCCTGAAGATTCAGTGGAGCGACGGACACTCGACGGGGATCTACACCTTCGAGCGTCTGCTTCGCCGCTGTCCGTGCCAGCAGTGCGTGAGCCTCCGGTGACGGGCGACACATCCGCCACCCGTCCCCGCGAGACAATCTGTAGCGCTTGCATTCCTGGGTCGAGTCTCGCTTCCGGAGCCACCGATGCCTCACCAGCAGCATTCGAGTATTCGCGAAGGACTGGTCGCCGGCCTGATTGGAGGGGTGGTCGTTGCCGCCTGGTACTTTGCCGTGGATCTGGGACGGGGAGAGCTGCTCCACACCCCGAACGTGCTGGGTCAGGTCTTCGTGCAGGGCGACACCATTCCAGCCACGAGGACCATCTCCTCAGCCGCGGTAGTGCAGTACTCGCTGCTGCATTTCGGGTGGTTTCTGCTCTTCGGTATGGGGCTCACGGCGTTGACGCATCTGGCCACCCGGAACCCGACATTTCGCATGGGAGTCTTGCTTTTCCTGGTAGTCGGACTGTTGTTCTGGTTCGGAATCTCATCTACGCTCTTTCGACTCACCGATCAGCGGTTCCCCTGGTGGACCTTCCTGATTGGGACCGTGCTGGGTGTGGGAGCGATGGGATTTTATCTCTGGCGGGGACACCCCACCCTCCGGGGAAGCATGCGCCATCTCCCCCTCGGGGCCGAAGTGAAGTCGCCCCCCCATCCGCCTGGCAAGCCACAGCCCGGACCCAACGCTCCGTGACGCCTTGCGTTCCGGAGACGTCAGCCCCAATGTGATGGCACGCCACAACAGACAGCAGTGATGCGAGGGGCCTTCTCCGGAGGGTATCATGCTGGACAACTCACACTCGACCATGGCGGAAGGCACCGATGTCGGGATCATCGGCGGGGTGGCCGTCGCGCTCTGGTTCCTGATCCTCGACACCATTGCGGGGCATCCGTTTCAAACGCCCAGCCTGCTCGGCCAGGTGGTTCTCTTCGGCAATGCCCGCCCGGACACGAGCCAGCTGGTCTTCGGCGCCATTCTGGTCTATACCGCATTCCACTTTGCCGTTTTCGCCCTCCTGGGCATGGGCCTGGTAGTCCTGGTTCACTGGGCCGTCCGCGACTCGGTGGTGCGTTACGCGCTGTTGCCCGTCTTCCTCGTCTTCGAGGTCATGTTCTACGGGTTGCTGGAGGTGCTCTCCGAGCGGACCAACACCCTGTTTCCCTTCTGGGCAGTGGTCACCGCCAACACGCTGGCCGCCGTATCCATGGGGGTCTATCTCTGGGTCCGTCACCCGGACTTTCGTCGCTCCATTCGGGACACTCCGCTGGGCGACGCACCGCGGTGAAGGCTATTTGGCCCTTGCCGAATTACCTTCCAGCTTCACCTTAGATCGGCAGGTCTGTGCGTCTCCGAGTCCTCTCAGCCGGCATCGCGCTCCTCCTCCATCTCATACTGTTCGCATC